>JBPPMM010000294.1:0-26443 GCA_051306075.1 Chitinophagaceae bacterium
GTGGTCAACAGTATTCCCGAAGAAAAGTTAGATTACCCGGTAGATCCGCAATATGATAATGGGGAAACAAAATGCCAGGGATGGATCATTTGCGATTATGTTTCGCACCTGGAGCATCACTTAAAGGAGATCACTGGTAAATTATAATGTCTTCATTTATCTAATTACAATTCGCCTGCTAAAAATTGTAACCTGGTGTTTTGGGTGAATCAGGAAAAGGAAAACCGGAGTAAATCAGGGATCAAAATTTTTTGTTGCTCTCCCGTACCCAGGTTTTTAATTACACAATTTTTTTCCTCCAATTCTTTGCTTCCAATAATGATAATAAATGGAATATTCTTTTTCTCTGCATATTTGAACTGTTTATCAAATTTGGTTGTTTCATGATACAACTCGCAACGCACATTGTTATTCCTGAGTTGCTGCATTAGTTCAAATGCCACCTGGCTTTCTGCATCGCCAAGATTAAAAAACAATACCTGGGTTCCGATATATACATCAGCAGGAAAAAGATTTAATTCCTGCATTACATCATAAATCCGGTCTACACCTAAAGAAATGCCAACACCCGGTACATCCGGCACTCCAAACAAGCCAGTCAAATCATCGTAGCGACCACCACCACCAATACTTCCCATATTAACGTTCAGGGCTTTAACCTCGAATATAATACCTGTATAATAGTTTAATCCTCTCGCCAGTGTAAAGTCAATAGTAAGTGAGCTGTGCTTTGCCATCATGGGAGAAGAGGTGAGGAACTCCAGTTCATTTATTCCCTTTTTTCCAGCCTCACTGTTTCCCAGTAAACTTTGGATCCCCATTATTTTTTCTTCATTGGTTCCTGCAATCTCAAGGTATCTTTCAATAAGCATTATTTGTTCCTGGTCTAAACCCTTTTGTGATAATTCTTCCTTTACTTTATCAGGACCAACCTTATCCAGTTTGTCAATGGCGATTGTAATGTCCATCATCTTATAAGCTCCACCACATTTTTCTGCAAGGGCTACCAGGATATTGCGGCTATTTATTTTTAATTCTATATCTACATTTAGTTTTTTAAAAACAGTTGCATATATAAGGGCCAGTTCCATTTCATTTATTAAGGATTTACTACCCACAATATCAGCATCGCACTGATAGAACTCGCGGTACCTGCCTTTTTGTGGCCGGTCGGCCCGCCATACAGGTTGTATTTGATAGCGTTTAAATGGCATGGTAAGCGTGGCATAATTCATCGCAACAAAACGGGCAAAGGGAATAGTGAGATCATATTTCAATGCTCTTTCAGTCAGATTTTTGTCATTCCTGCCCAGCAATACATTGGCAAAAGCGGTCCTGGCTTTGTCCATATTTTTTGGATCATTCAAGCCATTGTTCAGGATCTTGAAAATTAATTTATCTCCTTCCTCGCCGTACTTTCCCATCAGGGTTTCCATGTTTTCCATGGCGGGAGTTTCCAGCGGCTGAAATCCGTAAATTTCAAAAACATCTTTAATGGTATTGAGAATATAAGTTCGTTTGCGAACAACATCGGGTCCGAAATCTCTTGTTCCTTGCGGAAGTGATGGTTTTGCCATTTAATTTACTATTTCAATTTAAGTTGGGTGCCGGATTCTTTTTTATTCCGGGTGCTGTATTTCTCAACAATGGCATCACACACATCATGTATCATTTTATATACTTCATGATAACCGGATTCTGGTCCGGACCAGGGATCCGGTACATCCATATCTTGTCCGGGAAATAATTCATTCATCAGTAAATCCACTTTAGAAGCATCAAATTTTCTCTTTGAAATTTGTTTTATTTCATCTATTACATCCCCGGCCAGTGCATAGATCTTATCATAAATTTCAAAATCTTCTGCCGTAAATCTTCTGGCTCTCTGATTGCAAATTTCTATACCATTTAACCTGGCCACTTTCTGAGACAGGGGATGCGGCGCTTGTCCTGTATGATAGCTATTAGTACCGGCACTTTCCACACTCCAGTTTAAACCGGCCTGAAATGCCTTCTGTTGCAAAATGCCTTCTGCCAATGGGCTGCGACAAATATTTCCCAGGCAAACCATTAAAATTTTCATGGGGCAAATATAACCATGACCTTTCACCTTTGAGCGATCCTTGTCAAAATTGTAATTCCATTTTAGTATGAATTTTCTTTTATGGATTTAATAAATCTTCATTAATAAAAAATGAAGAGTTATGGATAAAAGCTTTATCCGCATCTCAATTTTAAATTGCCACAATGACAAATAATGAATTGCTGCATGCCAGCCTGCTTGATATTATTTTTAATAACCGCAACAAAGAATATGGTGCCTATGCACTTCGCAAAAGTTACAACAACCGGTTGTTGCTTTCATTGGTTACCGGTTTGTCTATGGGATTTTTTTTTATCGTAGCAAGCAGTTTGTTTAGTGAACCTGTTAAAGGGAGTGCTCCTTTCCCGGATAACAATGGGAGGGTTACTGTAATAGAATGGCCGGAAGAAAAAATAACGGATCCCAAACCACCGTTAAAAAAAGCAGATGCCGGATCCTTGAAACCAAAGCCTGCAGAGCCCATAGCAAAAATAGAATTTCCACCGGTTGTTATAGTGCCGGATGATATAGCAGATCCCGAGCCCGTAGCCAGTGCTGCAGATATAAACAATAAAAAGATTGCTTATATAAATGCTGACGGGACAGATGGTGCCCGGGGTTTTGAACCAGGCGGAACAGGTATTTTGGAACATTATGTAAAAGAAAATTTACCGGCGCCGGATAAGAAATTGTTGCCTGATTCTAATCCTGAATTTCCCGGTGGAAACGATGCGCTGATGAAATTTCTATCCCGTCATCTTAATATTCCCGCAGAACTGGAAGCTGATGAAAAGAGAATGGTAAAAGCTCGTTTCAAAGTAAGCGGAGACGGTCTTGTATCATGGGTTGAAATTGTGCAATCTGGTGGAGAGTTGTTTGACAAAGAAGTAATAAGGGTGTGTAAGAAAATGCCCAAATGGAAACCGGCTATTCAAAACGGGGTAGCAGTACCCGTTAGTTATGTGCTCCCTGTAACATTTATCAGGATGGATCAATAAAATGTGATAATTTGCCCAAACTGAATGCTACATTGATAATGGAAGAATTTGAAAAAGAAAAAAGAAGGCAGATTGCCATAAGGCGTGCCCTTATGGACTATGCTATAGGATTATTGATCACAGTTACCGGTATTTTTTTTCTGATCCGCGATAAATTTAAACTTCAATTCAATGAAAATTTTCCGCCAAACGATATGGATAAAATTTTTGGCGTGATATGCATTTTATATGGCAGCTGGAGAATCTACAGAGGGTATAAAAAAAATTATTTCAGGTAATGATATAAATGCTGCCGGCAAATTTCGGTAGATAAAAAAATTAAGAATTGGCAGATGGGAATATTGAAATATAGCAGATACGCCAGCATAATAATATTGTTTTTTTGTTTCTTGTTTTTGGTGAGTGGTTGCCAGTCTTTTAAAGAAAAGGAAAATGAATTAAAAGACACGCCGGAAAGAGGAAGAATTTATGTTAGTGCCGACGAAACTTTTAAACCCATCATTGATGAACATGTGCAGGTGTATGAAGCCAATTTTCCGGGTACCGAAATTGTAGTTACTTATAAGCCGGAGGCCGAATGTTTAAAGGATATGGCAGTGGATAGTGTGCGGTTGATTATTGCAACCAGACGATATAGCGAAAGTGAAAGGAATTTTATTGTTGATTCTTTCCGCATTTCGCCCAGGAGCATGGTTGTAGCACGGGATGCTGTTGCAGTTATTGTCAACCCACAGGCAGAAGATTCTCTTTTCACCATGGACGAGATCAAAGAAATACTGACCGGAAAGTTTAGGAAAGATTTAATTCCGGTATTTGATGGGGTGCAGGCAACCAGTACGGTACGTTATATCGTCGATTCAGTGTTAAAAAATGATTCACTAACTCCCAAAGCTGTAGCGGCCCGTACAAGCGAAGGAGTAATTGATTACGTTTCAAAAAATCCGGATGCTATCGGTTTCATAGGTGTTAGTTGGATTGGAAATAGGGAAGATGAAAAGCAAATCAGTTTTTTGGAGAAAGTTAAAATGGCGCATCTGGAAAGTACAGATCTGCCCGGAAAATATATTTTGCCTGTTCAAATCAATATTTATCTTCGGCGTTATCCCATGGTACGTGATTTGGTATATATATTGAAAGAGAACTACAGGGGACTGGGAAAAGGATTTGCGGATTTTATGAGTGGAGAAATAGGTCAATTGATTTTCAGGCGTGCCTACCTGATGCCGGCTCAAAAGGATTTTATTGTTAGGCCAATACGGCTCAGGGAATAAAACAAAGTAGTTATATTTACAACTCTTAAAAAGCGATTAAAAAATGAAGACATCATCTATTACCTTTTTATTAACTGGCTTTTTATTTGTCAGTGTAATTCAGGCGCAATCTCTTCAGGATGGCGTAAAAGATATTTACTCTGAACGTTACAAAAGTGCAAAAGCAACCTTTGAAAAATTGTTAGCGGCTAATCCCAATAATATTGAAGCCACTTACTGGCTGGGGCAGACTTATATTGCCATGGAAGATACAGCAGGGGCCAAAAGTGTTTATGAAAAAGCCTTGCTCGCCAGTGCAAATGCCCCCCTGGTTATTGTGGGAATGGGCCAGGTAGAGTTGATGCAAAATAAGGTAGGTGAAGCCCGCCAGCGTTTTGAAACTGCAATAACTATGACCAAGGGCAGAAAGGGAAACGACCCAGTGATTCTAAATGCAGTCGGCAGAGCCATAGCTGAAGTGTATACAGATAAGAAGAAAATCGGGGATATAAATTATGCAATTCAGAAATTGGAAGAAGCGTCTCAGCAAAAAATTAAAGACGATGATCTGATAGGCAATATTTATTTAAATCTTGGAAACGCTTATCGCAAAGCAAAGCCGGGAGAATCGGGTGGTTTAGCTTACCAGAATTATCAGAAAGCTATAGATGCCAATCCAAATTATCCCGTTCCTTATCATCGGATGGCTCATCTTTTCAACAGCCAGCGCAATTGGGATTTATATGAAAAATTCCTGAATGAAGCCGTTGCAAAAGATTCCAGGTTTTCCCCTGCCTTTTATGATCTTTACTATTTTAAATTAGGAAAACTGGATTTTAATGCAGCGGAAGATTTCGCCAAAAAATACATTGCAACTACTGATCCTGATCCCCAAAATGATTATTTAAGAGTGCAGACTCTTTGGGCGAAAAAAGACTTTGATGGGGCCATATCCGGAGCCAAGAATCTTATTTCCCAGGTAGGCACTACTACCAAAGCAAGGGTTTATAAATTGATTGCAGATAGTTATTTGCAGAAAAAAGATACCGCTGCGGCCAAAGATTATGTTGACCTGTATTTCGTAAAAGTAAAACCAGATGATCTTTCTCCTATCGACTACCAGATGAAAGCATCAGCCTATTCCATAATACCCGGCCAGGAAGACGTAGTTTATAACTCCTATATGGAAGGTTTGAAAGTGGACACGGTAATAGAAAATAAAGTTGAATTACTGAAAAGAGGTATCGAGTTTTTTAGAAATAAGGGGCAGCGGGAAAAAGAAGGCGATTTACTGGAAGAACTGGTGCGCCTAAAACCAAAACCTACTATCAACGAAATGTTTGATGTGGGTCGTGCATATTATTTTGGCGAAGCCTATGTAAAATCTTATGAAGCATTTACCAGGTTCTCCGAAAAGTATCCCGAAGAAGTTTATGGATGGGAGTGGAAATTAAATAATGCAAAAATCATTGATTCTACTAAACAAGACAGCATAGCGGTTCCAGATGCATTAAAGCTTCTTTCTTTTAGTGAACAGGATACGGTTAAGTATAAAAAACAATACATAAGTGCAGCAAGTTTTCTGGCTTTGTTTTATGCAAATAAGGCAGGTGACAAAGTGAAAGCAATAGAATATTTGAAAAAATGGCAAGCGTTGGATCCTGAAAACAGCGAGGCCATTCAAAAAAACATAGATATTTTATCAAAGGCTATGATACGTCCGAACTCATCGGGTTCCAAAGATTCCTGAGTTCTTTTGAAAATAGGAAATGCCGCCTTTATACAAGTAAGGGCGGCATTTTTGTATAGCAACTAATGAGATTATAATATGAACCCGCTGCGTTTTTATCCTTCTTTCAATTACAAATAGTATAGTTAATGGTAAGATGGAAAAATTGTGGTTAATTGACCATGCTACCTTATTTTTGCCCATAGGGTAAAAAACATGATCCACTTACTCCAGATAACTCCATCCGCCTCAAACGCAAGCTCCTATCTGCCTGTTGCCTTACAGATAATTTTTGCAGTTGGATTAATTGTTCTTTTGATGGTATTAACCCATTTACTGGGGCCAAAGCGTCAAACTTCTGATAAACTGCAAACTTTTGCCAGCGGTATAGAATCACATGGGAATGCCAGGCAACCCATGGCTATTAAATATTTTCTTACGGCTATTTTATTCGTATTGTTTGATGTGGAAGTCATCTTTTTTTATCCATATGCGGTAAATTTTAGGGAGTTAGGTTGGAGCGGTTTTTGGGCCGTTTTGATGTTTGTTGGTTTTTTCCTTTGCGGATTTATATATATTATAAAAAAAGGGGCATTGAAGTGGGAAGATTAGCGATATTTTAAACGTTATGAAAGTGAACAGATCTTTGTCCCTATTGTTAAATAAGCACAATTCACAGACAAGAAAATGCGGAAGTACCAATTTATTCCATTGAAATAACCAAATTAAATTTCCCGTTTGGGGAGGAGAATTAAAAATGTCACGTCCTGTATCATATAATATAAAACAAAAGCCTCTTGTAAAGGATATCAGTATTGCTGACATGCCTGAAGGGCACCAGGGGGAAGGTTTTTTTGCCACTTCATTAAATAATGTAATTGGATTAGCGAGAAAAAATTCAATATGGCCCTTGCCTTTTGCCACTTCCTGTTGTGGTATAGAGTTCATGGCAACCATGGGCTCACATTATGATCTGGCCCGGTTTGGAAGTGAAAGAGTTGGATTTTCACCCCGTCAATGTGACCTGCTGATGGTGATGGGAACGGTAGCAAAAAAGATGGGCCCTGTTGTAAAACAGGTGTACCTGCAAATGGCAGAGCCACGATGGGTAATGGCAGTAGGTGCCTGTGCCTCCAGCGGTGGAATATTTGATACTTATAGTGTTTTGCAGGGTATTGACCAGGTAGTACCGGTTGACGTTTATGTACCAGGTTGTCCGCCGAGACCGGAAGCAATAATAGACGGCGTGATGAGAATACAGGATTTGGTAGGTAGGGAGAGTTTGCGCAGAAGAAATGGAGAAAGGTATAAAGCCCTGTTGGAAAGCTACGGCATACAATAAGTTATAGCCCGGTTGCGATTGCAAAGATTATGCTCCACAAATTTTAATTTTCTAAAAAGAAATGGCACTTACCAACGAACATATCATACATAGATTACAGGAGAAATTTGGTGAACAGGTATCCGGATTTACTGATCATTATGATATGTTAACCTTTGAAGCTCCAAAAGAGCTCAACCTCAAAGTGCTCAATTTTATGTTTGATGATGAAGAGTTGAAATTCAGGTTTCTTACTGACCTCTGTGCTGTGCATTTTCCTGATCAAAAGGAGAAAGAACTTGCCGTTGTATATCATTTACATAACCTGGAAGATAATGTTCGTATCCGGTTTAGGATTTATACCAATATCAATAAACCAACCGTGTATACGGCCACCGGTCTGTTTTCATCTGCCAATTGGATGGAAAGAGAGACCTATGATTTTTATGGGATCAACTTTGTGGGCCATCCGAATTTAAAAAGGATATTAAACGTGGAAGAAATGGATTATTTCCCCATGCTGAAGCAGTATCCATTAGAGGATCAATCACGTATAGACAAGGATGATGAAATGTTTGGACGAGGCGGAATGATTGGTTTTGGAACAGACAAAACAGATCATGGTACCATAATAGAATCTGAGAAAAATAACGTAGGAGAAGACATTGTATAAAACGCTAATTTGAAAATAGTTTTGTGCAACATTCGATGGGGTCATGTAGGTTCTATTTTAAATTTTCAGATTAAGAATTTTCAGTTTGAATCATGAGTGAACAGCATATAAAACTGCCAGAAGGAAGTATAGAGAAAACAACCACCACACTGAACCTGGGACCTACTCACCCGGCTACTCATGGTGTGATGCAAAATATCCTGGAATTGGATGGAGAAAGAATTGTCTCCACCGAACAAACTATTGGATACATTCACAGGGCTTTTGAAAAAATTGCAGAACGCCGCCCATTATACCAGATCACTCCATTAACTGACAGGTTAAATTATTGTTCATCACCCATCAATAATATGGGCTGGCACTTGACCTGCGAAAAGTTATTGAAAGTGAAAACACCCAAAAGGGTGGACTATCTCCGTGTTATCATCATGGAGCTGGCCAGGATTTCCGATCATCTTATTTGCAATTCTATTGTAGGTGTTGATAGTGGTGCCTATACCGGTTTTTTATATGTGATGCAATACCGCGAGCTGATCTATGAAATTTATGAAGAAGTTTGCGGCTCCCGGTTAACTACTAATATTGGACGTATAGGTGGTTTTGAACGAAATTTCAATGATATCGCTTTTCAGAAACTTCAAAAATTTCTTGATGAATATCCCAGGGTATTAAAAGAGTTTGAAAACCTGTTTACCCGCAACAGGATATTTATGGACCGGACAATGGGAGTTGGGGCCATTAGTGCAGACAGGGCGATGAATTATGGGTTTACCGGGCCAAACCTGCGGGCTGCCGGAGTGGATTATGATGTAAGAGTTCATTCGCCATATAGCAGCTACGAAGATTTTGAATTTGATGTACCCGTTGGTACTACCGGTGATTGTTACGACCGTTTTTTAGTACGAAACCAGGAAATGTGGCAATCTCTTCGCATCATTGAGCAGGCATTTAAAAAAGTACAGGAATTTAAAGGTGCAGAGGCGGAAATATATCATGCTGATGTGCCGGAATATTACCTTCCTGAAAAAGAAGATGTTTATACCAAAATGGAAGCCCTGATCTGGCATTTCAAAATTATTATGGGTGAAATTGATATGCCAAAGGGTGAGGTATACCAAAGTGTGGAAGGTGGCAATGGAGAAGTTGGTTTTTATTTGATCAGTGATGGGGGAAGAACTCCCTACCGTTTGCATTTTCGCCGACCTTGTTTTATTTATTACCAGGCATTCGAGGAACTGACAAAGGGTTCTATGTTAAGTGATGCGATTATTGTAATGAGCAGCCTGAATCTTATTGCAGGAGAAATGGACGGATAGATAAATTTGTTTGCGGATCTGGCAAGAAAAAATTTTTCCAGGCAAGCCCGTTCAATATAAAATAGAATATTGTTTCAATGAATACCATTCAGTTTTCAGATCATAATTTAAAGGAGGTGCAGCGCATAATTTCTTTTTATCCGGAAGGAAAACAAAAAAGCGCTGTTATTCCTGTTTTGCACCTGGCTCAGCTGGAATTTGGGGGTTGGCTGGATGTTCCCGTAATGGATTACGTGGCTTCTTTACTTAGCATTACACCTATTGAAGTTTATGAAGTAGCTACATTTTATAGCATGTTTAATCTCAAACCTGTTGGAAGGTATATGTTTGAAGTTTGCCAGACGGGTCCTTGTATGGTAAGCGGATGCGATGAAATTATTGGTTACATAGGTGAAAAATTAGGAATTAAGCCGGGGCAAACAACCAGCGACGGTATGTTTACTTTGAAAACCGTGGAGTGTTTAGGCGCATGTGGTTATGCTCCCATGATGCAATTAGGGAAATTTTATAAGGAACACCTGACGAGAGAAAAAGTGGACCAGATCATTGATGAATGCAGGGCTAGCTCGGCAGCCAATAATTGATTTGAAAATGGAAGGATCAAAGTTGGATAATTTGTTTACAGTTGAATAAAAAAGATAAATTTTTAGATTGAAAAGTTAAGAGATCAAGGCATGGGAAGAAAATTATTATTAGATAAGGTCCATATAGAGAACATCAGGTTTTTTGATGTTTATCGTCGTGAAGGGGGTTATCGCAGTGTAGAAAAAGCGTTGAAAATGGCTCCCGCTGATATTGTAGAGGAGGTTAAGAGTAGTGGTTTAAGAGGCCGTGGAGGTGCGGGTTTTCCTACGGGTATGAAATGGGGTTTCCTTGCCAGGCCGGAAGGCGTACCGCGTTACCTTGTTGTAAATGCAGATGAAAGTGAGCCCGGCACTTTTAAAGATCGTTTCCTGATGGAATTTGTCCCTCATTTATTAATAGAGGGAATGATTGTTTCGTCTTTTGCCTTGGGTTCCAACCGTTCATATATCTATATCCGCGGAGAATATACATGGATCATCGGTATTTTGGAACAAGCTATCGCGGAAGCAAAGAATAATGGATTTCTTGGTAAGAATATTTTGGGGAGTGGTTTTGATTGTGAAATTTATGTACAAAGCGGAGCAGGTGCTTACATCTGCGGGGAGGAAACAGCGCTGCTGGAATCCCTGGAAGGAAAAAGAGGAAATCCCCGGATTAAACCTCCATTCCCTGCCGTAAAAGGATTATGGGATTGCCCAACGGTTGTAAATAATGTTGAGACAATTGCGGCCGTAGTGCCCATCATTAATGAAGGCGGTGAGGAATATTCCAAAATTGGAATGGGAAAATCAACAGGAACAAAACTGATTTCCGCTTGCGGCAATATTAACAAGCCTGGAGTTTTTGAAATAGACATGACTATTTCCGTAGAAGAATTTATTTATAGCGATGAATACTGCGGGGGTATTGCAAAAGGCAAAAAATTAAAAGCCTGCATTCCCGGAGGTTCTTCAGTTCCTATTCTACCTGCAAATCTTTTATTAAAGACAGCAAATGGCCACACAAGATTCATGAATTATGAAAGCCTCAGCGACGGTGGATTTGCTACCGGATCTATGCTGGGTTCCGGGGGTTTTATTGTTTTGGATGAAGACCAGTGCGTGGTAAAACATACGTATACCTTAGCCAGGTTCTATCGTCATGAGAGCTGTGGACAATGCTCCCCTTGCAGAGAAGGCACGGGTTGGATGGAAAAATTATTATTACGACTGGAAAAAGGACAAGGGAAGCTCAGTGATATAGATCTTCTATGGGACATTCAAAGAAAAATTGAAGGCAATACAATTTGTCCGCTTGGTGATGCCGCAGCCTGGCCTGTAGCTGCTGCTATCCGGCATTTCAGGGATGAATTTGAATGGCATGTTTTAAATCCGGAAGAGTGTTTAAAAAGAAATTTTGGGCTTGCACATTATGCAGAGCCTTTACAAGTAGTTGCATAAATTATGGCGGAAGAAAAAAAAATATTTAAAGTAACCATCGACAACATCTCTATTGATGTGGAGCCCGGAACTACTATCCTGATGGCTGCCCGGAAAATTGGAGGTGAAGTTACTCCCCCCGCTATGTGCTTCTATAGCAAATTGCAGGGGAGTGGTGGAAAATGCCGTACCTGCCTGGTAGAGGTAGCGGCAGGATCTGCTGCTGATCCGCGGCCCATGCCTAAGTTGGTAGCAAGTTGCCGCACCACTGTGATGGATGGAATGGTAGTAAAAAATATAACCAGCGAAAAAGTAATAGAGGCAAGGGCCGGTGTTGTAGAGTTTCTTTTGATAAATCATCCACTCGATTGTCCCATTTGTGACCAGGCGGGTGAGTGTCATTTACAGGATCTGGGATATGAACATGGCAAAGCCGGCACCCGCTATGAATTTTCACGAAGAGTTTTTGATAAAGAAGATATCGGTCCTTATATTCAGTTGCACATGACCCGGTGCATTTTATGCTACCGTTGTACCTATGTTGCAGATCAGTTAACAGATAATCGTGTTCATGGTAT
Source organism: Chitinophagaceae bacterium (assembly GCA_051306075.1). GTDB lineage: Bacteria > Bacteroidota > Bacteroidia > Chitinophagales > Chitinophagaceae > Terrimonas_B. Next base: position 11,952 of record JBPPMM010000294.1, read on the forward strand.
TTTGGACAGGGGAGATCATGCTGAAATTTCTACATATATTTCAAAAGCTATAGACAATGATTTTAGTGGCAACATGATTGATGTTTGTCCAGTTGGGGCATTAACGGATAAAACATTCCGGTTCAAAAACCGGGTATGGTTTACCAAACCTGTGGATGCGCATCGTGACTGTCCCACATGTTCGGGCAAGGTTACACTATGGAATCGTGGGGATGAGGTATTACGTGTTACGGCAAGAAAGGATGAATGGGGCGAGGTACAAAGCTATGATGGCAAACCAGGCTGGATATGTAATTCCTGCCGGTTTGATAAGAAGAAATTGAGCGATTGGGTGATAGAAGGCCCAACCAGGATAAGCAGGCATTCTGTTATTTCCGCCAACCATTATGTTGGGGCAAAAAAACCAATGGAAACTATTTCGGAAGTGATGGGGGGAAGACAACCAAAATTATTGATGGATATTCATGATGTAAGTGATGTAAATGATCCATTGGTTGATCTGAGTGAAATTGACGGCCCGGCAACAGGAGATACCTTTAATAAAACCAAGATTTAAAAATTAGATATGCACTTACTGGTAATTGATTGGTTTTATATTATAGAAAAATTACTGCTGATAGGATTGGTGGTTACCTTATCTATGGTAGTAGCTATGTACGCTACATATGCAGAAAGAAAAGTGGCGGCTTTTTTACAGGATCGTATAGGCCCCAACAGGGCCGGCATATTTGGCTTATTACAACCCCTGGCCGATGGTGGTAAGTTATTTTTTAAAGAAGAGATCATACCCATGATGTCTTCTAAATTTCTTTTTATATTAGGTCCCTGCCTGGCCATGATAACAGCCTTACTGACCAGTGCCGTTATTCCATGGAGCAGTTCACTGCATTTGTTCGGAAGGGAAATCCCCATGCAGATAGCAGATATAAATATTGGCATCCTTTTTATTTTTGGCGTAGTCAGTTTGGGCGTATACGGAATCATGATCGGCGGATGGGCATCTAATAACAAATTTTCTCTTCTTGCTGCTATTCGCGGCGCTTCGCAAATGGTATCATACGAATTACCAATGGGACTGGCATTAATTGCCGTATTAATGCTCGTTGGTGATTTAAGAATGAGTTCTATCGTCAGCAACCAATTGGCTAATGGCTGGCATATTATTTATCAACCGCTCGGATTTCTTATCTTTTTTATTTGTGCACTGGCCGAATGTAACCGGACTCCCTTTGATCTTGCAGAAGCGGAAAATGAATTAAACTTTGGGTACCACCAGGAATATTCTTCTATGAAACTGGGATTCTATTTATTCGCTGAATATATAAATATGTTCATGAGCGGGGTGGTTATGTCTACTTTGTATTTTGGTGGGTATGATATTCCTTTTGTGAATGAAGCCTCCTGGGGCCTGAATCAAAATGTGATGGCCATCATTGGATTTGTGGTGTTAATGAGCAAAGCTTTCTTTTTCATTTTTGTGTTTATGTGGATACGGTGGACCATTCCCCGTTTCCGTTTTGATCAATTGATGAAGCTGGGTTGGAGAACTTTAATTCCCCTTGCTTTATTTAATATGGTACTGACAGCTGCCGTGGTTCTCTGGTTGAACCGGTGATGGGTGTAAAGTGGAGAATTGAAAGATGTGCACACTTGTAAATGCTTGAACTTAAAATATATATTTGCGAAAATTTTTAATTCTCATTGAGGTATTGATATGCAATTAACAGATAGAGCAAAATTGGTGGATCGTAAAGCAATGACCTGGGTGGAAAAGCTATACCTCTGGAATATTGCAAAAGGTATGTGGATTACATTAACTCATTTATTTAAAAGAAAAGCCACCATTCAATACCCGGAGCAAAAAAGAACCTTCTCCAAAGTTTTCAGGGGATTGCAGATATTAAACAGGGATGAGGAAGGTCGTGAACGCTGTACGGCCTGCGGTTTATGTGCCGTGGCATGCCCTGCAGAAGCCATAACAATGGAAGCAGCTGAGAGACAGCCCGGGGAAGAGCATTTGTATAAGGAAGAGAAATATGCTGCTAAATATGAGATCAACATGCTACGCTGCATTTTTTGTGGGTATTGTGAAGAAGCTTGTCCTAAAGATGCCATCTATCTGTCTCAAACATTTGCACCCTCTAATTATGGAAGGGAAGGGTTTATTTATAAGAAAGAAGATCTTCTGATACCTCATCCCCAGGAAGATCCTGAAGGATATAAAAAAGCATTAGGAGAAAAGAGTACAAAAGTTCAGGAAGTGAGGGAATGAAAATAATTTAAGAATAAGGGCAAAATGCCGCTGGCCCTAATTTTTACATTGCAACTTAAACTAATGGTTTAAAACTAATGAGCGTTACACAAATACTTTTCTGGTTACTTTCCGTGATGGCCTTGTTTGGTGCCCTGATGGTTGTTGCCAGCAAAAACCCGGTGTACAGTGTATTGTGGCTTATCCTCACCTTTTTTTCTATTTCCGGGCATTATATTTTATTGAATGCGCAATTCCTTGCCATTGTAAACATCATTGTATATGCCGGTGCTATTATGGTGTTGTTTTTATTTGTGATCATGCTGATGAATCTGAATAAAGAAACCGAAATGAAAAAGAACCGGTGGCTTCGTTTTGCAGGTGCATTATCAGGGGGAAGCTTATTACTGATCCTGGTAGCTGCATTACGCAACAGTGAATTAAAAGGCCAGGTGGCCCAGGTAAATGAAGGAAATATCGGGTTGATCAAAAACCTGGGAAAAGAATTGTTTACTACTTATGTAGTGCCTTTTGAAATAAGCAGTATTTTATTTCTGAGTGCTATGGTAGGAGCAGTTGTAATAGGAAAAAGAGACTAATAAGAGAATTTGAAATGATTCCGTCGCATAATAATTGTGCTGATCGTTCTCAAATTCGCAAATTTTCATAAAGAACCAATGCCAATAAATTATTATATTTTTCTTTCCATCGCTTTATTCTGCATCGGGATTGTAGGTGTACTGACACGACGTAATGCCATTATTATTTTTATGTGCATTGAATTGATGCTGAATGCCGTGAATTTATTATTGGTGGCATTTTCAAAAATGCATCATATAAATGGAGTGATTGTGAACCCAACAGCAGGTATGGATGGACAGTTGTTTGTATTTTTTATAATGGTAGTGGCAGCGGCCGAAGTGAGTGTGGGTCTTGCCATTATAGTTATGATGTACCGAAACATTCATTCGGTAGATATAAATTTTTTAAACAGGTTAAAACATTAAGTTTCCCGCTCCACAGGCGGAGAAAAAGGGCGGATATATTCAATAACAAAAATGAAGTAATTCCATTCAGGGATTTTGGGGTATGAAAAATGCATTACAACTGGTTTACCTGATTCCATTATTACCATTGATAGGATTTCTTATCAATGGGCTGGGTCGTAAACATTTGTCTAAAGGAGTAATAGGAATAATCGGATCTGGCACCGTGTTGGTTTCTTTTCTTATAAGTGTTTGGGTATTTTTCCAGGTAAAGAGTGGCAATACTTTTGTAGCAGAATATTTTAATTTTATTTCAGTAGGGCCTCTGTCCATTCCTTTTGCTTTTCAGATTGATCAGTTGTCGGCTATTTTTCTTTTAATTATTACCGGAGTTGGATTTTTGATTCACCTGTATTCTACTTCCTACATGCATGAAGAAAAATCTGAGCATTTCGGAAGATATTTTTCTTATTTGAATTTGTTTGTTTTCTCCATGCTATTATTAGTAATGGGGGCCAACTATGTCATCATGTTTATAGGATGGGAGGGAGTTGGTTTGTGTTCTTATTTACTGATTGGTTATTGGTTTAAGAATACGGAATTTAATAAAGCCGCAAACAAAGCTTTTATCATGAACAGGATCGGCGACCTTGCATTCCTGATCGCCATATTCTGGCTCATTCATCGGCTGGATACCGTTTCCTATGCAAATGTTTTTGAAAATGTTTCAAAATTAAGTGGAACAGATATTACCGGCATTTCCTTATTATTATTTATTGGCGCTACGGGTAAAAGCGCCCAGATACCATTGTACACTTGGTTGCCGGATGCCATGGCGGGCCCTACACCGGTTTCGGCATTGATACATGCCGCCACAATGGTAACGGCCGGAATTTATATGATTGCCCGCAGCAATATTTTATATTCCATGTCCCCCCTCACCATGAATATTGTGGCTATAATAGGATTAGCTACTGCAGTGGTAGGTGCAACCATAGCTCTTAAACAAAATGATATAAAGAAAGTACTGGCTTATTCAACAGTGAGCCAGCTGGGTTATATGTTCCTTGCCTTGGGTACAGGTTCTTATGTTGCAGCTGTTTTTCATGTAATGACACATGCTTTTTTCAAAGCCTTGCTGTTCCTTGGAAGCGGCAGTGTTATACACGCAATGGGTGGAGAGCAGGATATCAGGAAAATGGGTGGGTTAAGTAAATACATGAAAATAACCCATGTTACTTTCCTTATCGGATGCCTGGCTATTGCATGCATACCTGGTTTATCCGGATTTTTCTCCAAAGACGAAATATTAGCCGGTGCTTTTTCAAGGTCGCCGGTTCTTTATATAATTGCTCTTGCCACGGCTTTGCTGACTGCATTTTATATGTTTCGTTTGTATGCCACCACTTTTAAAGGATCTTTTCGGGGTACTGCAGAACAGGAACAACACCTGCACGAAAGTCCATCTGCCATAACCATCCCGCTAATCATCCTGGCTATACTTTCTATCATTGGTGGTTATATTGGCATTCCGGAATTTATGATGCATGGTGCTCACTGGCTGGGTGAATTTTTATCGCCTGTATTTGCCGGTTCGTATAAAATATTGGAAGCTCATGAAGTATCACATGCTACGGAGTGGATGCTGGCAGGTATATCAACTGCCTTAATTGTTATCACCTTAATATTTGCATGGAACAAATTCAGTAAAAATCCAGATACGCAAGAAGCGACTGGATTTGGAAAAGTATTGGCAAACAAATGGTATGTGGATGAGATATATGATAAAATAATTGTTCAGCCCCTGGGCAGGTTAGGTAACTTTTTTAAGAATGTATTTGAAAAGTCGGTTGTTGATGGTATTGTAAATGGTGTTGGCAGGTTGGTGAACTACAGCAGCAGTAAGGTTCGTTTTATGCAGAGCGGGCAAGTTGGGAGTTATGTATTGCTGATGGTATTAGGAATGCTTTTATTTTTTGTATTCCAATTTTTTGTAAGGAAATAATGGGACATATAAAAAAATAAAGAATTGAAGCTGGGAATAAAAGAGAAGAAGAGGGAGGAAGCTGGCGGGTAGGAAAACAATTTCAGGTGTTTGATGGAGCATTCTTTGATGAGCGCATTGATTATAAAATAACAACAAATAAACAGTTCCCTTTGCAAAAAGGGCAAGACTTATGATCGCAGTTTTATTAATTTTAGTTCCATTGCTTACAGGTCTGTTGTCCTTTTTCATTAGCAATGAAAAAGGAGTACGCAGGTGGTCTTTATTCTCATCTTTAGTTACGCTGGTTGTTTCTGTGCTGGGATTAACTGTTTTTACAGAGGCGAAATATCTTACTCATCAATCAGCGTGGTTGTCAAGCCTGGGTAGTAGTTTTTCTGTAAGGCTGGATGGAATGGGCCAGATACTTTGTTTGCTTTCGGCGATATCCTTTCCCCTTATCTTTCTTTCTACCTGGCATTCGGCATATAAAAAAGCGCATCATTTTTTTGCGCTGATGCTTTTATCGCAGGCAGGACTAATGGGTGTATTTCTTGCAATGGATGCTTTGCTGTTTTATTTCTTTTGGGAACTGGCCCTGATTCCTGTTTATTTTCTCTGTTCACAATGGGGCGGTGAAAAAAGAATAGCGGTCACTTTCAAATTCTTCATTTATACATTTGTCGGATCCTTATTAATGCTGATCGGCATATTATATGTATATGCTCAGACGCAGGATCATTCATTCAATATCGAATCCTTTTATAAAGCCGGGGCCTCACTTGCGCACAAGGATCAAACATGGATATTCTGGTTATTTTTTGTCGCTTTTGCAATCAAAATGCCCATTTTCCCTTTCCACACCTGGCAGCCCGACACTTATGAGCAATCGCCTACCGCCACTACAATGGTGCTCAGCGGAGTTATGGTAAAGATGGGTGTATTGGGTGTTATCCGCTGGTTGCTTCCCGTCCTCCCGGTAGCCTCCTATTCATGGGGCGACCTGGTTTCTTCCATGGCAGTAACAGGAATGGTTTATGCTTCATTAATTGCAATTAAGCAGGATGACATAAAAAGATTGATTGCCTATTCCTCCATTGCGCATATCGGCCTCATGTGCATAGCTATTTTTTCAGAAAATAAAATTGGAATGCAGGGAGTGATGATACAGATGTTCAGTCATGGAATTAACATCATCGGCTTATGGATTATGGTGGAGTTGATAGAAAGGCAATTCGGAACCAGGAAGCTTTCGGAGCTGGGGGGGCTGGCACAAAAGGCCCCGGTTATGGCCATCTTATTTGTAATCATTGCCCTGGCCAATATAGCATTGCCGCTTACAAATGCATTCATCGGGGAATTCCTGATGTTTACCGGAATATTTAGGTCTGATGTTACTCAGTACAGTGTTTGGTTTACTGTGCTGGCCGGCATATGCATCATACTGGCTGCTGTTTATACCTTGAATATGGTGCGGAAAATTTTTTACGGTAATACCGTTCCGGTAACGGAAGCTGCCCATGATATTAAATTGATTGAAAAAGTGGCGATGGGAATTATTGTGATTTTAATTTTCTGGATCGGCATCTATCCTCAACCCCTATTAAATATTACAAACGATATTTCAGATAGTATTTTAAAAGCATCAGACATACATCATCTGTTAAAGAAGTAGAGAAATCATGAACGCACTTATATTGTCGGCTTTATTTGGAGTTATCATGTTATTCAGCGGTGTTTATCTGAAACAAAAGGCTATTATCAGAACGGGTGCTATCGTGGGTATGGTGCTGTTGCTAGTCCTCAATATTTATGAAATGTACCACCCCAGCTTTTTTAAAATTAACACAGAAGGCATGATCCGGTTCGACAGGTTTGCCCTTTTGTTTAATAATATTGCCATTTTTTCTACCCTGGTATTTTTTATTTTATCTGCAAAGGATATGGAAAAGGTGGGTATACATTACGCTGAGTATTTTGCCTTGATCTTTTTTATAACCTGTGGTATTATTCTGGTTACAACCTTTAAATCACTGCTGATACTTTTTTTGGGTATAGAAATCATTTCCATACCGCTTTATATTCTTACTGGTAGTGATAAAAGAAATTTAAGGAGTAATGAAGCTTCATTGAAATACTTTTTAATGGGAGCTTTTTCTACCGGGTTAATGTTGATGGGCATCGCACTGATCTATGGGGCTACGGGTACTTTTAATGTGGATCAAATGAAATTTGTATTGGATAAGCCTGCAGTTTTACCTGTTGCCGGTATGTTGCTGCTGTTATTTTCTATGTCGTTTAAGGTTTCTGCTGCACCTTTTCATTTTTGGACCCCCGATGTATATGACGGAGCGCCTACCGTATTTACATCCTTTATGGCTACGGTAGTAAAGGCTGCTGTTTTTATTGGCTTTATCCGGTTGTTTGATGAAACATTCGGCTCTTTTGATGCTCAATGGAAAGTTTGGGTTGCTGTCATTACCGTTGCTACCTTATTAATAGGAAACATTACGGCTGTCTTTCAGCGGAGCGTAAAAAGAATGCTGGCTTATTCAAGTATTGCCCAGGCAGGGTTTATGTTGCTTGCTTTATATGCCATGAACACGGATGCAAAAGAAGGGATATTGTTATATGCTGCTGCCTATTGTTTTGCTACTATTGGAATTTTCGCTGTTTTAGCAAAAATGAATGATTATACTTTTGAAGGCTTTAATGGTTTGGCCAGGCAACAACCCCTGATAGCAGCTGTTATCACCCTTTTCTTTTTATCATTAGCCGGTATACCACTTACAGCGGGTTTCCTTGCCAAATTTTATATGCTGAAAGCAGCAATGAATTCGGGAAATAATTTGTGGCTGGTCATTTTTGCAGTGCTGATGGCGGCTGTCAGTGCTTATTATTATTTCCGCGTTATCCAGGCAATGTATTTCAAGGAAGGGAACGCTACATTAATGTCATCCAATCTATTTAAGTATTGCCTGGTTATTCTTGCCGCGGTTATCCTTCTGTTAGGTATTTATCCTGAATTATTATTGAACTGGCTATATTTTTAATATCCTGCTTTCTGAAATCATTTCACGTATTTATCCCGTCAATTTTTTAATTTCGGTATAAGTCATCTTTCCAATGAGTTTTTTTGATGTATTTTCTCTTGCTTTTCGCACCGTTCGCAGCAACAAGTTACGAACGGGACTAACGGTTGCCATTATTGCTTTTGGTATCATGGCATTGGTAGGCATCATCACTGCCATCAAAGCAATGAACCAAAAATTTTCAGAAAGCTTTTCATCCATGGGGGCCAATGCCTTTACTATGCGTTATAAAGAACGAAATATACGTTTTGGCGGGAATGATGGAGGACGTAAAACAGAACTCTCGAAAAAATCCAGGCGAAAAGAAAAAAAATCTAATCTTGATAAAAAGATTACCAAAGATGAAGCGGAGCTTTTTGTAAGAACTTATCATTATCCATCCGTTACCAGTATATCCATTTTTGGTAACAGAAATACCATTATCTCGCATGAAGACAGGAAAACAAGTCCTAATGTAACCTTACTTGGAGGCGACGAAAATTATTTATTATTAAATGGATTTTCACTCGTTGATGGAAGAAACATGAACAGGGTAGATGTACAGTCAGGCGCTAATGTTTGTCTGCTGGGATATGATGTAGCAAAAAAAATGTTTAAGGCCGGCATAGAGAAGGCCACCAATTCTATGATAAGAATAAACAGTATTCCTTACCGGGTACTGGGAGTGTTGGAAAGCAGGGGATCAACATTCGGATTCAGCAGGGACAATATTGTTATTACCAGCTATACAAGCATCTACCGCAATTTTCCTTCCGGTTCATCTTTTGTAGTAGCTGTATTAACCGATGATATTCTGCAGGTAAATGAAGCAATGGGAGAAGCAGAAGCTGCTTTCAGACCCATCCGGAAATTAACAACAACCGAAGAAAATAATTTTGCATTGGACAGAAGCGATAGTATAGCGGAAAAAGCTATGAATAGTCTTGGGTTTCTTACTATTTCTGCCACGGTAATCGGATTGATTACTTTAATTGGTGCGGCTATAGGATTGATGAATATTATGTTGGTTTCAGTATCTGAGCGAACGAAAGAAGTAGGTTTAATAAAGGCTATTGGGGGGAAAAGTAAAATGGTGAGGCGTCAGTTTTTACTGGAAGCGATGATTATAAGTGTACTGGGTGCATTGTTTGGCATATTCCTGGGCATTCTTGTAGGTAATATCTTTTCTATGGTATTGGATACAGGATTTGTTGTACCCTGGAATTGGGTAGCATATGGAATTGCCATTTGCTCGATGGTAGGCCTGCTTGCTGGTCTGTATCCTGCATTAAAAGCAGGGAGACTTAATCCCATTGAAGCATTGCGATATGAATAAATAAGAATGAATGTTAGTCAAAATTGTTATCAAATTATTTGTCATAGAGTTGCTGCATTTAAAAAAATCCTTAACTTGAACCCCGGTGCAAAAAAATCTTCGTTATTTAGTGTAAAATAGAAATTGGTGAATTGCTTGTGAATCCCGGAATATGAATAACAGAACAAGATTTATTGATCCTGGTATCAGTGGTTTTTTTAAAGGAACATAATTTGAGAACGTAAACAGGCAACCATCTAATTACGTCAACGATAGTTTCTGGATGACCACAAAGGACATGGCACAAAATCCTATTCTTGTTTTAATGAAGAATCCAAAAAAACTATACTCTACGATTTTTATATAAACTTTTTCATTAGAATTGTATCCGCAAATAAAAGGCTCATTAACATTTAAAAAAACACTAAAAAATTAAGATCATGGCTGACACAAAACCAACAGCGTCCGCATCTGTTAAGGCTACCTCTGTGCAAGCAAAGAAAAGCAGTAACGCCATTTCGTGGATTGCCCCTATTTTATGTATTCTTGCTGGTTATGCCATTTGGCGATTTATGTTAGGAGATCCCAGTGGATTTGAACAACCTTCATCTGAAGGCGGTTTCTGGCCAGAGCACAAAGAACCCAAAGATGCATTTCACAGAATTTATGAAGGTGGTATCATTGTTCCTTTATTGGTCGGGATGTTATTAATGGTATTTGTATTCTCTATTGAGAGATACCTGACTATCCGTAAAGCACTGGGTAACGGATCTATTTCTGATTTTATTCGTAAAGTACAGTACCATCTAGCCAATCGTAATGTGGATGCCGCCCTTTCTGAGTGCGACAAACAGCGCGGTTCTGTTGCCAATGTAATGAAAGCCGGTTTGCGCCGATACAAAGAATTGATCAATGAAGGAGGAATGGATACCGAACAAAAGGTGATTGCCATTCAGAAGGAAGTGGAAGAAGCAACAGCACTGGAACTTCCTATGCTTTCAAAAAATCTCGTATTTCTTTCCACAATTGTATCTACGGGTACCCTGATCGCACTTTTGGGTACAGTAATCGGAATGATCAAATCGTTTTCTGCCCTTGGTAGAGAAGGTGGCGCAGGCGCAGCGGGTGATCTGGCAGTTGGTATCTCTGAGGCATTATATAATACGGCCTTAGGTATTGGAACCTCTGCACTTTCACTGATCATGTATAACGTTTTTACAACCAAAATCGATTCTATCACCTATGGTATAGACGAGTCTGGTTTTACACTGACCCAAAGTTTCGCTTCTCTTTACAAATAATTTTTATAAGATTGCAGGTGAACCTTATGGAAATTGGATCCTGATTCATCTTATTTATAAATTTTTTAAAATGCCGAGTGTAAATATTGTAAAAAAGACCACGGATACAGATATGACCCCCTTTGTGGATATCGCTTTCCTGATTCTTACTTTTTTCATCATGGCTACTAAGTTTAAACCACCGGAGCCTGTTGAGATAAAAACACCAAACTCAGTTTCGGCTGGAAAATTGCCTGAAAATGATGCTGTAATGGTAACTATTGGTCCGGATGGCAGGGTTTTCTTTTCTGTTCTTTCGGAAAAAAATGTAGCCGTTTTTGACAAAATAATGCAGGAACTGAATACCATGAATAATTTGGGATTGACACCAGCAGAAATTACCAATTTCAGAAAGACGGCTGCTGTAGGTGTACCTTTTTCGCAGTTAAAAAGTTTGTTAGCGATTCCTGCAGATGAACAGAAAAATGTGAAGCAGCCCGGCATTCCTATTTTGGATTCAGCCACCAATGAACTGGTAAAATGGGTTGCAGCTTCCAAGAATGCATTTGCAGGTGAAAAACTTACTTTCCTCATCAAAGGAGATTCAAAGTCAAAATATCCAACGTTTGAAGCGGTTGTAAGCGCATTAAAAAGGAATGATGAACATAAATATAACCTGGTTACTTCACCTGAAGATGCGCCGCCAAATTCTGAGTTGAGTATAATCCGCCGACAAGAAAAAAAATAATATTGTTAACTAAAAACAACAGGCTATGGCAAGTTTAGATATCTCTGAAGGTGGTGGTCACAAAAAAGGACCAGGAGTAAAAAAAGCGAAAAAGCTTTCCACCCGTGTTGACATGACGCCAATGGTAGATCTGGGTTTTCTTCTTATTACCTTCTTTATTTTCACGGCTACCATGAGTTCCCCTTCAACGATGGACCTCAATATGCCAAAAGATACGGACAAAGATGAAGAGGTAACCAAAGCCAAACAATCGGGAGCCCTTACCGTCATGATCGGAAAAAATGACCAGGTTTATTATTATGAAGGAGAGCTGGCGCCTGATGGAAGTAATTTTAAGCAGACGACCTTCAAAGGTATCCGCGATGAAATAATCAGGAAGAAGAAAGAGGTTATTTCTAATTACAGGGGCAGTGCCGCATGTGAAGAAAAGGCAAAGGCAAAAGGAAAAGATCCCAAATCGGAATGTGCGGATGAAGACTTTATAGTTGTCATCAAGCCCAATGCGGAGGCCACTTATAAGAATACGGTAGACATCCTGGATGAAATGACCATAAATAACGTCAGACGTTTCGCCATGGTTAAGATAGCTGAATCAGAGAATGAATTGATTGCAGCAACGGAAGGCGGAGGAGCGGCCCCGGCTAATTAATTTATGGAATTGAACCATGAATAGCATCTAATTTTTAAATAAACTCAAACATGGAAGCCAATAAAATATTATCAGCCGATGTCCTTGACCTGGTTTTTGAAGGCAGGAACAAGGATTATGGGGCTTATGATCTTCGAAGAACTTATAACAAGCGGATCATCATGGCTTTGGTAATTACAGGTTCCATTGCCCTGGTAGCTATGTTAGGTTCTTTACTTGCAAATACTCTTGACGACGGCAAATCAAGCAAAGTGGAAATTAAGGAGGTTACCCTGGCGGATATCAAGCAAGAAGAAGAGAAGCCAAAGGACATTCCACCGCCACCGCCACCGAAGCCGCCAGATCCCCCAAAGATTGAAATGCAGAAATTCACACCTCCTAAAATTGTAAAGGATGAGGAAGTACAGGAACCACCTCCTGCACAGGAAGAATTAAAAGAAGCAAAAATTGATGTAATAAAGCAGGAAGGTATAAAGGATGTAGGTATCGTTGCTCCCGCGGTCATTGATGATGGAAAGGGTATTGTGGAAGTGAAAAAAGAAGACGATAATAAGATATTTGAAAAAGTGGAAATAGAAGCTTCATTTAAAGGAGGCGAAAGTGCCTGGAGAAAATATCTTGAAAGAAATCTTAATCCAAGTGCACCAGTTGATAATGGAGCTCCTGAAGGTACTTATACCGTATATGTCCAGTTTGTAGTGAGTAAAGACGGAAGCATAAGCGATGTTAGGGCATTGACCAACCACGGATATGGTATGGAAGCTGAAGCGGTAAAGGTTATTAAGAAGGGGCCCACCTGGACTCCGGCTATCCAGAACGGACGGAGTGTAAATGCATATAGAAAACAGCCTATAACTTTCCAGGTTATGTCAGAATAACAAATAAGAATTTATTTTTGATATCCCCTTACCAATCAGTAAGGGGATTTTTTTTATTGCTTGCCTTATCAGGTCTATTTTTGAAATGATTTATAATAGCAAAAGGATCGAAGATTTTTTTATTAAGTATGATGAATAGTTTAACAGGTTGGGATGATACCATTGTTGCACTGGCAACTCCACCTGGCATTGGTGCCATTGGTGTTATCAGGCTAAGCGGAAAAAATAGTTTTAAAATTGTAAATGCTTTGTTTCCTTCAAAGGATCTTTTAAAAGAGCCGCCAAATACCCTGCATGTTGGCTTTTTGAAACAGAATGATAAGCATCTTGATGAAGTGGTGCTGTCCTTGTTTCGTTCACCCAGGTCATATACCGGTGAAGACGTAATAGAAATCAGCTGCCATGGTTCCCCTTTTATTCATCAGCAAATAATAGAAACCTGTATTGAATCGGGGGCAAGATTAGCCAAGCCTGGTGAGTTTACCCAAAGAGCTTTCCTAAATGGAAAAATGGACCTGGCGCAGGCAGAAGCGGTAGCTGATATTATTGCCAGCAATACAGAGGCTTCGCATAAAGCTGCATTGCATACCATGCGCGGCGGATTTTCGGAAAGACTAAAAGCATTGAGAGAGCAGCTGATCAGGTTTTCAGCGCTGATCGAGCTGGAATTGGATTTTTCACAGGAAGATGTGGAATTTGCTAACCGGGCAGCCTTTTATGAATTGATCAATGAATTGAGCCAGTCAACCAATCAACTGATCCATTCATTTCAGTTAGGCAACGTAATAAAGAACGGTGTCAGTGTTGCTATTATCGGTAAGCCCAATGCCGGAAAATCTACTTTATTAAATGCGTTGCTGAATGAGAACAGGGCAATCGTAAGCGACATACCCGGTACTACCCGGGATACAATAGAAGAAATAATCAACATTGATGGTATTTTATTCCGGCTTATTGATACAGCCGGAATCCGCCAACATACGGTGGATACAATAGAGGCCGCAGGTATGGAAAGAAGTCTTGCAAAAATGAAACAGGCTGATTTGGTCCTGTATCTTTTTGATGCCAGGGATGAAAAACACGAAATCATAAATAAGAAATCGGAACTCGACAACCTGCAATTGAATTATATATTACTGGCAAATAAGATAGATGAAGCAGGCGAAGCCGTAGCCCGTAAAAAATTCAGTGATATTGAAAAGATGATCTTAATTTCTGCCAGGCAAAACCTGCATACAGAAGTTTTAAAAGAAAAAATGGTCGATGCCGTGTTACAGGGAAAATTGCAAACGGAAAATACGGTTGTCACTAATGCCAGGCACTATCATGC
>JBPPMM010000574.1:0-3908 GCA_051306075.1 Chitinophagaceae bacterium
TATCAATACGATAAAACTGGATCATTATTTACTTAAACCCTGGAATCCGACAGAAGAAAAATTATTCCCGGTAGTAAATGATTTACTGGATGAATGGCAGGCACTTTACAAACCCGAACAGGAAGGGATACGCATTATCGGTTTTCAATGGTCACCCAAATCTCATAGGCTTAAAGAATTTCTTTCCGGAAATCTGGTTCCTTATATATGGATGGATGTTGAAACTAATAAAGGAGCAGAAAAGTATTTAACCAGCGCCGGTGTAACACATACCCAGCTGCCGCTGGTCATATTAAAGGATGGTACATTTATAACCGATCCTTCTATTCCGGCACTTGCTTCAGGCATCGGGCTCAGGCAAACGGCTACAAAAGAAATATATGACGTTCTTATCATTGGTGCAGGACCCGCAGGTTTGGCAGCATCGGTATATGGTTCAAGCGAAGGATTGAAAACATTACTCATAGAAAAAAGCAATCCGGGCGGCCAGGCAAGCAGCAGTGCCCGCATTGAAAATTATCTTGGCTTTCCTACAGGTCTTTCAGGAGCTGAACTGAGCCGCAGGGCCATTACTCAAACGCTTCGTTTCGGTACAGAAATTTTGACGCCGCAGGAAGTAAGAAATATTTCTGTGAAAGATGGATACAAGATCACGGAGATGACAGATGGTACCAGGGTACATAGTAAGGCCGTAGTGATAGCTACCGGTGTTGCATATAGAAAATTAGATATCCCCGGAATGGAAGAGTTTTCAGGTGCCGGTGTTTATTACGGTGCCGCGTCAGTAGAGGCACATGCTTGCCGCAACGAATCTGTTTACTTAGTAGGAGGCGGAAACTCAGCCTGCCAGGCTGCTTTGTATATGAGTAAATTTGCCAGAGAGGTAAACATGGTGATACGCCTTGATGCACTTTCGCAAACAGCTGCAAACTATCTGGTAGAAAATATAAGCCGTACCCCCAATATAAAAATCATTGCTAATACAGATATTATAGCCTGTATCGGTTCTTCAGTGCTGGAGTGCATTACTTTGAAACACACAATGACCGGGGAAGAAAGTACGGTGCCTGCAAAAGCGCTATTCGTTTATATTGGCATGAAACCCGGAACAGCCTGGATAAATGATACGGTGCTAAAAAACGAAAACGGCATTATTATTACCGGCAGCGATTTGCTAAAAGAAAAATCATTTAATACTTTCTGGAAACTGGAAAGGGAACCTTATTTGTCCGAAACCAGTGTACCGGGAATATTTGCTTCCGGTGATGTGCGTTTTGGCGCTATGACGGGTATCTCTTCCGCCGTAGGAGAAGGCTCTATGGCGGTACGTTTTGTAAGAAAATACCTGAGCGAAGTTTAATCAGAAAATAAAATTTATAATTATGGATCGTTTTATGGTTATTTCAGGACATACTGCTGAAGACTGCCGGCGGGTAGTAAAATATTTCGCTGAGTTCCACGCTGGTTACATCACGCATTTTGAATGGGGCTGCAAAGACGGTGACCACAATGCCTATGCAATCATTGAAGCGGAGAACCACGAGCAGGCAATATTACCTGTTCCTCCGGTGTTCCGGGAAAAAGCAAAGGTGATTAAGCTTGTCCGTTTCTATCCAAAGAAAGACGGGGAAGAAAATATTCATCAAAAAGATTAAGAAAAAGGGGATCCTTATTGTTCACCTTTCATTATCCGGTTAAATGTAAGATGGGTTCTTCTATTTAGAAATATTAGCAGCGCTACCACAAATAAGGTGATACGTTCTAAACTATTTTTTCTATTCTACTGTCTTGACTCAAGAGTTTAGTAAAAGCACTACGTGATAGTTTGTTATTTCAGCCAATCATTGGGATGAGTTCATTTTTTCTGTAGGAACAGAAATGATACAATTAAATTGTAGATAGTTGCCATTCAATTGTTTTTAAACGGGGATTAAAAAATACAACGGATATAAACTCCACATAGCAGTTAATTTTACGTAAAAAATAATTTCATAAATACTTGCAAGATGGGAAAAGCCGCAGTATGTTTGTCTCACAATCGCTGGTAAAAAAACGGTTGATTAATCCAAAACCCCTGAAAAATGAAACAGATTATTACTCTTATCGCCGCAACTTTCATCTTCACTTCCCTTCATGCAACTGTAAAGCCTTATAAAGCTCCCATCAAACTAATTGAGGAAAACGCAGCAATGAATGTAACCTTACAAGCAGGGGGTAAAATAAACATTATGTGGAATGCCGTTAAGGAAGAATCAACCAAAACTGTTTATGAAATTCAGAAAAAATCTTCAGGTGGTGAATTTAAAACCATCGCAATTTTAATGGGTGAAAAGTTATTTGCTTATTCATTCAGGGATAAATTAAATGGTAACAGCGGAACCATCGAATATCGTGTACTTGCTTTTGATAATGATGTAATTGTTGGTACATTAACCCAGGATTTGATTGTACTGTAAAACGAATAAAATATTTTGTAAATGAAGCCGGTGTTTAACCGGCTTTTTTTGTGTCCGGCATTTTTAAAAACGGCAGTTTCACTGAATGGTCCTTAAATAAGATAGCAATAACTATCTCCTGAATTCAGAATTTATTTCAATTCAAATGTGGCAAATGGTTATTCATACGCCATTCCTGTGGTGTGATACCATGCACCTGTTTAAATATCCGGGGAAATTACCCGGGTAAATTATAACCAATAAATTTAAGGGCATCTCTAAAAACCTAAGTTACGAAGCAATGTTTTAGCGTAACCAGTTGTCTGAGATAAAAACAATAATCATGTCCAAAGCAAGAGGATTATTTGACGAGCAAATACGGATGGATAAGTTGAGTAAAAAGCAAGACCCGTTAGAACGGTTGAGCAGTCATATTGATTTTGAATTTTTCCGCCAACCTCTCCGGCAATTTTTTGATAAAGAAGTTGACCGTAGTAAAGGGGGCCGTCCGGCATATGATTATGTGCTGATGTTTAAAGTGCTTATTCTGCAGCGATATTATAACCTGAGCGATGATACAATAGAGTATGCCATATTAGACCGTTTGAGTTTTATGCGTTTTTTAGGGCTGGGTATTAACGATCCGGTACCGGACGCCAAAACGATTTGGCTATTCCGGGATAAACTCACTGCCGGTGGTATGGTAGAGAAATTATTCAGCTATCTCGATAAGCAGTTAGACAAAGACGGGATCATAGTACACAAAGGCAAATTAGTAGATGCCTCAATTGTAGAAGTGCCTGTGCAACGCAACAGCCGGGATGAAAATAAAGAACTCAAAGAAGGAACCATACCCGAAGACTGGAACGAAAATAAACTGCGCCAGAAAGACACCGATGCACAGTGGGTAACCCACAATGGGAAAAATTATTTTGGTTACAAAAACCATATAAAGGCCGATACTAAGACCAAACTCATTACCGGCTATAAAGCCACCACGGCCAACATACATGACAGTGAGGTAATAGATAAATTATTAAGCAACAAAGAAGATAGCGGCCAGCCTGTTCATGCTGACAGTGCTTATCGCAGTGAAGCCATAGAACAAATATGCCGCAGTAAAAATATTGAGAGCTGTATCCATGAAAAAGGTTACCGGGGTAATCCGCTCACCAAACGGCAACAACAACGAAATAGAAAGAAATCAAAAATAAGGGCCCGGGTAGAACATATTTTTGGCTTCATGACCAATAGCATGAATGAAATGTACTTGCACTACAGAAACTTTGTAAGAAACCAGGCCGCTATCGGGTTAATGAATCTGACCTATAACCTGTTCAGGCTGGTTCAACTGAAAATAGAAGTAAGAAGTTAAAGGAAAACAACCAATCTATTAATTGAAACGAAGGTTCAAAATAAAAATCGGGATACAAGTACTCCGAAATCGACTTAGACAATCAAAATTATCAAACC
>JBPPMM010000599.1:0-16670 GCA_051306075.1 Chitinophagaceae bacterium
GATGAAGTGGTAGAAAAATATGGTGCTGATACATTTCGTATGTACGAAATGTTTTTGGGACCGCTGGAGGCATCAAAACCCTGGGATATAAAAGGCATTGAAGGTGTTCACCGGTTTCTCAAAAAGCTTTGGCGCTTATTTTATGATGAGGTGAAAGGCAAAGTATTGAATGAAGATAAAGCAACAGATGCTGAGTTAAAAGTGCTGCATAAAACTATAAAGCAAATTGAAGAAGTAACGGAGCGTTTTAGTTTTAATACCGGCGTCAGTGGTTTTATGATTGCCGTCAATGAACTGAGCGACCTGAAATGTAACAAGAAAGAAATCCTTGAAAAGCTCCTGATTCTCTTAACACCCTATGCCCCCCATATTGCGGAGGAATTATGGCAACTATCAGGTAATAGCGGAAGTATATTAGATGCAGCTTATCCTGAGTCGGATCCTAAATATTTAATTGAAAGCAGTAAAGAATACCCCATTTCGGTAAATGGAAAATTACGTACTACTATGGATATCGCCCTGGATGCAGCACAATCAGACATTGAGAAGATGGTTTTGGATAATATGGTTATTCAAAAATGGCTGGATGGTAAATCACCGAAGAAAATAATTTTTGTGAAAGGCAAAATGGTGAATGTAGTCGTTTAGGCAATATTCAAAATCACATGGAGAATAGCATCTATAAAAGTTATTAATGCACTTAGCATTTTAATGGGTATATTAGTTTTCAGAATCAAACCCGGCCCGGCCTCTACTCTATGTATTGCAAAGCGGCTTACTGGTAATGTGATAATAACCCCTGTGTCAGCAAAAGCTTCTACGATGTCCCTAATCGTCGGACACTATTTCTAAAAGTTCCAAAGTAATTACCCTATAGCTTGAGTTTGAATTAACAAACTGTTTTCAAATGAATAAGGACCTGTCAAAAACAGAGGGTGGCGTAAGAGTAATTAAAAACCTGGCCATAAAGGGAGGAGGAGTAAAGGGCGTTGCTTATGTTGGCGCCATAAAAGAACTTCATAAAGCCGGCTTATTTACTAATATACAACGGTTTTCAGGTTCATCAGCGGGCGCCTTGCTGGCCTGTATGATTTGCGCCGGATATAATGTTGATGAAATTGAGGAATTAATGAGGAGCATTCAATTTAAAAAATTTAAAAAGGGTTGGAATCCGCTTCGGATTTTTACGGGATATGGTTTGTATTCCGGTAAATACATTTTAGATTTCGTACGCAAGTTTTTAAGGCAATCTCCCTTTAACAAAACAAATCCTCCTCCTCTTCACCTGACGTCCAAATCCACATTTATGGATATGAAAAATGCAGGTTGTAAGGAGCTTTATGTTTTTGCCTGTAATACAAACATGCATGATGTAACCGAATTTTCTGCCGATAAGACGCCGCATGTTATGGTAGCAGAAGCCATCCGGGCATCCATGTCCATTCCATATTTTTTTAAAGCCTGGAAATTCACCGATAACAGACCAAATGATCATATATATATTGATGGGGGTGTAGTTTATAATTACCCGCTTACGTTTTTTGATCATGACCGGTTTAATAAAATGGAACATGAAAATCTGGAAAGCGCAGGTCTTTATTTATTTACGCCCAAAAGAGTAAATAAGACACCGTTACGATTTTTCCAAGTATTTTTTTTTACTAAGCATTTATTTGAATCACTTTTGGAAACTCAGGATTATGTCGTAATTCAGGACAAGGAACAATTACAGCGTTCCATAATGATTGATGATTTAAAAATTCCTGCTACCGATTTTAACATAACTCACGATCAAATGAGCAACCTGATTGAGTCGGGAAGCCGGGCGGCGAAAAAGTATATTCATGATAATAATCTTGTAGCCCAGGATATCAAATTGTAAAAGAACGATAATTAATAATTAACGATCAAACATGAGCCGGCAATACCCACTTACATTAATAACACCGGTTTTGATGGAGAGGAAGCCGGAGTTGTTTACTTTTTTACGTAAGATAAAAGAGTATTTAAACGAGAACATCGATAAAGACATCAAATCAATGGATGATATCGACACTATTCACTACGCAAGGTGGGTGGTAATAGATTATGAAATTGAAAAAGGAAAATCTGCTTTGGGTGACATGCCGAAATTAGTTTATTCTTCAAATTTTGATTATGAACCAAACCACTCTGATAAAAAAAGCTACGCTGCAGCTGCGGAGCAACATATAAGAGATCTTTGCACGAAGGCCAGTGATATTATTGATCATATTTATGCTTGTTGTGACGGTTATCCTTTAAAGGAAAATCGAAATCCCCAAACTCGCATCCAATACTTAAAAAAATGGATAGTTCCTGTTTCCGCATTTTATCAGGGCAGCCCCGGCAGAACCGTGAAACAAATAAAAGCAGAAAGTGATTTACGCAACTCTATCCGCAAATTTTTAGACTCGGGAAAATGGGATAACCAGCCGGCAAAACACATCCACCGGAAAATTCAGAAGGCGGTATTTGATAATGAAGAACAGGATTTTTCATGGGCAAAAGATGCCATAAAGTTACCCCGGGTAAATTGGCTGGCTTTAATATTGGTAGGCCTCGGTCTATTAATACTGTTGCCTGTATTGATTATCTGGATATTGATTGTTCAATTTGCTTATGAAAGGCACGATAATTATTTTACTATGAAACGAAGCCAGTTGAATAAAGAGCAAATCAAGAAACTGGAGACTTATGAGGACCGAGAAGCGCAAAACCAATTTTCACAACTGGTAGATATGAAGCCGGGCAAAGTCCGGCTAATCACATTTAAATTGATGATGTTTGTGGCCCGGATTTTAATCCGGTTTCAATTTGTAAAAGGCAAATTAATGGGTATTCCTTCTATTCATTTTGCCCGATGGGTTTTGTTTGACCATAATAAAAGGGTTTTGTTTTTTAGCAATTTCGACGGCAGCTGGCAGCAATACTTAGGAGATTTTATTGATGAAAGTGGTTGGGGACTTACCGGTATATTTTCAAACACCACAAATTTTCCAAAGACAAGATTTTTAGTTTTCGGCGGGGCGAAAGATGAAGAACATTTTTTGGCATGGAGTAGAAATTCTGAAATTCAAACACAGGTTTGGTATAATGCTTACCCTCATTTATCTATAAAAAATGTAAATAATAATTCCCGAATCCGTTGCCAGTTAATAAAAAATTTAACGGAAAAGAATGCTGCTAAATTCCTTAAATTAATTTAATACGAATATGATTACTTTAGATTTAGATGATATTCAGGGGTACATCATCCGTGGTTATGCCCATATGCAATACTCAAGATTTGTTCTGTTACAAATTCAAGATGCTGCAGAAGCCAGGACATGGTTAAACGGAATTGCAGAATCTATTACCCCGGCTACTCATATTCCCAGTAAACATAATTTGCCGGCTACCAATTTAAATATTGCCTTTACGTCGCCAGGTCTTTCTAAATTGGGCATGGTAAAAGAAAATGTACAATCTTTTAATCCTGAATTTGTATCAGGCATGGTTACCGATCATCGCCGGAGAATATTAGGTGATATTAATTCAAATGCTCCGGAAGGATGGAATTGGGGTGGACCTGCAAACGATACAATACATATGATGCTTATGGTTTTTGGAAAAACTAAAGAGGGTTGCCTGGACTATTATGAAAAATTAAGAAATGTCTTTTCTGCAAAAGGAATTAAAGAAATTATTTCATTAGACGGACAAACATTACCCAAAAACAGGGAGCATTTTGGTTTCAGGGATGGTATTTCGCAACCCGTTATAAAGGGAAGCGGAAGAATAGCACCTGAAGACGACATGATTAATGCAGGCGAGTTTATTTTAGGATATAAAAACGAATACAATGTGTTTCCTGATTCACCTCTAATTGCCATTGAACAGGGTAACATGAACTTATTGCCTGCTGATGGAGAAGGAAGTGGTAAAAAAGATTTGGGAAGAAACAGTAGCTACCTGGTGTTACGGCAAATGGAACAGGATGTAAAATCGTTCTGGACGTTTATGAATGACAATACAAAAAATGATGATGGTAGTGTAAACAGAGATGAAAGTATAAAATTAGCTGCAAAAATGATGGGTCGATGGCCGGGTGGTGCGCCTGTTACAAAATTCCCTGACAAAGACCCCGGAGGCGATAACCATGACAATGATTTTGGCTATGCAGTTCATGATAAAGAAGGATTGAATTGCCCGTTAGGATCACATTTGCGCCGATGTAATCCACGGGATAGTTTGGAAGATGAAAGAAAAAAGGAATCTGTTAAATTGACTAAAAAGCATCGCATTATGAGGCGTGCCCGGTTGTATGGAGAACCTTATATGGGGTCACCTTCAGATACAACACCCAATGGTGAAGTAGGATTATTATTTAATTGTTTTAATGCAGATATCAGCCGCCAGTTTGAACTGATTCAATATACCTGGGCGAACTCGGGGAAGGTTAAAAATTTATACAATGATCCGGATCCCATTATAGGGGTAAGAGAATTTCCACATGATGATTTACCTCAAAATTTTACTATTCAGGCTTGCCCGGTAAATAAAACGATACCGTTAAATAAAACGTTTGACCAGGATAAAAAAATAAAAGGCAGTCAATTTGTAACAATAAAAGGTGGGGCTTATTACTTTTTCCCGTCTATCACGGCTATCAGGTATTTAGCTTCTTTATAAAAAACATATTTTGCGATCGGGAACATTCTTCAGTCCGGGACATTCCCTGATTGCATTCCAATTTGGCGCAGGTATAGCTTCCTCGCATCTGCAATTTTCAAACTTTGTATCCCCTCCACCGGATGGGCCGCAGCGATTTCGCATAAAAGATCTTCAAAGGGGGTGGGTTTATTTTTGCGACAGATTGGAATGTACCCCATTCCCTGATGCTGCCAGATTTATCTGAAAATTGTACTAATCAGCACCGTCCTCAATAACTTCTTTCGCATTTTTTAGTGACTGCTTCATCCATTTCTTATAGACAAAAAACAAGAACATTTGGAGCACAAGACTTGCTAAGAAATTCTTGTAAGTAAAATAATAAATCCATCTTATTCTTGTTTTGTCATCTACCGTATCAAACCAGATTTCAGAGTAAGCCGCATTGGAAAGATGTTTAACAAAATCATGGAATTTAGTAATACGATAAGAATAATTTGCGTATTTATTATAGCTAAGTAATTCCTCTAAAAGACTGTCGCCGTTTTCAAAAATAACTTTCCGTTGGGCGCCGGCAAAGTTATATGGCCCTTTGATTATTTCAACGTTTTTTGCACGGCTGATAGGGCCACTTTTTTTTAACCAGTCGGGGAGTTCATCACTGCTTGATATAAATTTAAAAGCAGTTTCTTTATCGCAATTCACAATTACTTCTGCTGTATCCTTTAAAACATGTATCGTTGGGATTGGAATATCGATTGTTACAAGAAGCGGATGCTTCACCGTTGGAAGGAAGTTATCTGTGTCAGACGGTTCCTGCATGGGTAAATCATTTGCTTTATGCCTGAACTTTGACATGGTTTCATATACCTTTTTTCTAATCCTGTTGAAATTTCCCAGTGGCCTGTGTTCCGGTAGTGAATGCCATGAATTAAAAGAAAGGTTATCGCCAAACTCCATTTGTTTTTTTGAATCAAAAGCCTGTGGAGGTATCCTTAGTGTTGCCAGTTTAATATATTGAGAAACCCAGGGAACTGTTGGGTCTTCAATCGGCATCGTGTCCGCATCGGTTTGAAATTGTATGTAAAAATAAAATTCAGCAGTATAGTCATTTAACGTTTGCGCAAGGTTTATCCGTAAATAATCATAGTCGGTTCTATTTTCTATAACGATCCTGGTTTCAGCTGAGGGTTTTAAAAAGTATTTAACTGCAGTAGAAGTATTTCCGAATTGGTAGGGTTGTGTACTCCAGTAAGGAATACTGAGTGGGTTGGAACAGGAAACTTTTGTTTTTCCAAACCTTTTGAGAATGGGAAGATGTAAGGGGTTAAGGGCATAGAAAAGTATTTTTAGTTTGCTTTTTGCCGTTGCAGCCTGTAACAGTTTACTAAACTCTTTTACATTTCTGGAAAAAAATGTTTCGCTGCTCATGAGAAGAAAATCCTGCGTTTTTTGCAAGTGTTCATCATTAAGAATTTTTTCACCGGGAACATCCAGGAGTTTAATTGCTATACCGCGAACATCCTTTTTCTTATCATGTTGAGGTTGGGTGTTAGCATTTGAAAATCTTACCCAGGCATTAAAATGTTTTGCCTCTTTGAAAACACCTACTTTGAGGTTGTGCGGTAAGTTGGGCTCAATAATAAACTCTGCTTTAACGCAACCGTGCATTTTGGTGTGGATCTGCCGCAGCATTTTTTTGTCCTTATAAAGGCGGCTCACTTGTTCTTCCAGTTCATTTATCATCTGGGATCCTATAGCATCTTCATCTGCGGTTACATATTCATGTCCCGGCAGTTTTGGTTGGACTGATTGATATGACATTATCTTGGAATGTTAATTACTTTGTAAAGCAGGATAACCAATCTTGTCTATTAATAGCTGGAATCTTGAATCATGCCTGATGTGATCAAATTCGGCACTGTATTTAAATGCTACTGCCCAAATATCCCGGTATTCCAGAGCCTTTTCAAAATACTCAAACGCTTTATCAAGATCACCTAAATATGAGTGAATTAAACCAATACCAAGTGGTGAAATATTTAAAGGTCCCTTTTGTAATTCCCATTCGGCAAGTAAGGTCCTGGCTTCGTCGTGCTGTCCGCTTTTTGCCAATGCCATCAGATATAAGTTTTGAGCCCAGCCCATACCCTGAGCCATAGTCGCGGCTTTACGGGCATGAATTAAGGCATTTTCGTTATCGTCTTCAAGTAGATAGCTATATGCAATTAATCTTTCCGCTTCCGAGAAGTTAGGTGCCATTGACAGCATCCTATTCAATACTTCCCTTGCTTTCCTGGGCTGTTTCCCAAACGTATAAAAAAAGCTTAAGTGTAGCTGTGCATAGAAGGAGAGCGGGTCTGTCTCAATTATTTTGAAGACGGATTGTATTGCCCCTTCATAATCGCCATAACCAAAAGCTTTATACCATGGATCAATAACTACCCCTGTAAAATAAAAAGAGTCCTTACAGTGTTCTGCGAGTTCATATTCCAATTCAGCCCGGCTGAAGTTCCAGTGATACCAAAAATTAATCTGACCCAATAAATAATGAGCTGCCCCAAGTTCTTCATTCAGTGAAAGTGCTTTTTCTGCATAATATTTTGCTCTTTCAAATCCTTCTGAAGGCGGCGAAAATAAATTCATGGTAAATAAAAAGTGAATCTTTGCAAGTTCGCAATAGGCTTCGCCATAATTCGGATCTATTTCAACAGCCCTGGTAAAGCAGGCCAGTGCTTTTTCAAAACCTTCAATATATTTTTCTAAATAAAATCGGCCTTTCAACAAGAATTCATAGGCTTCCATTTTAATGGGAATGGTTCTTGACTCATCTCCGAAAAATGTAACCATCAACTTCTGAGCAATGTTGGTTGCAATATCATCCTGTATTTCAAAAATATCCGTTAACTCTCTATCATATTTTTCAGCCCACAACTGGCAACCATCTTTTACGTTAATTAATTCAGCATAAATCCGCAATCCTTTGTCATGCCTGCGTACGCTGCCTTCCAGGATTGTATTTACACCCAGCAATTGACCAATTTCGGTAACGGGTATTGCGTCTCCTTTAAATTGGAACGAAGAACGGCGGCCTACAACTTTTAAATTTCTAATGTTAGAAAGTGTTACGATAATTTCTTCTGCAATTCCATCGCCAAAATATTCCTGTTCCGCATCTTTACTTAAATTCCGGAAAGGCAGCACGGCTATGCTGTTACCGGTTGCTGCTGATTCTTTATTTGTTTCAGAATCCTCAGCAGGTAAACCAACATATTCATCAGTAATAATGACTTCGTATAAATTAATAGCTTCTTTTACATTTTTAAGAGTTTCCGTACCCAATAACCTGGTTTCAATTCCTTTTTTATTGGTCAGGTTTTTCTGTACTGTTTCAGATATTACAATGCCCCCCACCGCAGCTACCGACTGAATCCGGGCTGCAACATTTACTCCATTACCAAACACATCACTATTTTCAAATACCACTTCGCTAAGGTGCAAACCAATACGGAGGTCATAATCAGTTTCAGCTTTACATTTCAATTGTATCTCGGCAGCAGCAAGTACCGCATCGGTAACACTGGCAAAGGTGGCTAGTACGCCGTCCCCCAATTCCTTAATCCATATGCCTCCAAACCTCTCAATTATCGGTTTTTGAATTTCTCTGTTCCTTTTTAGTATTTGAAAAGCCTTACTTTCATCTTCGCCCATAAGCAAAGTATAGCCAATAATGTCAGTAAACATTATGCAGGCTAATTGCCGGTTTCCGGAAGAATTTAAAGCCATAAATCAGCGAGAGTTAAAATACACACTGGTATTTAAAAGTTCTTTCAAACATATCACTTATTAAGGGATATCAATTAGTTAAGTTACTGATTAAATTATTAAAGGCCAAAGAACCTTAGGTTCTGTGGTCAGGATAATTCAGTATCTGCAGATCAAATTTGTTGTGTTCGGTTCCCGCCCGGTTTTACCTCCTCCGGGGGTAATGGCTTTGTTTGCTTTTAATGCCGTACTTGAAGGTATACCTCAGTATTTCATATAAGACGTGAGTTCACAAGGGCAAGAAATTCTGGAAGAAATAATATTGAGATTCATGAAATATCTAACCCAAAGAGTATAAAGATTGTCGATCCGCTATAACAACAAAGAGATTTTTTTATAGGGCAAAATTTAATAAATCTGGTGCCGGAACAAGAAATATTCTGTGGATTCAGTGAATAATAATCTTAAATTTAATAAGAAAAGTTTCTGCCCCCACGTTCCGAACGGTTTCTATAAAAACTTAGTGATTGCTCAATCTTAAAAGCAGAAGAATTTATCCTGGCATTGCAAATAAATAAAAGGGAACCAGCACTAACTTCCAGCCGTTACTCCTGTGAACGTTTTTTGATACGTTAATAACCTGTTTTATGAGAAATAAAAGCATTCCTATCTTACTTCTGCTTCTTATCCTTTCATTTTTTTATTACAGCAAAGCCCAAAATGCTACTATCACCGGAAATGTAAAGAACAGCGTAACAAAAGAAGCTATGCCTTATGTAACGGTACATATTAAGGGTACTAATGTCAGCAGTATTACGGATAATAAAGGAAATTTTCGGCTAACAACAAATAGAGGCGGGTTAGTTTCTCTTGTTTTTACTTCTGCCAGTTTTGAAACGTATGAAATAGAGGAAGTTTCCGGTGAAACAGGGCTTTTGATTGAAATGATTCCTAAGGTTGTCGTCGAAAACCCGGTGGTTGTTGGAGCCACCCGGATACCCGCCCTTTTGATGGACGCTCCGGTTTCAATAGAACAATTCAATGCAAAAAAAATTTTGAATTCCGCAGCAACAGATTATTATAGCCTGGCATCGATATTAAAAGGGGTGGATATAACCACTTCCGGTGTGCTTTTTAAAACAATCAGCACAAGAGGATTTAACAGTACCGGAAGCTACCGTGTAAATCAATTGGTGGACGGCATGGATAACCAGTTGCCAGGGTTGAATTTTTTCATTGGTAATTTTCTTGGATTAACAGAAATGGATGTGGCCAGTATGGAACTTTTGCCCGGAGCCTCTTCTGCTTTATATGGGCCCGGTGGTATGAATGGCACGGTGCTGATCAACAGTAAAGATCCATTTAAAACTCAGGGGCTGGCTATCCAGGTAAAGCAGGGTATCATGAACATTGGTAACAGTCATCGGGGTAAAACATCTGCTTATTATGATTATTCATTTCGCTGGGCAAAATCTTTTAAAGACAAATTTGCTTTTAAAATCAATGCGCAATTTATCAGCGCCAAGGATTGGCTGGCTGATGACAGTTCTGATTACCGAAGGGTAGCAAGTTCAGGAAAAGTGGTTGCAGGCAATCGCCAGTCAGATCCCAATTATGATGGGATAAATGTTTATGGTGATGAAACCACAGTCGATCTCAGGGGTTTTATGAATTCTTCTTCTGACTTGCAAACTCTTTTTGCTAATTTCTTACCTGCGTCTCAATTTGTTTCCAGGACCGGCTATGCGGAAAGAGATCTGCTTGATCCGAAAACGAGCAACTTAAAATTTTCGGGTGCATTACATTATAAAATTTCTGAAAAGCTGGAAGCACAACTGATGGGCTACTGGGCTACCGGCAATACTGTTTACACCGGAGATAACAGGTATTCTTTTAAAGATGTCAAATTTGGTCAGTATAAAGCAGAATTGAAACATAAAAATTGGATTCTCCGAACCTATACCACTCAGGAAGATGCAGGTGAAGCTTATAGTGTGTCCATCACTACCCAATATTTGAATGAAGTATGGAAACCAAGTTTTGATCCATCCAACATTAACGGTAGTTGGTATCCTCAATATTTCGGGGCATTTGCAACCGGGGCAAGTCAGATTTTCCAGGCTGTTATGGGAAATGGTGGCACTTTGGCCCAGGCACAGGCAGCTGTATATGATGCGGCATCACCATTACATGAAGCCAGTCGTGCCTTTGCAGACCAGGGTCGCCCGGAAGCAGGTTCTTCCCGGTTCCGTGAAATCTTTGATCAGATAAGAAAAGTACCCATTCCAAAGGGAGGTCTGTTTCTTGAAAAATCACAACTCTGGATGAGCGAAGGCCAGTATAATTTTTCTGATAAAATAAAATTTGCCGAAATCATTATCGGTGCCAGTTGGAAAAAATATATCCTTAATTCAAAAGGGACTTTGTTTGTAGATACAATAAAGCCTATCACCATAAATGAAATGGCCGCTTTTACACAGGTTAGCAAAAAGTTATTCATGGAAAAACTTACCCTGGCTGTATCCGGCAGGTTTGATAAGAATGAAGATTTCAAAGGACGTTTTACACCACGGGTTACGGCGTTAGTACAACTTGCCCGGAATAATAACCTGCGTTTGTCTTATCAAACAGCCTATCGCTTTCCGTCTACGCAACAAAAATATATCCTGTTGGATGTTGGCAATTATACCCTGCTGGGTGGCCTGCCCTGGGTGTTGGAGTATATGAATGTAAAAACAAATCCTGTTGTTGAATTAAATAACGGAGTTCCGGCGTCTGCTCCGTATATATATAAAGAGTTTAACCCCGAAAGCGTCCGATCATTTGAAATAGGCTACAAATCGTTAATTGCATATAAGCTACTGATTGATGTATACGGATATTTAGGTCAATACAAAAATTTCCTGGGAAGAAATACTTTGTTCCAGCCATCCACCGGGGCCGTTTTTTCAACGGTAATTAACAGCAGCGAAAAAATAAAAACCCATGGCTTTGGATTAGGTTTTGATTACCAGCTTCGGGGAAATTATAATGTTTTTTTGAATGCCTATTCCGATGTACTTAAGGATATACCTGCTGGATTCAGAGCCTATTTTAATACTCCTAAATACAGGCTGAATACCGGTTTTTCTAATTCAAGTCTTGGTAAAAACAAAAATTTTGGTTTTAATGTGGTCTTTCATTGGCAGGATGCGTTTTATTATGAAGGTGATTTTGCTAATGGCCCCATCCGGGCGTACAGCACTGTGGACGCACAGGTGAATCACCGTTTTTTAAAGAACAAGTCACTGATGATAAAAATAGGAGGTACCAATATTTTAAACCATTATTATAAAAATGGATTCGGCCATCCTTATATTGGAGCCATTTATTATTCCAGTATTCTGTTTACACTTATTTAAGGAATCGGACAACGGAGGCATCCCTGATTAATTCAGTCAGAAAGGGATAATCATAAAAAGTTTTCCCGAAAAAAGTGGTTCATTCAAAACCAACTTTTACCTTTTATCTTTAGCATTCAAATCTGGCAATATGAAAAAATATATTTTCTTTTTTCTTTTTCTATTCTTTTCTTATTCATTAGCTGCACAGGAATTGAATGTAATGACTTTTAATATTCGGTATAATACCGCTGCTGATAGTTTGGATGCCTGGTCTTTCCGCAAAGACAAGGTTGCCTCTCAAATTTTGTTTCATGATGTTCACTTATTAGGAATTCAGGAGGCATTGCATGGCCAGGTAATGGATTTGAAACAAAAACTGTCCAGGTATAAATATGCAGGTGTTGGTCGCGATGATGGAAAGGAGAAAGGAGAATACTCTGCCATCTTTTATGACAGCACCAGGTTGCAGGCACTGGAAACGAAAACATTCTGGCTTTCCGAAACACCTAAAGTGCCGGGGAGTAAAAGCTGGGATGCTGCCATTACAAGGGTTGTAACATGGGTCAGGTTCCGGGATCGAAAAACAAAAAAGATATTCTTTGCCTTCAATACCCATTTTGACCATATAGGTAAAATAGCGAGAAGAGAAAGCGCCGGATTGTTGCTTAAAAAAGTAAAAGAAATAGCGGGTAATACACCTGCTGTTATTACTGGTGATTTTAATGCAGAGCCCGCCGATGAGCCGGCACAGGTGATCACAAATAAAAAGGACCCACTCCATTTAATGGATGCAAAAGAATTTTCGAAAACACCGCACTATGGTCCCACTGGTACTTTCAATGGTTTTAAAACTAAAGAAAGAAATGATCAGCCGATTGATTATATATTTTTGAAAGGCAAATGGAAAGTATTGAATCATGCTACTATTTCGCAAACCTGGGAAGGCCGTTTTGCATCTGATCATTATGCTGTGATGGCCGGGCTTGTTTTATAATAATAGTTTCAAATTTGATCAATCATAAATTAACGGCTGGCTTTTATATTTTAATTTCAAGTGCCCGATAAGTATTTATTTTTTTACCAACCTAATCATAGCACTGCTTCCTTCTGTACTTTCCAAACGTGCTTCATATCGTTTTTCTCCTACTAATGCTACCATATAAGATGTGTTAGGTGGAATGGAACCCAGGTTCTCAGCCACCATGATCAACTCATTTAATGCGTGCAGTTCTCCCACAGGCAGTTTAATTGTATAGGCTTTTTCGGTAAGCCGGATATGTTCGAATATGAGTTTGTTATTTAGAAATAGCGAAATGGAATCACCATCTACCTGTGCATTATCATAAAAGCGAAGTTCAATTGAATCACCGGTAACCGGTATCTCGGTAGCAAATACTTTTTTACGGCTGACAAATTTTTCCTCAATCGTAGGAATATTTATAGTCTTAGCGGGAGGATTTAAAATAGGTTCTTCCTTTTTCCCCGGCTCCTCAATTTGTTTGTCAGGTTGAGCTGGAATGAAAACCATCGGCTTTTTATTGCTAGCCACCGTCCTTTCCTCATTTGGTAATGGCGTTACAGGGTACTCTGTCCGGGGTGATTTAGAATGGGCCAGTTCGCCAATGCTATCAATGATATCAGGATCATTGGCTCCTACCGTATAATTTTCAATTACAAAATCCCATTCATCGGGAAAGTTGGGTCTTCCTGTTTTGTCCAGGTCCACATCACCGGCCTTTTCATTTTCATTTTCCACTTTAGAAGCTTTACCATCCAGCATCATTCTGCCATCACCCGGGCAGTTAAAATCGGCCCTTGATAATAAAGGCACTTTCCCCGAAGACGTATTGAAGCGACCAGATTTTTCTTCGAGCAATTGATCATCCCACCATACTACTTCATTGCTCTTGCTGTCAAAATATCCTTTGATGCTGTATCGCCGGTAATTGTTTGGTGATTCGTAGTAATAGGCTGTTCCCGTAAGGTTGTCCCCATTCTGAATAATTTTTACTTCACATTTTTGCCTGTTGATCTTTCCCTTCCATACACCCGTGATCATCTGGCTGTTTAAAGTAGAATATCCGGAAATAATTATTATCAAGAGGGTAAGGGATAAATGCCGTTGATTTCTCAAAAAAATTTGTTTTGATTAGTATGTACTTTAAACTGTTTTTAGGCCAGATTATTTTGTTGCAGCAGATATATTTGCCTGTTAAAACGATGGGTAACTGTGTTTAACATTCAATTGTATTTTATTTTGCCCGCCCACGCGGGATTTATCTTTACAATCATTTTTTATGATAAGATCATCTCTAGCTTTATTTTTAAAACAAAACGTAGCGCATTTTGGTCCCGTTGTTTCTTTTTCGCCAGGAACAGATAAGTTGTTGCAGTTGGATCTTTCGGATGCCAATGAGCAATTAACAGAAGCTATTTTACAAGACACGAGTTTATTTACTCATTATATAAATAACAAGCTTAAACATAAAGGAGCCAGGTATGGTATAGGGGGTTATGCCGAACACCGTTCCGTGTACAGCCGCAGTAAACTTTTCGGAGCTCCAAAATCTTCAATTAAAGCAAATTCAGTAGTATCAGGTGCCAGCAAGGAGACAGAAGAACCCAGGCGTCTTCATTTAGGAACAGATATCTGGGGTAAACCTCATACAGCTGTTATGGCTCCGCTGGATGGATTGGTCCACAGCTTTGCAAATAATGATGCCTTTGGCGATTACGGCGCCACCATTATTCTTACCCATCAATTAAGTGGTGTTTCTTTTTATACACTTTATGGTCATCTCAGTTTAAATTCTATAAAAAATTTGCAGGTTGCAGACCGCATTAAGAAAGGAGATTTATTTGCAGAATTTGGAATACCTGCTGAAAACGGTCAATGGCCGCCACATTTACATTTTCAAATTATTGCCGACCTGCAGGGCAAAATGGGAGATTTTCCCGGGGTTTGTAAATTATCCGAAAAAGAAAGCTGGATGGCCAATTGCCCTGATCCCGAACTGATTCTTCAGCTCAATGAATTTATTTAGTATTACCAATAAGTTCTTGTGCAATTATTTCCCATTCCCGTTGTAATGAAACTTGGGGTCTTTTTTTTCCGGCACGGGAATACCAGTAATCTGCATTCCCAATATCATTTTCCTTTCGGTGCAGGTAGGCATGTATCCAGGCGGCGTCTTTATCTTCTATTTCCTGGATAATATTATGTGATTGTTGCCAGTCGCCTTTTGCATCGTACCAAAGTGCTTTGAGGTGGTCAGATATAGTTGCAGGCGGTATTCCTGATTGAAGGCTTTCCTGGAATTTCTTAAAGTCCATGACCAAAAATAAAAAAGTATGACGAAACAAAATGCTTTCACTTTGTTCGTTCCGTACCGCTCTTTCAATGATAACCCTGGTATTGGGGTGCATTCAAATTTGTCGCGGGTATAGCTTCCTCGCATCTGCAATTTTCAGACTTTGTATCCCCTCCACCGGAGGGGCCTCAGCGATTTCGCATAAAAGATCTTCAATAGGGGTGGGTTTATTTTTGCGACAGATTTCGACAGATTGGAATGCACCCGTTTATTGTCCCGGTTCTATTACCTAAAATAATTAGTTTTACAGTTATCAGATTATAAATTGATATGGCAAACCCCAACCTGAGTAGTGATAAAGAGCAGCTTTCAGCTGCAGAGAAAGAATTTGAGAATAATATTCGTCCCTCCCAGATCAGCGAGTTTTCAGGGCAACCCCAGCTCATCGAAAATTTACAAATATTCATTAAGGCCGCACGAATGAGAGGGGAGGCATTGGACCATGTTTTATTTCACGGACCACCTGGATTAGGAAAAACAACCCTTTCAAGAATTGTTGCCAACGAGTTGGGAGTAAAGATTAAAGAAACCTCGGGCCCTGTAATAGAAAAACCGGGAGACCTGGCCGGCCTTTTAACTAATCTTGAAGCTAATGATGTTTTGTTTATTGACGAGATACACCGGCTCAGTACCGTGGTGGAAGAGTATTTATATGCTGCTATGGAGGATTACCGCATCGATATAATGATTGACAGTGGTCCTAATGCAAGAAGTATCCAGCTTTCATTGAACCCATTTACATTGATTGGAGCAACTACAAGGAGTGGATTGCTTACAGCGCCTTTGCTTTCAAGATTTGGGATTAAGTCCAGGCTGGAATACTATAATGCTGAGACATTAAATAAAATTATAAAACGGTCTGCCGATATTTTAGGTACCACTATTTCAAAAGATGCAGTAGGAGAAATTGGTCGTAGAAGCCGCGGTACTCCAAGGATTGCAAATGGATTATTGAGAAGGGTAAGAGATTTTGCCCAGGTTTTAAATGATGGTGAAATTGATCTTGGTATCACTCAACATGCCCTGAAAGCATTGAATGTAGATGAATATGGCCTGGATGATATGGACAACCGGATCCTGCTTGCCATTATTGAGAAATTTAAAGGAGGTCCGGTTGGTATCACAACAATCGCTACCGCTGTTGGTGAAGAAGCCGGAACCATAGAAGAGGTATATGAACCTTTTTTGATACAAGAAGGATTTATGCAGCGTACACCAAGGGGAAGAGAGGTGACGGAAAAAGCATATAGACATTTAGGAAAAATAAATCCACAGCATGGGGCGGGTACATTATTCGGAATGTAGTTTTGCTTATTTGGTCTTTTTATAAAGAAGAGTGATATAATCCTAAGAGATTGGGATGCCTTTTGTGTTTTTTTTGCAGGAGTTTACAAATAAACAATTTATCTTTTACATACTTTTTCAACAATTAGAAATATTTCGCACACAATTTCTTTTTTCAGGAACTTCAATAAACATC
>JBPPMM010000636.1:0-6136 GCA_051306075.1 Chitinophagaceae bacterium
CATTCGATTTTAATTTGACTGTTATAATAAAAACAGGGTTTACTCATTTCACAAACCAATTTGCGTTCGCAGAAAAATATTCAGCTACCATCGGTTATTATTCCACCATTGGCCACCAACTTTTTTTCATGTCGCAATAATAAGTACAGATGTATGATCAAGGCTGTTGCTATAATTGCAAAACCGGCATAAAACCATTTACTCAGCAACTTATTTTCCTTATAAACTAAGAAAGCCAGCAATATTCCATACACGGGTTCCAGGTTGTAAGTCAGATTAACGGTAAAAGCGGATAACCTTTTTAATGCATAAGAAGAGAATTGAAAAGCAATAACCGAACAAAACCAGGCCAAAACTAATAACCACAAAAAGTCTTGCATGCCAGGGAAAAAACTTTTTACGGGAAATTGTTGCAGATAAAACGGAAGCAACACTGATAATGTAATTAAGCCGCCTGTTTGCTGCCAGGTTAACAAGGTTTCTACATTCATCCTGAAAAGAAACTGCCGGTTATAAATGGGGAATAATGCAGCGAGAACTGCCGAGATCAACCCGATAATAATCCCTGTTTTATATTGTGAATCGAAGTGAAAAATGATATAAATTCCTCCCAATGTCATCAATCCCAAAAACATTTCCATCCAGTTTGTTTTTTTTCGGAGTATAAGGGGTTCAAACAACGCGGTAAAAAAACTGATGGAAGAAAAACAAACCAGCGCAACGGATACGTTGGAGTATTTTATGGAGCCATAAAATGTTACCCAGTGCATGGCAGCAATAAATCCAACAGCGCTAACCTTCAATTTATCGATAAGAGGGATTTTGTGAATTTTTTTCAGGATGCCGAATAAAATCCACATGGTAACTGAGGTAAAAAGCAATCGGTAAAAAACGATCATTCCTTCATTTAATGAAATGAGCCGTCCCAATATACCCGTAAAACCTGCGAGAAAAACTGCAATATGAAGTTGAAAAAAGGCTTTTTTCATTTATACTGCAAACTAAAGAAATGCAGCAGAATTAACAGCAGTAGATTATATCAACAAGTGGGAATACAAATGAAATGTTCCGGGAATATTTACTTTCCTTCAGTAACCATTTCATTTTTGTGCAGTGGAGTCATGTTGATGGTTTCGGAGTTTTTAACCCTTTTGCGATAATTGGTAAACCAGCTATGCCAGCGAAGTTTTAATACACCCCATATACCTTCCTTTACAATTCCTTTATTCATTTTAGAAACCCCATAAAGCCTGTCCTGGAAAATAATGGGCACTTCTTTTATTTTGAAACGAAGTTTCCAGGTAGCAAATTTCATTTCGATCTGGAAGGCATATCCTGTAAAACTAATTTCATCGAGATTGATAGTCTCCAGTACATTTTTTTTGTAGCAAACAAAACCTGCTGTTGGATCTTTAACCGGCATCCAGGTAATAAGTCTTGTGTAATAGGAGGCTCCCTTTGATAATGCGATTCGGTCGGCAGGCCAGTTTACTACACCTCCCCCATTTACATACCTGGAACCGATAGCCATATCGGCTCCTTCATACTTGCAGGCATTGTATAACCTTACAAGGTCACCGGGATTATGGGAAAAATCCGCATCCATTTCAAAAATAAACTGATAGTTATTTTCTATAGCCCACTTGAATCCAAAGATATAGGCTGTTCCTAACCCTAATTTATCTTTTCTTTCCTCAAGAAATAATTGCCTTGAAAATTTTGGTTGAAGTTCCCTGACAATCCGGGCTGTACCGTCTGGTGAATTATCATCAATTACCAAAACGTGAAAATTTTCGTTAAGGTTAAAGATGGCGTGAAGAATATGAGATATATTCTCTCTTTCGTTATAAGTTGGTATGACTACTAATTTTTCCACAACAATAAAAAAAAGGCTTGTAACGAATTTACAATAATCGGGTAAGATTAGAATGTTAATTTGTACACAAGGGGATATAGCTAAAATCAGGCCTTTTTTAGCATGGTACGGGTATAAATCTCGGTAAGCTTTTGCTTGGTGTGCTGAGGAAAATCTCCTCTCATCATCCAGTCATAATACTGAGGTTCAGCTTTCAATACATCGGAAACGGGTCTCCCCTTAAATTTGCCAAAGTTAAAAACCTCTATACCGTTTTCCATAATAAACCGTCGGGCAAAATCTACAATAATATCTTCCCCAATTGCTTTCAGAATGGAATCCACAGAATTTCCAAGAGCAGGATACCTTTCAGTTTGAGCTTCTAAAATTTCATAAGTCGCTGTAGCATCTACTTCCGCACCATGAGCGCCTTCCAGGGTTTTATTGCAGTAAAATTTATAGGCTGCGCTTAAAGTGCGTTGCTCCATCTGGTGAAAAATCTTCTGAACATCCACCAATTTTCTGCCCTTCATATCGAATTCAACCTGTACACGCAAAAATTCTTCCATCAACAAGGGAATATCAAACCGGTTACTATTATAGCCGGCAATATCGCAGCCATCCAGTACTTGTTTTAATTCGTTGGCCACTTGTTTAAATGTAGGAGCATCCTTTACCATTTCATCTGTAATGCCATGTATATCGCTGGAAGCTTTGGATATGGGCATTTCGGGGTTTATCAATTTTCGCTTAATGCTCCGGGTACCGTCGGGAAGTACTTTTACAATCCCAATTTCAACTATCCGGTCAGTTCCAAGATTGACCCCGGTGGTCTCCAGATCCAAAGAAGCAAGTGGTTTTATAAGTTTCAGCATGAATTAAGTAATTACACTTAGCGATTTAGGGGTAAAGGTAACTTTTTGATGGGCCCGGCAAAATCAAATTTTCCCAGTAATTCCAGACCTTTTAACAGATTTTAATGAAGCAGCAGAAAATTAAAATAGAAAAGGCCTTTACATTTGCAAAATAATTGAATTGTTTTATCGTTATTCAGAACAATAATAAACCGTAAAAATGAAAAATTTTTCTTTTACAGCCCTTTTTCTGATCATTCTTACTCTTGTTGGCACTTCCTGTTATTCTTCCAGGAAAAACGGATGCCCGGGCAATCCTCAGGGAAGTTACAGGTTTAAGGGTTAATGTTCATGGAGTGGTGTTCACCCGGGTGTTATAAACCATTTTCATTGATATAATTAACCAGGGCAACCGAATTTTTCAATTTTAATTTCTTGAGAACGTTGTAACGGTGCACTTCAACCGTTTTCATAGATATATCAAGCTTTAATGCGATCTCCTTTGAAGAATGTCCATCCCTGATCAATTTAATAACATCTAATTCCCGGCGCGACAAATTATTCATATCAGGCACTTTCTCGCCTACGTCTTCCATTTCCTGGTGAGCTAAAATAGCCTTTACTTCTTCGCAAACATATTTCTTACCATTGCTCACTTCCATGATAGCCTTCAACATTTCATCTTTAGAAGAATTCTTGGTAACATAACCCATAGCCCCTAATTTAAACATTCGCTTCGCATAAGCAGGCATGGTGTGCATAGAAACTCCTATAACTCTTGAATCTGGTGATAGTGCAAGGATTTGCTGCGTGGCATCAAAACCATTTACCGGCGACATGTTTACATCCATTAAAACAATCTTAGGCCTTTTTTTTCTGGCAATCTGTACTGCTTCTTCGCCAGAGTGTGTTTCTCCCACAACATTAAAGCGATCGTCCAGACTAAGAATAATTGACCAGGAATCTCTAATCAGTTTATGATCATCAACAAGAAGAATAGTTATTTTTCCCATGTGGTTTGTTGGTCTGTTTTTCAAATTAACTCAGGAAAAACTTGGCAAACAAAATTACTTATTTTGAACATCTGCAAGTCAATCAACCTCAATAAAACTTTTATAAGTAGATACACTTAGCAAGAAATTATTGCTGATTCAAAGATACCTTGTTCACACGAAAAATGGTGTTATAAAGAAATAAGATAATAAAAAATCAAACTAAATGGCAGTTTGTTTTTCTATAGAAAATATTCAATTCGCT
This sequence comes from Chitinophagaceae bacterium, assembly GCA_051306075.1. Lineage (GTDB taxonomy): Bacteria > Bacteroidota > Bacteroidia > Chitinophagales > Chitinophagaceae > Terrimonas_B. The sequence continues at coordinate 3,967 of JBPPMM010000636.1, forward strand.
ATACTAAAAAAATTCTCCTATTTAATGGTCATATAAAAAAATCAGCCTCATCAAATAAAGAACTAGTTTAAGTAATTTACCCGGATTTGGAATAAAAATGCGAATACTATCTAAGAAGAATATTGAAAAACAATAAAGAATTGCTGAAGCCGCAAATTTAATTACCTAATTATTTTATGGCGCTCGGACAAAACACCTTTAACATCTTCTAAAGAAAAACCCTTGGCCTGCAACAACACCATATAGTGAAATAGCAAATCAGCGGCTTCATTAATAAATAACTCCTTATTATCATCTTTTGCTTCTATTACCAACTCCACCGCCTCCTCACCTACCTTTTGTGCGATTTTATTAATGCCTTTATCGAACAAACCAGAAGTATACGATTTACCGGAGCGATCTTCAAACCGGCTCCTGATAATTTCACTGAGTAATTGTAACAGATCCTTTTGATTTTTTTCATTAAAGCATGTATCGGCTCCTGTGTGGCAAACAGGTCCGGCAGGAATTGCCTTTATCAAGAGGGTGTCATTATCGCAATCGACGATTATCTTTTCCAATTTCAAAAAATTACCACTCTCTTCTCCCTTGGTCCACAATCTTTGTTTGCTTCGGCTGTAAAATGTTACCCGTCCAATCGATTGTGTTTTCTCCACTGCTTCTTCATTCATAAAACCAAGCATCAGCACTTTGCCAGTTCTATCATCCTGGATAATGGCTGGTACTAAACCATCACTGTATTTTGAAAAATTAATATTCATTCTTATTTTATATTTATGATTTTCTGATGGGAATATTTTTATCAATCAAATAGTCTTTAAGATCCCGTATATCAATTTCCTTAAAATGAAATATGCTGGCTGCCAGAGCGGCATCTGCATGGGCGTCATTGAATACATCTGCAAAATGTTGCATGGTGCCTCCTCCTCCGCTGGCTATTACAGGTACGGAAAGATTTTCAGATAGCAATTTTGTTATACTCTTCGCAAACCCCGATTTTGTCCCGTCATGATTCATCGATGTCAACAAAATTTCACCGGCACCTGCATTCACTCCCTGCTCTGCCCATTCAAAACATTTTGTTTCGGTTTTTAAACGGCCGCCGTTGAGATACACATACCATTCGCCATCCTCTTCCTGCCGCGTATCAATGGCCAGTACTACGCACTGGCTACCAAATTCTTTGGCCAATGCTTCAATTAAACCCGGATTTTTAAACGCCGCTGTGTTTACAGAAATTTTATCTGCTCCATTTTGCAATAATAAGTTGACATCCTCCACCGAACTAATGCCACCACCAACTGTAAAAGGAATATTGACCTGGTGTGCTACCCGGTTAACCAGGTTGGCCAGCGTTTTTCTTTTCTCAATAGTAGCAGTAATGTCAAGAAAGACCAACTCATCTGCTCCCTGTTTTGCATAAAGGGCAGCCAGCTCCACCGGATCGCCGGCGTCCCTCAGATCTACAAAATTGGTTCCTTTCACCGTCCTGCCATCTTTTATATCCAGGCAGGGAATGATGCGTTTAGTAAGCCCCACCCGGCCGGGAAGATTATTTTGTTCTTGTATATTATCATTCGGGTGCATCATATAAATGTTTTTAGTTCCTGTAATGAAACTCTGTTTTCGTAAATGGCTTTCCCAACAATGGCGGCACGGCAACCTGCTTCGTCTAATTTATGCAGATCACTAATGGAGGCTACGCCACCACTGGCTATAAAATATAAGTCCGGAAATTGGGTAATAATATCCGTGTACAGGTCAACAGAGGGCCCCTCTAATTTTCCATCCTTACTTACGTCGGTACAAAAAATCTGATTTACTCCTTTGCTGATGTAATTTCTTATGAAATCAAATACACTTTTATCAGAAGTTTCAAGCCAGCCATGTATAGCAATCATCTTATCTTTTACATCAGCACCCAATAAAAATTTCTCCGGCCCGAAAGTCAACAACCATTTTACAAACTCTTCCTCTTTTTTTACAGCAATACTCCCAACGGTTGCCATTGCTGCCCCGGATTCAAAAACAACTTTAACATCCTCCTCCGTACTGATACCACCACCAAAATCGATAACCAGTGACGTATTATTTGCAATAGTCTCCAGCACCTTCCAATTCTTAACTGCTTTTTGCCTGGCTCCATCCAGGTCAACTAAATTCAAACGCT
>JBPPMM010000639.1:0-9989 GCA_051306075.1 Chitinophagaceae bacterium
GCTTGCATGAATCAATTTGTACTTCAGCAGGGATATTCTCCCGAATTGGAATTGTTTCCCCAAATACTTCAGCTGGGTGCAAAGAAAAACTCTTCTATACAATTAAACTCATTGCCGGAATCATCAACTGAAAGTATCAGGATATATTATGTGATAGAGGGAAAATTTGAATGGCATATACACGACCAGCAATACCTGCTTTACCCGGGTGATGCCGCCTTAATATTACCCGGACAGAAATTTGGAAGTGATAAAGGTTTTTTGGACATCGGCAGTATAACATGGATTCATATCCAATTGCAAAAACTAGAAGTAAAAGAGATGAATCCCGGCCCCTGGAGCAGCTTATCAAAAAATGAATGCCTGGTCATTGGAAAAATATTAATGCTCAACAATTCATTGGTGCTCTCAAAAGAAAATGAAACAGGAAGAATACTTCACTCTTTACAAAACGAATTGTTTAACCAGGAAATTGGATTTTTTTCGAGAGTGAACCAGTTTATAGATGAACTTTTTATATCCACAGCGAGGCAACTCACCCGGCAAAGTGATACCGCCCGGGATTTTCCTAATACGTTTATACAACTGGAACAAAAACTCAGGCAAGACCTGTCACATCAATGGACCGTAGAAGAAATGGCTGCTGTTGTGGGTATGAGAACCACTTTGTTTAATGAAAAGGTAAAAGCCTACTCAGGGTTTTCACCAATCAACTACCTCATTAATATCCGGATTACGGAAGCGATAAAATTATTAAAGAAAAAAGATATCAGTTTAACAGATATAGCGCTTGACACGGGATTTTATTCTTCGCAACATTTTTCTACTACGTTTAAAAAATTAACCGGATATACACCAAGTGATTTCAGAAAAAACAATTTACCCAACAACTAATTATCATAAAATGAAATGCATCATCACCATTGAATTAGGAACAAATGCCGCCAGGGTTTTTGCATTTGATCTCCGGGGAAACGTCATTGGTTCAATGAAAGGGCATTATCCCACTATACATACCGGTCCCGACTACAGCGAGCAGGATCCGGAACAGATTTTTATAACCATGTTGCATGTGCTTAAGAATTTGCTGAAAGAATATATACATCCAAAAAAATACAAGGTGGAATGTATTTGTTTCAGCGCCTATATGCACAGTGTTCTGGCTATTGATAAAAATGGTATACCGCTGGGGAATGCAATAACCTGGGCTGATAACCGGGCTAAGAAAGAAGCGAAAGAATTAAAAAATTCCCCGGCAGGAAAAAGCATTTATACAGCTACCGGCACACCCATACACCCGATGTCGCCCTTGCTTAAGATTGCCTGGTTAAAGAATAATGACCAGGAAAGATTTAGCCTGACGACAAAATTCTTATCAGTAAAAAGTTATATCATTCAGCAATTAACGGGTGAATACCTGATTGATTATAGCCTGGCTTCAGCAACAGGATTATTAAATATTCATACTATTCAATGGGAAGCAGATGCCTTAGACTATGCCGGTATTAATGCCAGCATGCTTCCCGGGTTAGTGCCTGTTTCCGCATCAGCGGGAAAATTAAAAAAGGCCTACCAGAATTCTCTCGGACTTTCGGAAGATACTAAACTCATTGTGGGTTCAAGCGATGGATGCATGGCAACCTTAGGAGCAGGAATATGGGGTGAAGGAAAAGCTACAATAACGGTTGAAGATAGTGGTGCTGTAAGAGTAGTAGGAAAAAAAGTGTTGCAGGATGAGCAGCAACGATTTTTTAATTACCTGCTTACGGAAGATTGTTATGTGTCAGGTGGGCCTACCAATAACGGGGGAATTATTTTTGAATGGTTCACCAAGCAGTTTGGTAATTTTAAAAATCCATTCGACATGGAACAAAGTATGGAGGATCTGATAACCCAGGCATCAAAAGTTCCGGTAGGATCAGATGGTTTATTATTTCTTCCTTATCTGTTAGGAGAAAGAGCTCCCATCTGGAATGCCAATGCCAGGGGCGTTTATTTTGGACTGAATATAAAACACAAAAGACAACACTTTATTCGTGCAACTATTGAAGGCATCTTATACGAGATTTACAGCATTGGAAAAATCATGGAAGAACACCGTACCATCAACAGTATTTCTATAAACGGAAGTTTTGCTTCTATACCGTTTTGTTCACAAATCATTTCAGATTTATTTAATAAACCCGTAAGCCTGAAGCAGAATTTACATAGTGTGGGCCTGGGATCTTTTTTAATCAGTGCAATTGAATTGGGAATTTATAAAAGCCTTGATGAGGCTGCGCAAACCGTAGAATTACCAGATAAGTTTTCACCACAACAGGAAAATCATGCGGTGTATTCTTCTTACTTCAGCATCTTTGAAAGATTAAGTACAAAATTATACGACGAATTTGAGGCCATTGCCACCATACAACAAAAGAACGCAGCAGAGCAAAATACAAAGGCAGAACTTTCAAAAATAAAAATGATTTAAACCAAATACACTCAATTTAAAACAACCAGCAATATGAAAAAATGCAGTTTTCTATTTAGCCTGTTAATAGGCTCATCTCTTTTTATACAGGCACAGCAGGTTACTTTAACAAGTGACCAGATCAAAGCTTATACTCCTGATTGGAAAGGAGAACGTTCTCCCGATGGCAGACCCAGAGTGTCGGATAAAGTATTAGAACGTCTTAAGAAAGTTAACCTGGAAGAAGCCTGGGGCATCTTACGCAATAAGGGTTATCAAAATCAATTTGAAGGTGACTGGATGGTTTTGCGTCCCGATTCTGTAATGACAGGAAGAGCAGTAACAGCACAATATCTTCCCCTGCGACCAGATATAGACAAGATAATTAAGGACAAGGGCAAAGCAGAAGGCCGCATTGGCGCCACCAACTCATGGCCCATTGATGTGCTGAAGAATGGTGATATATATGTAGCCGATAGCTATGGAAAAATAATAGATGGCACATTGATCGGCGATAACCTGGGCAATTCTATATATGCAAAGTCTATGAGGGGTGTAATTTTTTATGGCTCAGTAAGGGATGCCAGAGGACTTGAAGAGATCAATGGCTTTAATTCATGGGTAAAAGGTTATGATCCTTCTTACATACAACAAATGATGCTGGGTGGAATAAATGTTCCGATCCGGATAGGCCGTGCCATGGTGTTGCCGGGCGATGCAGTGCTTGCTACAAAAAGAGGAATTGTTTTTATTCCTGCGCACCTGGCAGAAGAGGTGGTTTTAAATGCTGAATTTATTTCTTTAAGAGATCAGTACGGACACCAGCGATTAAGAGAAGGAAAATTTACACCGGGTGAAATAGATACGCAATGGACCGATGTGATCAAAAAAGATTTTTTAAAATGGCTGGATGAAAATCCCGACAAGATTCCGATGTCAAGAAAAGAACTGGATCATTACATGAAAGACAGAACCTGGTAAAAAAGCAAAACCAAAAAGCCAAAAAACGAAAGCTTCATCATTAAACATTATTAATTCATTTAAAAAAAAATAAACATGACACCTTCACAAAAATTCTTGAAAAAACTGGGTCTTAAAGACCAGGACGAAATTTCGGAACCCATAAGCAAAAACAATACACCAGATGAACAGGAAAATCCCAGGCGATCTTTCCTCAAAAAATCTGCATTGGGCGGTATTGCTTTAGGCGGTGCATTTATGTTTTCACCCATAGAAGACATCATTGCACAAAGCACACAGAAAGTGAGTCGTTTTTCCGGGCCATCTGATCTGAAAATAACCGACCTGCGTTACGCCACCACAACGGTACTTGGCCGTACTTCTATCATTCGCATTGATACAAACCAGGGTATATATGGTTTGGGAGAAGTAAGAGATGGCGCTGATGAGCGATATGCCTTAATGCTGAAAAGTCGATTGCTCGGGCAGAATCCCTGCAACGTAGAACAACTTTTTAAATCAATAAAACAATTTGGTGGTCAAAGCCGGCAGGCAGGTGGTGTTTGCGGAGTTGAAATGGCGCTATGGGATATTTGTGGCAAAGCATACAATGTACCCGCCTGGCAATTATTGGGAGGCAGGTATCGTGATAAAGTAAGAATTTATGCTGATACACCGGAAGCTTCTTCGCCGGAAGAACAAAGAAGGTTGATAAAATTCAGAACAGAAGAGCAGGGATATACATGGTTGAAAATGGATGTATCCATCGGAGAATTAAAAGGAATCCCTGGTACGATGGTCAATAATAAATTCTGGGAAAATGCACAGGGCAGCCTGAGTCAGTGGGGCGACCAAAGTAATTACATGTCCTATGGTAATACCGCACATCCATTTACACAAATACAAATCACGGATAAAGGATTAGAGGAATTACAAAAGTTAGTGGAACATGTACGCAGCATGGTAGGTTATGAAATTCCATTGTCTACAGATCATTATGGTCACTTTGATTATAATAATGGTATCCGTTTGGGAAGAGCCCTGGAAAAATATCGCCTTGCCTGGTTGGAAGATGTTGTGTCATGGGAATATACAGACCAGTGGAAAAGGATGACGGATGCTTTGGAAACACCAACACTTACCGGTGAAGACATTTACCTGTTGAAATACTTTAAGCCGTTAATAGACGCTAAAGCAGTAGATATTATTCATCCGGATCTGGCTTCCTCAGGAGGATTACTGGAAACAAAAAGAATAGGTGACTATGCAGAAGAAAATGGTATTGCCATGGCCATGCACCAGGCTGGTACCCCGGTTTCATTTATGGCAAACGTTCATTGTGCAGCTGCCACTCAAAATTTCTTAGCGCTTGAGCATCATTCGGTAGATCTTCCATGGTGGGATAGTTTAGTAAAAACAACCGATGGAAGAAAGTTAATAACCAAAGGTTTTGCTACTGTTCCGCTTACAGCTCCGGGCTTAGGAATTGAATTGAATGATGAGGTGGTGAAACAACATCTGCATGCTTCTGATAAGAGTTACTTTGCCCCAACACCACAGTGGGATGCAAAACGTTCTCACGACAGGATATTTAGTTAATTGACAAGTATTTTATTATTGCAAAGTTCTGAGGAATATAGTATGATTCCCCAGGCTTTGCAATTTACTAAACCAACAAACTGCCTTTACCCATGTCATCCACCAAACGATCGGTTAGTAATTTATTTTATGGAGGCGCAGCCATTCTATTACTGGCTTATATATTTATTACGGTAGCAGGAATTCATGAATGGGGAGGATGGGTCCTGATGCTTTTTTTTGTTTGTCTGGCCATTGGTTTCGGAGGAAATAAAGTGCTGAAAGGTTTATCCTTTACTGCTATCATTTTTGCCGGCGTAGTAATGGCCATGTATTACCCGCATTTTTTCCTTTCCTGGGGAGGCTTCAAATTAAGTGACCTCATCACCCCGCTGATTCAATTAATCATGTTTGGTATGGGCACTTCTATGAGTGTAAAGGATTTTGCCGGTGTTGTTAAAACACCAAAAGGAGTGTTCATCGGGATCGTCAGTCAGTTCACCATCATGCCGCTCATTGGATTTACGCTGGCAACTGTTTCTGATTTTCCTCCTGAAATAGCAGCGGGCATCGTACTGATCGGGTGTTCTCCAAGCGGGCTGGCTTCCAATGTCATGTCGTACCTGGCCAAAGCCAACCTGGCATTATCCATTACCATCACGGCTATTACAACTTTACTTGCTCCTTTTATTACTCCGGTGCTGATGAAACTACTAGCGGGTGCATTGGTAGAAATAGATGTACTAAAGATGATGTGGGATATTATAAAAATGGTGATCATTCCCATTGGTGGCGGATTATTGTTTAATAAAATTTTAAGTGGTAAATCAAAATGGGTGGATGCGGCTATGCCTGTAGTATCTATGGCGGGCATTGCCCTTATCATTACCATCATCACGGCAGCCGGACGAGACAGCCTTTTACAAATCGGCTTCCTGTTAATATTGCTGGGATTTGTGCATAATACATTTGGGTATTTTCTCGGCTTTTGGTTTGCCAAACTTTCTAAAATGAATGAACGTGACTGCCGGACCATAGCACTTGAAGTAGGTATGCAAAATGCCGGACTCGCTTCCGCGATCGCCAAAGAAATGGGCAAGATCGCAACCATCGGATTAGCGCCGGCTATTTTTGGACCGTTAATGAATATTACAGGATCTGCCCTGGCAAGCTGGTGGCATAACCGGCCACCTAAAATTGCGGAGGCAGAAAAAGAAAATAAAGATCAGGACTAGTTCAACATTTTTATTCATTACTAAAAAATCAATTATGTGGAAATATAAATACCTGTTGCTTGTATTATTTTTAATGCCCTTTTATCAACAGGTAAAAAGTCAGCAAATTTCAAAAGAAGACCTCCTGTTTTTAACACCTGAATGGAAGGGAGAACGATTTGCAGATGGCCGTCCTAAAGTGCCTGATAATATAATGAAGCGAATGAAAGCAGTGAGTGTGGAAGAAGCATGGGCTGTAATGAAAAACGAAGGTTATGCTTACCAGGTAGCTGAAGGATGGCAACAGATCAACCCCGATAGTGTATTAGTGGGAAGAGCCGTTACGGCTACCTTTATGCCCGGCCGGCCCGATGTATGGGGCGCTATAGATGCCCGTGGGAAAAAGGCCGGTAAAAGAGGACAGAATACATGGCCCGTGGACCTGTTGGTAAAAGGAGATGTTTATGTTGCTGATCAATTTGGAGCGAAAAGAAATGGACCCACCATCGGTGATAATGTAGGTAATGCCATCTATGCAAAAACGGGTAATGGCATTGTTTACGATGGCGCATTGAGGGATGTGGAAGGCCTGAAAGAGATCGGGGGCTTTACATCTTATTATACCAGTTACGATCCTTCTTATCATAATCCCACCGGCGATTTGAATACCATGCTTATTGGAATCAATCAACCAACAAGAATTCGTACTGTAACCGTAATGCCCGGTGATGTAGTGCTGGGAAAATTAGGTGTGGTTACTTTTATTCCTCCACATTTAGCAGAGAAAGTGGTAACTACATCAGAGGTTGTCCGCTTAAGGGATTTGTTTGGCCACCAGCGTTTGAGGGAAGGGAAATATACAGCAGGCCAGATAGATACCCGCTGGGCGGATGAAATTGAAAAAGATTTTTCAAAATGGCTCAACGATCATATCAATGAACTACCTGTATCCAAAGAACAGATACAGGAATTTTTGAAAGGACGTACCTGGTAAGATTTGAATAAGTAAAATGAAATTTATTTTCTATGAATCATATTCTTTCATAAAATATAAATAACAATTAATTCTTACCGGCTCATCAACTTTTACATTTAAATAAAAGCATTTCACTAAAATTTATACATCATGTCAAATTCCAACTCACGCCGTTCGTTTATCACTAAGGCTGCAATAGCAGCAGCAGTGACTCCATTTGCTTCGCTTGCTTCTTTTGGCCAGGGTTTTGAAAATGCGATAGAAAAAACGCCGAAGTCGTCACCACCATCCGATTTAAAAATAACGGACATCAAATGTGGTTATGTAAAGGGAAGTCTATTTGTAAAAATATATACCAACCAGGATATCTGGGGATGCGGGGAAGGAGTGGATGCTATTCCCGGCACTTACCACCTGGTAAAAAATTTCGGCGCCCGCATTAAAGGAAAAAATCCGTTGAATGTTCATCGCCTGTTTGAAGATATCCGGCGCTCAGGATTTTTCCAGGGAGCACAATCTGGAATGTATGTGGCCGTGCTTTCTGCCATTGAAACAGCTTTATGGGACCTGGCAGGCAAAGCATTAAAGTTGCCGGTATATCAATTGCTGGGAGGAAAATTTCGTGATAAGATCAGGGTGTACAATGACACAGCTTTATATCAACGCAATTTACCGATACCAAAAGATTTTGCGGATGCGGCATTGAATGCAAAAAAAATGGGATTCAATGCCATGAAGTTTGACCTGGACCAGGCCAACGATCCCAATAAATATGATGCATATAACTGGACAGCGGGACCTGCAGAACTACAAAGGATGTACGACCAGATAGCGGCGGCACGCCAGGCTGTAGGACCCAACATAGATATCCTTGTTGATATGCACGGAAGATATGATGCGGTTACGGCGCAGGCCGTTGCAAAAAGACTGGAACCATTGAACCTATTATGGCTTGAGGAACCTATCCCTGCGGAAAACGTGGAAGCATATAAATTGATCACCGAATCAACAAGCACACCGATAGCGGCTGGCGAAAATCATTACCTGGCTCATGGCTTCAGACGTATGCTGGAAATCGGCGCAGTGGATATTATAATGCCTGACCTGCAAAAAGTAGGAGGACTAGGCGAAGGGCAAAGAATTGCTAACCTGGCCAACTTATACTACACACCTTTTGCGCCACATATGGTGGCCTCATTTTTAGGTGCCATGGCTTCCTGCCATGTTTGCGCATCGGTTCCTAACTTTTTAATTCTAGAATGGCAATCTTATTTTCATACCGATCCGATGTTTAAAGAAATTATTCATTACGATGGTGATTGGGTGAAAAATAGTTTTATTACCGTTTCCGAAAAACCAGGAATTGGTGTTGAGATAAATGAAGAAGGAATGAAGAAATATGCCATCCCCGGCATTCCTTTTTTTGAATAAGCAAACGATCAGCATGAAAGCATTTTTATTTGTATTGTGTTTTTTCAATTTCATAACCGGTAGTAGTCAACCAGCTGACAGAACCATGAATTTTCCAAAGCAAACGGAAATGGCGAAGGAACCAAAGAACAAGAAAAAAGTTTGGGTGTTTATTTTAGCTGGTCAATCCAATATGGCAGGGCGAGGATGGGTAGAACCGGGAGACACTTTAGCTGAAAAAAGATTATTGACTATTAATAAAGACGGTCAACTGATCAAAGCCAAAGAGCCTTTGCATTTTTATGAACCAAATTTAACAGGACTTGATTGCGGTTATTCTTTTGGAACCACTATTCTTAAATCTGTTCCTGCTGATATATCTGTTTTGCTGATTCCAACGGCGGTGGGCGGTAGTTCAATCAGCCAGTGGCTGGGAGATTCGGTACACCGGGATGTAAAATTGTTTTCCAACTTTTTGGAGAAATTGGAGACAGGCAGGCGATATGGAATTATAAAAGGCATCCTCTGGCACCAGGGTGAAAGTGATGCGAATGAAAAAGATATTCCGCTATACAAGGAAAGACTTTCGGAGCTTATTGGCCGGTTCAGGACTTCCGCAGGTACCAGCAGCTTGCCTGTGTTGCTGGGCGAGTTGGGTTCTTTTTCGAATGATAAGGACAACTGGAAGTTGATCAACGAAGCGATCCATGAGTATGCTGCGCAGGATACATACACATCCGTTATTGCAACAGCAGACTTAGAACATAAAGGAGACAGTATTCATTTCGATTCAAAAGGGCAACGACTGATGGGGAAGAGATTTGCAGAAATGTATCTGAGAAAATTTAACTGATAAATACTCTGTCAATAAGAATCAGTTTTTTTTCCCGGCCTTAGTCTCCTGTCGTTAGCCGTTCCGCCCATGTCCCCTTTCGGGATTCTGAGTGCAGGCCGCTTTGTGTAGTGTAAATCCAAATTGAATACTTTTATGCTATGAGTATGAACATAGCTCTGCATACTGCAGGGCCCGGAGTCCGCTCGGCACAGAGCCGTGTTATGAGACTCCGAGCAGGAACAACAAAAAAAATAAATATCAAATGGGGCTACCAAAAGATAGAGTAATAATTGCAAGTGATGTTAATGACAGGGACGGAATTGGTGTTGAAATTTATCGTGAAGATAAACTTGTAATTAAAATTTTTCGTGACGACACCAAGCGGACTAGGACTGTCTCATTGTTCAGACAAGATATTGCGTTAAACCTTCTTGAAGAAAGTATTGCGACTTTTAAGAAAGAAATACCATGGGACTTTATTGAACATAACGATACAATTGAATAACTACCACTAACTTGGGATCACTATTGCGTAACCTTAATTTCAAAAAAATATATTTGTAG
>JBPPMM010000658.1:0-2395 GCA_051306075.1 Chitinophagaceae bacterium
TCTTTCAATCCTTCCCATCCGGGAAATCCCGAAAATCCTTATGGATGGTGGGTTTCCCCATGGCATTTCGGAATTAATCAGGGACCAATTATCCTGATGATTGAAAACTACCGCTCAGGTTTTCTTTGGGAACTGATGAAGCAGTGCCCTTATCTCGTTACTGGATTACGAAGGGCAGGGTTTAAAAACGGCTGGTTATAGCGATGCATTTGAAAGACATCTTATTACCGTGGAAGATAAACTGGTATTAAGGCGCTGCTAAAATGTGCTGATGGACGATTAAAAAATATACAATGAAAATGACAAATAATATAACCACACTATTTCTCGACATCGGCGGCGTGTTGCTCACAAAAGGATGGGGTCATGAATCCCGGTACCTGGCGGCTGAGAAGTTCAACCTTGATATACCTGAAATGGAAGAGCGGCATAAAATTGTTTTCGTAACATTTGAACTGGGTAAACTCACACTGGAAGAATATTTGGACCTCACTGTTTTTTATAAAGAGCGGAATTTCTCAAAAGATGAATTCCGGCAATTCATGTTTTCACAATCACAGCCCTACCCTGAAATGATTGAATTGATAAAGCAGCTAAAAAAGCGATATGGATTAAAAGTTGTTGCAGTAAGTAATGAAGCAAGGGAATTAAATGCCTACAGGATTGAAGAATTTAAGTTGGCTGAATTTATAGACTTTTTTGTTTCCTCAACTTATGTTCAGCTACGCAAGCCTGATGTTGACATTTATAAGCTGGCCTTAGATATGTCTCAATCGCAGCCTGCTGAAACTATTTGTATAGATGATGTTTGCGTATTTACAAATGTTGCTGAAAGCCTGAGGATAAAGGGCATTTGTCATATTGATTATGAAACAACGGGTAAAGAATTACAGGCATTAGGATTTGATACTACATTATGAACTCAGTAAACGCAAATATTCTTGTTATTAATGGTGGTTCGTCCAGCATCAAATTCGCTTTGTATAGCATGGATGAAAAACTAAATAATATTCTTTCAGGAAAAATAAAAAGGATTGGCCTGGACAATCCTGAATTTACCGTTACCCATAACCTCACCAAAGAAAAAAGTGAAATAATAATAGATGCAACAAATTTTAAAGAAGCTGCAGAACTTTTAATTGAACGGTTAAAAGAACAAAAATATTTTGAAGAGACTGATTGTATTGGACATCGCATTGTACATGGAATGAACCATACACATCCGGAAATTATTGACGATAAATTATTAAAAGAATTGCATGGAATAAGTGAGTATGATCCAGACCATCTTCCTGCAGAAATTGAGATGATAGAATTGTTTAAAAAGGAATTTCCTAAGTTATTACAGTTCGCCTGTTTTGATACATCTTTTCATACGAACATGCCACGTGTTGCCAAAATTTTACCAATACCACGCCGCTTCTACAAAGCAGGAATACAGCGCTACGGCTTTCATGGATTGTCGTTCACTTATCTTATGGAAACGCTTAAAAATATAAATGGTAAAGATGAAAGTAAAGGGCGCATCATTCTTGCACACCTTGGAAACGGTGCAAGTTTAGCAGCAGTTAAAGATGGAAAAAGCTTAGAAACTACAATGGGTTTTACGCCTGCAAGTGGGTTGGTAATGGGTACAAGACCGGGAGATTTAGATCCCGGAGTTGCATGGTACATGATGCAAAGTGAAGGGATGACGGCAGCCAAATTCAATCATTTGATCAATCACGAAAGCGGCTTATTGGGTGTTTCTGAAATCAGCTCCGACATGCAGGATTTATTGCAGAAAGAAAATGAAGATGTAAGAGCGGCGGAAGCGGTGGATTTGTTTTGTTACTCAGTAAAAAAATGGATAGGCGCCTTTACGGCAGTATTAAATGGATTGGATACATTGGTTTTTTCCGGAGGTATTGGCGAAAATGCACCGGTAATCCGTTCACGCATTTGCAAAGGATTTGAATATATGGGAATTGAAATTGATGAAGAAGAAAATAAAAAAAATGCAAATGTTATTTCAAGCGGAAAAAGCAATGTAAAAGTATATATGATACCAACTGATGAAGAAAGCATCATTGCAAAAAGTACAAAAGAATTGTTTATCAATTCTAAAAATAAAATATAAAAATCACTAAATAAATAATTACACAATGGAAACACAAACTTTAAAAACTACCAAAGAAACATTATCGGAAGATATGCTTCATAAAATAAATGCATACTGGCGGGCAGCCAATTATCTCTCCGTTGGCCAGGTGTATTTATACGACAATCCGCTTTTGAGAGAGCTGCTGAAACCAGAACATATAAAGCCAATGTTATTGGGACATTGGGGCACTACACCCGGCCAAAATTTTGTTTATGTTCATCTCAACAGGATAATAAAAAAGTATGACCTTGA
>JBPPMM010000659.1:0-2865 GCA_051306075.1 Chitinophagaceae bacterium
ACCTTGGCGTGATCGATTTTTCCGGAACAAGTCCCGAAACCATTTTTTTCCCTGAATTGGAGGGTAAAATGGTCAGCGGCAACGAACATATTTACCCTTACGATAAATTCAACATTTTTGTTGGAGCAGAAAAAGGATTTTATCATATAAATTTTGACGCATATAAACAGAACAGTAATCCGTTACAAATAAGGATAAGGTCAGTAAAAGCTTTTGGTAAAAAAGACAGCCTGCTTTACGGGGGCTATCATAATAATATCAACGAAACGATTTACCAGGATATAGATGCTATTCCGGAAATAAATAATAAATGGAATTCGTTTCGATTTGAATACGCATCACCGGTTTATGAGCACCTGAACAGTGTGCTATATAGTTATTTCCTGGACGGATTTGACGAACAATGGTCTGCCTGGTCAAAGAAACCGGAAAAGGAATATACCAATCTGCCTGGAGGCAGCTATATCTTTAAAGTAAAAACAAAAAATAACCTGGGTGAAGAATCTGCTATTACCATGTTTCGGTTTAAGGTTTTACCTCCCTGGTTTCTGTCGGTATGGGCCTATTTTCTTTATTCCAGTGCACTGATCGCAATAGTATATTTAATTCACAAACATCAAAAGAAAAAATTCCTGCGGCAGCAAGAAAAACATGAAAAGGAACAAAAACAACTGCAATACCTGCATCAATTAGAACTTGAGCAGTCTGAAAAGGAAATTGTGAAACTCAAAAATGAAAAGTTGCAGGCAGAGATCGAGCATAAGAATAAAGAATTAGCTTCTACCGCTATGCACCTGGTGCAAAAAGGTGAATTTCTTACCAAGATCAAAGAGGAACTGCTTCATATGAAAGGAGCAGTAGTTGAAAACGGATCTTCCGGCGATGTGAAGAAAATATTGAAAAAACTGAGTGAAGAGGAAAAGGTAGATAAGGATTGGGAACAGTTTGCTACCTATTTCGATCAGTTGCACCATGATTTTTTGAAAAAGTTGAAAGAGCACTATCCAAACCTGAGCGCAAGCGAACTAAAACTTTGCGCTTATTTATTAATGAATCTATCCAGCAAAGAGATTGCCCAACTCATGAACATTTCAGGCAGAGGAGTGGAGATCAGCAGGTACCGGTTGAGAAAAAAACTTCAGATTCCTACTGAAACCAACCTGTACAATTTTCTACTGGAGTTTTCCTCCTGATTTATTAATAGTATAGATTTTTAAATAATGATAAAAAGTAATACAGGTTATGTTATCGTTTTAAAATGGAATATTTTCAATCACTATTATCGAAATCCGGACGTCAATATTACCACAGGGCAGGATATCCAACAAGAAACAGGCAGCTTCTCCACATCAATACTACATCAGACCTAATTCACCTTAGATTTTTGCAAAAAAAAACGATGTAAAATTGTAACTTTTCATAAAAATTGCTGGTATGAAAAATAGATTCATTTCTTGTTTGATCGGATTAATGCTTTTGACCTTACCATTTATTAGTGGTGCTACACCTGAGGAGGAACATCCGACCCTGGCAATAGGTGCCCAGGCTCCTGATTTTAGTTTGCCCGGAGTAGATGGAAAGACCTATAATCTTTCATCTTTTAAATCAGCCAAAGTGCTGGTTATTGTTTTTACCTGCAATCATTGTCCTACCGCACAGGCTTATGAAGACAGGCTCATTCAGCTGACCAAAGATTATAGTAAAAAAGGAGTTGCCATAGTCGCTATTTCACCCAACGATCCTCTATCGGTAAACTTAAATGAACTGGGATATACGGATTTGAGCGACTCATTTGAAGAAATGAAAATACGTGCCCGGGAAAAAGGATATAATTTTCCCTACCTGTACGATGGAGAAACTCAAAATATTTCAAAGGCATATGGCCCGTCCACTACTCCTCATGTTTTTATTTTTGATAAAACAAGAAAACTGAGCTACCAGGGACGGATCGATGATACGGAAAAGCCTACCAAAACACCCGGCAGTCATGATACCCGCAATGCTATTGAAGCCTTATTGAATAATAAACCCGTAGCTGTCACCACTACCAAAGTGTTCGGTTGTTCAGTAAAGTGGGCAGAGAAAAAGGAAGTAGTACAAAAAGTGTATACAAAATGGGCCAGTGAACCGGTAAAGATGGAGATGATCGATGAAGCAGGAGTGAAAGAATTGCTGAAAAATAAATCAGACAAATTGCGGTTGATCAATGTTTGGGCAACCTGGGGTGGTCCCTGTATTACCGAGTTTCCCGATTTTGTAACGATCAACCGGATGTACCGGGGAAGAGACTTTGAATTTATCAGTGTGAGTGCAGATAATCCTGAAAAAGGAGATAAGGTGCTCAAGTTTTTGCAAAAGCAGCAGGCTTCCAATACCAATTACCTTTTTAGTGTTGATGATAAATACAAATTAATTGAATTGATAGATCCTGAATGGCAGGGTGCACTGCCCTATACCATATTGGTAGAGCCTGGGGGTAAAATAGTTTATGCAAAGCAGGGAACTATTGATCCTGCTGAGATGAAGAAAAGAATTGTAGATCACCCGATGATCGGCAGAGTTTATTAAACTATCTCTTATTTCATGGATGTAAGTGTTGGGTGAATCTGTGCATGTGCACAAATAATCTGACATATTTCTCAGACTCATTTTTGGAGGGTGACAACCAATGTGATTAGTTTGCCAAACATGGCTGCCTTAGTACAAAAAATAGTTGTTGATGAGCGTTGCTATGAACGATTGTTTAAGTCTTTGTTACCAGTTAATCATCTGCCGTATTCTTCAGTTTCATTAACAGATTATATGCTCCTTTAGTTACAAAGGTTTCATTAACCATGTTTTCCATGGCATTCATTTCAGTAAAAC
>JBPPMM010000306.1:0-4912 GCA_051306075.1 Chitinophagaceae bacterium
TCTCCGGCAGCTCTTGTTTCCAATACCAACTGAGGACCAAATCCATATTTTAACCATGCGCTATGACGTGCTATTCCGCATTTTATTGGCATTTCCTGTATAGCATGAAGCCACAGGTCATCATATTCATCTGTAATTGCAGATGCAATATTAATGTAATGGTCATTTTTTAAAGATGGAAATGTTTGCTTTTCTTCCAGTGAAATTGCAAAACAATCATAAGAAACCGTTTCACTTGGATTGGCCATGAACTTAGGAAATAATTGCAACATGCTAAGCCATCCATAAGAAGGGAATGTATAAACGTATTGGTAACCTTTTTGAGTGGCTATTTCAAAACCTTTTTTGATGAGATCAAATGCAGGGTGATCCAATGTGCGCAGGTTAGTTTGACGTAAAATTCTGCTAAGAATTGGGGCCGAAGCACGTAAAGTTTTAATTTCTTTATTATCAACAATCATACGTGATGGCGAGTAAACAATTTGACCAATAATTTTATTTTCATCGTTGGTGGTTACTATAATGATAGACTTACCATATGGGGTATTGATATACCAGTCATTAAATTGGTTTGCCGTTATTTCACCCCAACCAGATTCTTCTTTCCATAATTGAAGAATTCCTTCCATGTCGCCTTCTTCAAAATGCCTATAATGGAGTTTGCTCACTGTATCAACCGTTTTTTCCATAATAATTCTCTATTTACTTTTAAGTAATATGTTGATATTTATACAGGTCGGCATATACAGTTCCATCCTTAATAAGATTATCATGTGTACCTCTTTCCACCACATATCCGTCTTTGAGCGTTATGATCTGGTCTGCATGTTTAATAGTAGACAAGCGGTGAGAGATTAAGAAAACGGTTTTATCATTTGCTATCTCTGCCAGCTTTTTAAAAATCTTTGCTTCGGTTAATGCGTCTAAGGCAGAAGTTGGTTCATCCAATATCAGAATAGATGCTTTCTTTAAAAAGGCTCTTGCCAGTCCGATACGTTGTTTTTCACCTCCCGAAAGTGAGGCTCCCATTTCACTCACATGTGTATCATATTGGTGCGGTAGTTTCATAATGAAATGATGTGCCTGCGCAGCTTTGGAGGCTTCGATAATTTCCGCAAAAGAAGCCTTAGGATTACCAAAAGCAATATTTTCTCCAATAGTCATAGGAAAAAGAAAAGGATCCTGTAATACCAATGAGATATTTTCTCTCAGAGAATTCACTTGTATATCCTTCAAATCATGCCCGTCAATCATTATTCTTCCTTTCCAGGGGTCATAAAAACGGGCAATCATAGAGATTAATGAAGTTTTGCCTGCCCCGGTGGCTCCTACGATTGCTATAATTTGTCCCGCTTCTGCATGAAAATTAATGTCATTAAGTACCGCTCTTTTTTCTCCTGCATTCATCTCATACCCAAATTCCACATTTTCGAAAGTTACCGCACCTGTTGAATGATTAAGATGATAGGCATTGGTTTTTTCTTTTACTACCTCGTCCGAATCGAGTATTTCAAAAAGTCTTTTTCCCCGAGAGCCAATTACAATAGAGGTTCCAATAGCGGTTGATAATGAATTTACCGGGCCATATAAGGCAGTGATATAACCAAGAAAAATATAAAGGTCACCGGCGGATAAATTTCCATCAAGACCACGATAAGCACCTAACCCAATTAATCCCGCAGATGCAAGACCTGTAATTAGAGCCGTCAATAAATTATAGCGGGTAGCAACCAATGTAGCTTTCTGGAATGCTTTTCCAAATTCCCATGCATGTCTTTCCAATTTATTATACATATACGACTCTCTTGCAAAAGCCTGGATGATCTTCATGGAAGAAAGGCTTTGTTGCAAAAAAGCCGAAAGGTCGCCCTGCTTCCGGTATTGAAGCATCGTAGTGTCATTCATAGGCTTGCTGAAAAAGGCAAGAGATATCCCTAAAAGTGGAACAACAGCTATAGCAATCAACGCCATTGCCAGGTTAATTTTGGCCATGATATAAAACATGGCTATCAGGCAGATTAGGGAAGTAATAGCGGGTATGATGATTTGGGCTACCAAAAAATAAATAACAAAAACGTCACCTGTTACCCTCTGTAATAGGTCGCCAACTTTATTTTTTGTGTAGAATGAAAGAGTTAAACGTTGAAGTTTACTGAACAAATCAACGGATATATCATATACAAGACGTTGAGAAAGCCCAACAGTCATATTGGTTACAATTAGAGAAATAGCCGCACTGCTTATGGTTATAATAACAATGACAAGGATACAAAGAATGAGCAATTGTTCTTTATCACCGGGAATGCTAAGCCCGGTCCAGTTTTGTAAAAGCGGATGCAGCGGTTGACCAGTTAATACATTATCAATAACAATTTTTATTGGCAATGGCTTAGCTACTTCAAATGCTACACCAACCAGGCCAATAAAAATCAAAATAATTAATCGTGCCTTATACTTAGATACATAACGGAACAATCGTCTTATGACTTGAATATTTTTCATTGAAACCAGGTAATGAGGGGTTAGGATGCATTTATTATTTCAATGTTTTCTTTTGACGATTCCAAAATTCTTTTTTGCCTTGAATCATGGCGTACATGATTCTTGACTACCCTGGCTTCCTGAAACAGGTCTGGAAGATGAATAACCTTTTCAGCAATTACCAGTTGTAATTCCTTAAGGGTTTCCATTACCGGAACGGGTGTATGTTCGGATTCAGAAAGAGAAGTAAAAGCTTTTGTAATATCATACATGGCTCTTGCCTTGTCAGTAAAATTGGTTATACCCAATAGCAAAGCAAAGAATCCAAGAAAAACACTGGCGACATAACTGGTATCTACAATTGCCAGTACACAAAGAATAGCTAATATGATCGGCAACGCTATGCAGAACGATGAAAACTTTGGCCTGCATTTAAAGCGAAGTAATTGTTTACCTCCTCCATGTTCCTCAATAGTAAGCAAACCCGTAACACCTGAAAAAAATCCACAGGTAACATTCAGGTCCCATGGGTCGTATTGTCCGCCACGGCGAACCCTCGTTCTGGATTTAATCAAAGCATACTCTATTTCTGATAACCATTCTTCGGAAGCTTTCCACGTTTCTGACCAGTGGGTAAGTGATATCGCATTCTTAACTATAAAGCTCCACTTAAAACTATTTGATCCCCGTTTGCGCCATGGCGATAAGCCATGAGCAATACGACCATATAAGCGGGCAATGGGCTGAATCACGTGAAGCAAGGTGGTAAGTCCCCAATATTTTAAATAGTGAATCCTGCTTTTAAACTTTTTGGTAGACAGCGATTTGGCAGCACTTATCCCCGCCTGGATAAAAACAATAACCTGTGCAAGGAAGAAGAAAGGTAACACCCATAATAGAGGAGTCCAACTGATACTTAAAACAGATAAAAAGCCAAGCAGAATAAGCAGTAAATTCCATTCAGGCATTAGGGGTATGCAACTGATAAAATTGGGAGCCTGTTGGTAAATGGATTGAAAGGGCGCAGACCCCCAGATACCATGAAAAATTTTATCTTTTTTTAGTTTGATTGGTAAGGTGAGCCCATTGCCGTATATTCTTCCGGCCCAGGAAAGATGGCCAAAGCCATTGTATTTTTCGGGCCATTTGGCCTCCAGCAAGGCTTCAGCTTTGCCATATCCTTTTTGTTGTTTCCAATATGCTTTTACCGAATTTCTTCTATGGTGCCAGACAAATGCTGAGGGGTGAAAGCCAATCGTCCTGCCGGTGTGCTGAATTCTCCAGCAAAGATCCACATCATCCCCGGCAGCCCTGTACACAGGGTCAAATCCTCCGATTTCCAGCAAAATGTCTCTTCTGAACGACATATTGCAACCCGGGATATGTTCAGCAATTTCATCGGTTATCAGTACATGCACCGGCCCGCCGGGCGAATTGGCAACACATGTAGCTATTGGACCATCATCATCCGGTGCAATGTTTGGACCCCCTATTCCGGCATGAGAGGTAGTATTAAAAGCATATGCAAGATATCGCAGCCATTGAGGGTCGGGGTAAGCATCATCATCTATATAGGCAACGATTTCACCATTTGCTTCCATCATTCCTGTATTTCTGGCGTTGCTAAGACCCCGATTGGGAGTGGTGATCAACCGGACCGGGTATTCCCTGACAATTTTTGCCAAATCATCCTTTGATCCATCATTTATAACAATTACTTCATAGCCGGGATAGTCAATTTTTTGTAATCCATCTAAACAATCCCTTATGGTAGCCGATCCATTATAGCTACACACAACTACTGAAATAAACGGAAGACCTTTTTCTCCGGAAAACGGAATTTCTGCAAAAACCCGTGATATTTTTTCCAGTGCCGGCTTTGGATTTCTCTGCCTGTCAACTAAACCAAAATCCCAGTCTTCAATATCAAATCCACCCCGCCACCATTCATCTGTCCAGGCAAAAACAAATGTACCTGCAAAACCCCTGGCAAAAATGGAACGAAGTTGCCAGTCGAGTACTTCCGCCTGTTTATCTGTTCCGTTTCGCATGCTATCCAACCCTATTTCTGCAAGAACCAAAGGACGATCACCTGAAAGATTATGTAAACGTTGCAGGTAGGCTTCTAATTTTTCTTTTGTTTCCAAATAAACATTGAAACAATCAAAATCCAGGAAAGGCATCTGCAAATATTCTGTGGTAGGATAATTTACATACGTAACCAGCCCATCCGGGTCAATTGATTTTACTGCTTTATAAAGAAGATGTAGAAAATTTTCTATTTTTTTATTGCCATAATAACGAACAATAGAGGCGGGAATTTCATTTCCGATGGCATAGCACAAAATGGCCGGATGATTAACGCAACCCAGAACAAATTGCTTTACGTTCTTAATTATGGTATTTACTCTTTCTGCTGAATCTAAAAAAG
>JBPPMM010000308.1:0-5357 GCA_051306075.1 Chitinophagaceae bacterium
TGGTGTTAATATGAATTCCTCCGCAACTTGATAAAAGAGCTGATAGAATAATTACCGATGTCCATTTCATACTAGTATTTATTTAAAGGGATTAAGAATAACTGGCAAGTTAATTTTTATCTATAAAGACAAATGTAAAATTTAAAACATCCGAAATTAATGCTTTCCTATGTTTAAAATGAAAAGCAGTTATAAAGAAATGCTGAATTTAAAAAATAATAAAATATAAATAGGTCATGATTATCAGAATTAGGTATGTTGCATAGAGTAATTAAGTTTTGCTATCTTACCGTCATGAATTTTTTACTACGCATTTTAATTACGGCCCTGGTGGCATTTGGCCTTGCTCATTTTTTAAATGGTATTCATGTTGATACTTACTGGACCGCTCTCATATTTGCATTAATACTGGCGGTATTAAACGTGTTTGTTAAACCCGTTTTATTAATACTCACGTTGCCCTTAACCATTATTACACTGGGTTTATTTCTCTTTGTAGTAAATGCTCTTGTTGTACTACTGGCCAGCCACTTTGTTCGTGGATTTAGTATTGATAATTTTTGGTGGGGGCTACTTTTTGCTTTGCTTTTGTCTTTTATTACCAGCGTTGTTTTTAAACAGATTGATAAAGAAAAGAAAAAAGGAATTTTCTGAGCAGGTCTTTCAAACCAATTACCTTTTATATTTTACCGGATAAGTGTTACAGTTCCCTGTTTCCTTAGTACCTGGTTATTGTTTGGATTTCTGTATTGTAACATCCAGATATAAACTCCCATTTCAGAATAAATATTTTTAAATTTCCCATCCCAGCCTTTATTTAATTCTGTTGTGGCAAATACAAGATTACCGAACCGGTTGAATATTTTAAATTGAAAATCCTTTGCATTACATTTTACCAAAGGTTTAAAGTCATCATTGAGGCCATCATTGTCAGGCGTAAAAGCAGTAGGTGTAAATACCTCGCAGGGGCATTCTTCAAATCCTACTGAAAAGCTTTTTTGATCCTGGGAACAAGCGTTAAATGCCTGAACACGAAAATCGCCCGGTTCGCTGATCTCCCGGTACGAATAGATTAGGCCGTCACTCCATGAATAAGATGTAGCTGATGAAACAGCCGCATCTATTTTAATTTTAGTGCCGATACAGATGATCGTGTCCTTAATATATTCCGGGATGCGGACAATCGGATCTGGATCAATGGAAATTTGAGTAAGAGCTGTATCTGTTTTACAATATTTATAAACGATAGCTTTAATAGTGTATACCCCAACTGATTTATAATTGTGCGTGGGATTAATGCTGGTTGAAAAATTATTAACTCCGGAAGAAGGATCACCAAAATCCCATTTTACAGAATCAATCCGGGTTGAAAAAAGTGAGAATTCGGCAGGCAATCTCAGGCACAATTTCTTTTTAAAGGAAATTCCATTTTCTTTCGTAGAAAAACTGCCGGATCGTATATAATTTACATTGATAAACTTGTAAACATTGCCAACATTCAAATAATTTCTCCGGTAACTGGCATTCCCCCTGTCTTTTTCCGGAAACTCAATTGCATTAACGGTTTTATCCATGGGTATTCCCCCCAGGTCACGAAGGCTGATATATATTTTTCCATCCGGTCCTAATTGAAGCGATCGGCGTATGATATAACAACGAAAAGGACAGCCTCCTCTGTCAGGAAAGGAATTCATAACATACCTGCTTTTTTCAATTTCTGCTGGCGACCCGGCTTCAAGATTCAATTGGTAAATATTATGTAATTCTACACCCGTATATTCATTGCCATCCATTTGATTTTCGTAGGATCCATAATAAAGTTTGGAGCCGGCTGGCGATATTTCAATATCCGTCAATAATTCTTTGGGAGGCAAATGCAATAGAATGGGGTTAGAAAATAATCCCGTTTGGTTATTAAAATCATATACCAATATTTCATTCCTGCTAATAATGGGAATTATCAGTTTTTCACCATTCGCCGAAAATTTGATATTGCTATGACCTGAATTAAGAGCTGACTGAGGAATGGCCAGGGGAGAAATGACAGGATTGGTACTAACCGATATTGTATTGATCAGAAAGCTTTTTATTACTCCATCGGAAATAGTAACTATCCATGTGTCGTTTCCATTACAATGAGCCATGCCCGCAAGCAGAGTTGAGGTGTTGTTTGTTAGCACCGTAAAATAATTGTTGATGGTGGAAGGTTGCGGGTATACAATTTCTCCGGTATTGCCATTTCCGGCCATATTGATTGTTGTAAAGAGAAGTTTCCCTGCATTAGCACTATAGCCCTTGCCTGTAGTAAATAAATAGTATAGTGAATCATTACCCGGCATGGGACATACCAGGGGTAAAACAGTGTCAAGATCCAGCCAGGGCCATCTTCCCTGTATTCGGGGTAATTCCTGGGACGTCTTATTCCAAACCTTAATACCGTCAGTAAAAAAAAGAAGTTTGCCCGTTTTGTCGCAAATGGTTGAGGTGTAATAAGGAGGTTCTTTTCCTTCTATCACTTTATTGGTAACCGGAGTAGGAGGCGATGTATTAAAGTCCATACCACCATGGTATCCAAATAACCAGGTATTATATATTTTCTGTGAATAAAGGGATTGCTTACCTATCGAACAGATTAATATCAAAAAAAATGTAATTCTTATTCTCATGTGTGCCGATCGGTAAAAGTAAAACTTTAAGTGATAAAAGGGTATTAAGTAATGGCCGTTTAAAATAGGCAGTACTTCATAAAGAAACCGGATCAAAATGTATGAATTGTTACAATTGATCAATAAAAGAGCGAAATGGATGATGAATTTTTTTTTGGCCCTGCTGATTTCATTTTGATATCACATTGCGGGTTTTCATTTTCGGATTAAACCATCGGACTGCAGCGATTCAACCCATCTATCATCGAATGTAATAATCGGCGCAATAATTAAATACATTAATTTGCATCTTCTAAAAAATCAACGAATGAATAAAAACCAAAGCCATACAGAAAAAAGATCCGGAAATGCATTTCTCCTGCGAATGATTTCATTCCCGGCTATAATGATCCTGCTTTCAATGATCATTTTATCTTCCTGTGGGGGCCCTTCGGAAAAGGAAACGGTTGATAAATCTGCAACATCAGCCGGTGCTGCAAGCCTGGTATTACCTGATGGATTCAGTGCTGCGATTGTAGCTGACAGCCTGGGTAAAGCCCGGCATATAGCGGTTACTTCAAAAGGCGATATATATGTGAAGCTGGCTGGGGTAAAGGATGGCAAAGGGATAATATTTCTGCATGACACAAACGGTGATGGTACTGCTGATGAAAGAACCGGGTTTGGAAATTATGGCGGAACAGGCATATACATTAAGAATGATTACCTGTATGCCTCTTCCAATGAAGAAGTTTACCGGTATGCTTTGGACAATGACGGTAAAGTAAAAGATACCAACCAGGTTGAAAAGATTGTAACCGGTTTGATAGACCGGAATCAGCATAATACAAAATCGCTTGTGCTGGATAATGATGGAAATATTTATGTTAATATCGGGGCCTATTCCAATGCTTGCCAGGAGCAGGATCGTACGGATGGTTCACCCGGCATGCAGCCTTGCCCCATCTTAGATTCAGCGGGTGGCATCTGGATGTTTAAGGCGAATCAACTCAACCAATCCTATGACAATGGAGTTCGTTATGCTACAGGATTACGAAACGTAGTGGGACTTGATTGGAACAGTGAAAAGAATCAGTTGTTTGTGATGCCCCACGGAAGGGATATGCTCTTTCAGTTGTATCCTAAATTTTTTGATGAAAAACAGGGTGCGGAACTTCCTTCCGAAACGCTGTATGCAATAAAAAAAGGGGATGATGCAGGCTGGCCTTATATTTATTACGACCATTTGCAAAATAAAAAAATACTGGCCCCGGAATATGGGGGTGATGGTAAGAAAACTTCAGGAGAAAAAGTGATTGATCCTGTTGCTACATTTCCAGGCCATATGGCTCCAAATGGGTTATTATTCTATACGGGTAATATGTTTCCGGACCGTTATAAAAATGGAGCCTTCATTGCATTTCATGGATCATGGAACCGATCGCCTGAACCGCAAAAAGGATATTTTGTTGCCTTTGTTCCCTTCAGCGATGGCAAACCTTCCGGCGAATGGGAAACTTTTGCAGACAACTTTGCAGGAGCTGAAACTATTAAATCACCAGGTGATGCCCTACGCCGGCCTTGTGGACTGGCCCAGGGTCCTGATGGATCATTGTATGTATCAGATGATGTAAAGGGGACTATATACCGGATTACGTACAAAGGAAAATAACAAGAAAGGATAACACTGACGAGTATTCCTTTCCCTGGAATGTTTTATTGAATCATATAAAAATTTAATTTTTACATGAAGAAAATTGTAGTTGTTGTTTCGCAGGTTATGGTAGCCGCAATTTCCATTCTTTATACGGGCTGTAAAAATTCCGAAGCTAACCTGGAAGCGTCAGTAGAAAGAGGGCAAAAAGTGTATGGGCAATATTGCCTGAGTTGCCACCAGGAAAATGGAAGTGGTGTGCCACATTTAAACCCATCCTTAATTCAAACTTCTTATGTTTTAGGTGATCCGGCGCAATTAATAAAAGTTATCCAGCAAGGTTTGAGTGGTGCAGAAATTGACGGGGAAACGTTTTCAAACCCCATGCCTTCATTTGAAAAAGTATTGAATGAACAACAAATGGCTGATGTCTTAACTTATATCCGAAACAGTTTTGGAAATAAGGCAGATGCCATTTCAGTATTACAGGTACAGGAAGTATTGAAAACAAAGTAAAAAAGCAAATCTTTTATACTAAAAATACTTCGGCATACTTCATATAATTCTTATTCTTTCGGGAGAACAGTAAAAAGAGCCGGATATTATGATTTTTAATTTAGCTGGCCAGACTGCAACATTTTTTTATTTTGATATCCTTCCATAAGACAACCTGTATTTATGAGTTTATTTGTCATTATTACCATTCTTGTTGTTATAACAGCTGTCTTTGCTTATTTAAATACCCGGTTTCTTAAGCTGCCGGAAACGATCGGGATGATGATCATCGCACTTATTTTTTCATTATGCCTGATCAGTGCCGGTACAGTTTTTCCTTCTGTTTCGGAATTTGCTACCCGTTTTATAACCAGTATTGATTTTAGTAAGGTTTTATTAGACATTATGTTGAGCTTCCTTCTTTTTGCGGGGGCTTTACATACCGACAATTCTATGTTAAAGGCCAAACGCAGGCCTATAACTGTTTTTGCTGTAGTAGGTGTTTTATTATCTGCTTTTTTGGTGGGGTCATTATTGTATTTATTTCTGCAATTTTTTCTCAC
>JBPPMM010000311.1:0-10741 GCA_051306075.1 Chitinophagaceae bacterium
GGGAGAAACCGGTGCATGGGATGAGGAAATACGTGAGCGGGGTTATATTTTAAAAGAAAACGATGGTTATCATTTATGGTACACGGGTTTTAAAAAGAATACGGGCGGCATTTTGAAAACCGGTTACGCTACATCAGCAGATGGTATCAATTGGATAAGATTCGCGGGAAATCCTATCATTAAGGAACCCTGGACGGAAGATATGATGGTAGTAAAAAAAGATAGCCTTTATTATATGTTTGCCGAAGGGCAGGGGGACACCGCTCACATGCTTTCTTCTTCTGACAAAATTCATTGGAAAGAACATGGACCTTTACAGATCCGGTACACAAACGGTCAACCAATAGAACGGGGTCCCTATGGTACGCCAACTGTTTTCATAGAGAATGATACTTTTTATCTTTTTTATGAACGTAATGATTCCGCCATTTGGTTAGCCTCCTCAAAAAACCTGGAACTATGGACTAATGTGCAGGATAAACCTGTAATAAAAAAGGGACCCCAATCTTATGATATATTTGGCGTAGCTCTGAACCAGGTAATAAAATACAGAGGGCTTTATTATGGATATTATCATGGAACCGCTTTAGCCGATTGGAGCGAATGGAGTACCAATATCGCTGTTTCAAGTGATATGAAAAAATGGAAAAAATTCAATGGAAATCCTATTATTAAAAATAACCGGTCGAGCGGTATCCTTATTAATGATGAAAATGGATTCCGGCTTTATACCATGCATCCGGAAATAAATTTGCATTTTTCTTCAAAATAACATCCTGGTTACAGCAAAGAAAAGTATTTAACTGCTTAAGTCATTTATTTTACCGGCCAGTTATCAGATCTGAAGGGAACCAGCGGCAATCCTTCTTTGTTAAAAACATTTCCGATAAGAGTATTACCAAAACCATAACGCACATATATGGGTGCCTTTAGTTTTTTATTCCGTACAACGATTGTATTGTTTTCAATTTTTGCTTCTGCCGGCAACCATTCTTCATTTTCCCCGGAAATAAAAAAGCCGGTAATGGTTTTGTCTTTAGCCATCAATCCAGTTGGCGCATGATCAAATGTCAGGATCAATTTATCTTTTTTCAATTCCGCATTTTTAAAAACCGGGCTCTTGTACTCAGGGATATCTTTTTTGTAAGTGTCGCCCAATGCCAGGTTAGCCAGTCTTTTACCCACTTCTCTTTTATCAGAAGGATGTATGTTGGTTATAGAGTCGATTTGATCTGTGATCACTATCATGCCGGTTTTCGGATAGCCCATCACTCTTGTTTGTTGTTCCTGTAAAAGGGCGCCCTGGAAAGCTTTGCCATAATTATACGGCGCTATCTGAACATAATAAAAAGGAAAATCCTTATTCCATTTTTTTCTCCATGCATTGATCATGGTGGTTAGTAATTGCGCATAGGTACTGTTTGTTTCAACATTAGCTTCTCCCTGGTACCAGAGAACTCCGGAGATATTATAATTTGTAATTGGAGCCAGCATACCATTATAATTGAAACCGGGTGTTACGGGGCCCCAGGGTACTTCCCGGAGTTTAGAGGCAGCTGTTTTTAATACTTCGTTATTTTCAATGGTTTCCGCCGGCGCCCAAACTTCAGCAGGAGTACCACCCCAGCTGGCGTTGATTAATCCTATGGGTACATTCAGATCATGCTGTAATTTTTTCCCAAAATAATATCCTACGGAACTGAATGTTTTTAACGAATTGGAATCACATACCTGCCACTTTGCTTTTAGATCATCCTGCGGGTATTTTGATGCAGTACGTGGTATTTGAAAGAAGCGGATATTTTTATTATAGCTGGTTGGTAATTCTTCTTTAATAAACTTATCGCCATTATAATAATTCCATTCCATATTGGATTGCCCGGAGCATAACCATACTTCACCTGTCATTACATTATCTAAATTAATTTTATCTCTGCCGCTGCTGATGGTTAAAACATAAGGTCCGCCTGCGGCAGGTGTTTTTATTTTGGCACTCCATTTTCCGTGATTATTAACCGTCGTTATTATTGAATCGTTATTCCAACTACCTGTGATCTTAACTTTCTGGTTATTATTTCCCCATCCCCACACGGAAACGGAATCGTTCTGTTGCAACACCATTCCCGGTGAAAGGATAGCTGGCAACCGCAACTGACCCAAAACCGTTACAGATGCCGATAAAATAAAAAAACCGATAAGAATTATTCGCATACTGGAAATTTAGAGTGGGCAAAAATAGGGAATCATGAATTATTGTTTGGCTTCAATTCAGATACATGGCTATTTACGAAAGCCGGAATAGAATTTAATCGTGAGACTTATTGAAGCGTTATTTTAATTCGAAAAGGTTTCTATATATATTGCTTATCTATTTGTAATGACATGAAAGAAAGAACTGGTTCCGGTTTCAGCAAATTTTTAAATTTTTTTATCATCTGTATTGAAGCAGTCAATTGATATTTCATATAATTATTATGTAATACCGGTAAATCAGGAACACCGGTCTCTTCACATGGTTAGTGGAGGATGACCAGCGTTTTAAAAATTTATAAAATAGGGAATAGTAAACTTTATTTTATGCGGTTTTTTCATCATCAGGATTCTTGTATTCATGCTCCCAGAAGTCTGCATTCTTTATCCCAAGCGATACAGGATCAAATACCGGATCCTTTCCTGCTGCTTTTTGTTTTTCATAATCCTTTAATGAAAGGAGGGCTGGTTTTTGCAGGATGATGATCGCTATCACATTTAACCAGGCCATAACGCCAACGCCTAAATCACCAAGATCCCATGCAATTCTGGCGGTACGTATACATCCAAAAAATACGGCGGTAAGAATACCAACCTTTAATAAAAACATAAGCAGCGGCCCACCTCTTTTCTGAGTAAGGTAAGCCACGTTGGTTTCCGCTATATAATAATAAGCCATCAATGTAGTAAAGGCAAAAAAGAAAAGGGCGATAGCCACCAGGTAACTTCCCGTGCCTACATAATCTTCATGAAAAGTTTCCTGGCCGCTGAATGCTTTGTCTATTGCAGCCTGGGTATAGGTTGGGCTGCCATCAACATGTTTTACCCCATCTTGCATATAATAAACTCCGTTGTCAACAAGTAATTGACCTTCATCGGGTCCTTTTACATTATACATGCCGGTGATCAGTATCATAAAAGCAGTTGCGGAACATACAAATAAGGTATCAATGTAAACGGAAAAAGCCTGAACCAGTCCTTGCTTTGCGGGGTGTGAAACTTCTGCCGCCGCAGCAGGGTGGGGGCCGGTTCCCTGGCCTGCTTCATTACTATATACTCCCCGTTTTACACCAATGGAAATCATAGCACCCACTATACCGGCGAATGTTGCTTTGGCTCCGAAAGCACTAGATATAATAAGTCCAAATACTTCTGGTATTCGTGAATAGTTCATGACCAAAACCACTAAAGCCACCAACATATATGCGATGGCCATAAACGGAACAACATATTGCGCCACATTGGCGATAGTTTTTATACCGCCGAAGATGATGAGCCCTAATAAAACAACCAACAGCGCACCGGTCCATATATACTTTATAGCAAAGGCGCTTTTTACTGCTGAAGCAATACTATTTGATTGCACTCCCGGGAGCAATAATCCTGTTGCCATTATGGTAGCCACTGCAAAAATGATTGCATAAGTTTTGCCTATACTTTTATTCTTAAATCCTTTCTGGATATAATAAGCAGGTCCTCCCCGGTATTCTCCGTGTTCCTTTTTCTTAAATATCTGGCCAAGGGTGGATTCAATAAAGGCCGATCCTGATCCCAGGAAAGCAACCATCCACATCCAGAATACCGCACCCGGGCCACCAATAAAAATAGCTGTGGCTACCCCGGCAATATTGCCCGTACCTACCCGGCCCGACAATGAAACGGCAAGGGCCTGGAATGAAGAAATACCAGCTTTGGATTTATCACCCTGGAAAAGTAATTTAACCATTTCCTTTATCAATCTTACCTGGAAAAAACGCATCCTTACAGAAAAATAAATACCAACAGCCAGCAACAAATAAATTAAAGCATTACTCCAGATAATAGCGTTAGCAGCTGAAACAAAATCTTCAAAATTTCCCATAATTTATTTTGGTTTAATGTATCGGGTGGCAATATAACATTAAACTTATAGAGGTGAAATGAAATCCATTAATATTTAAACTACAGACAAAAAATTTCAGATATATAATTCTGAAACTGTGTAAAACTGTCCTTGAAAGTCACTTGAGATCAGGAGAGTGATTGATGAACCGTTAACCACCACCATTTGTATATTTTAATTTAATTGATCATGGCTAAAAAAACCATACAAATAATTTCAAAACTTTGCTTTAAGTATTTATGTACCTTAATAGTTCTTTAAAACTACAGCTTATGGCCTCTTACAATCTAAACATCAATGGAAAAATCTACAAGATAGATGCAGATCCTAAAATGCCACTTCTCTTTGCAATAAGAGAACTTGCAAATCTTACCGGAACCAAATACGGTTGTGGAATGGCTCAATGCGGTGCCTGCACAGTTCATTTAAATGGAAACCCCGTGCGTTCATGTTCTGTTCCTGTCTCGGCAGCAGCCAAACAATCCATTACAACGGTGGAAGGTCTCTCTTCTGATAATTCTCATCCTGTACAAAAGGCATGGATTGCAGAACAGGTTCCTCAATGTGGCTATTGCCAGAGTGGCCAGTTAATGGCAGCTGCGGCATTATTAAAAAAGAATCCCCATCCCACGGATGCAGATATTGATACTGCTATGAACGGACATATTTGCAGGTGCGGAACATATACACGCATTCGTAAGGCCATTAAAACCGCAGCTCAAAACATGTCTGAAGCCTGAACCATCTAAACTGAAACAAAATGAACACGACAAATAAAAATTTATCCCGCAGAAATTTTATAAGGCTTTCCGGTATGACCGGTGCAGCACTCACTCTTGGCTATTATATGCCCGTGTCGGGAAAAGCTGGCGAAAACATTATTACAAAAGAAATGGCTGATGCTCTCAGTATGCCACTTACGTCCTGGATTTCTATTGATAAAGCCGGGAAGGTAACGATCCTGAATCACCGGTCTGAAATGGGACAGGGCTCTTACCAGGCAGTACCGCAAATGGTAGCCGAAGAACTGGAAGTTAACCTCGACCATGTTACTATAGCTTTTGCACCGGGTCATCAAAGCAAATTTGGTAGTCAGATTACCGGTGGAAGTTCTACAGTCCGTGGTGCTTATCAGAGATTATTGCGAACCGGTGCTACAGCAAGAGAAATGCTGATTGAAGCGGCTTCAAAAAAATGGTCTGTTAATAAAAATGATTGTTATGCAGAAAATGGATTTGTTATTTGTAAGACAGATGGAAAAAAAATAGGTTATGGTGACCTGGTAGAGGAAGCTTCGAAATTAAAGCCACCTAAAGAAGTAAAATTAAAAAACCGTTCAGAATATAAGATCATTGGTAAGCCATTACCAAGACAAGACACACCATCCAAAGTAAATGGTATGGCAGAATTTGGACAGGATAAAAAAATCAAAGGCATGTTATATGCCATGGTTGAACGCAATCCCCGCTTTCATGGAAAAGTAAAAAGCTTTGATGATACCGCAACAAAAAAAATACCGGGGGTAAAAAATGTTTTTAAAGTACAGATGCCGGTATTTGCTACGTCCAGGGAAGGCGTTGTAGTTGTTGCTGATTCACTGTGGGCAGCGATGCAGGGTCGAAAGGCGTTAAAAGTAGAATGGGATGATTCGGGTTTTGAGCATGTAGATACAGAGCAATTATATGCAAGAATGAAGGAGGATTTAAAAAAGTCAGGTTTATCTCAACGAACCGGCGGAAACCCTGACTCTGTTTTCGAAAAAGCGGAAAAGAAATTTACTGCGATATATGAAACGCCCTATGAATCGCACAGCTGTATGGAACCATTGAGCTGTATCGCTGATGTAAAAGAAAATACCTGCGAAATATGGGGCCCAATACAAGCGCCGGACTGGATACAACAGGACATAAGCGACAGGCTAAAACTTCCTCCGGAAAACGTGATCGTCAACATGACATTCCTCGGTGGTGGCTTTGGAAGAAAAGCGTTTACCGATTATACGGCTGAGGCTGTACTGATTTCAAAAGAAATAAAAGCTCCTGTACAGGTAGTGTGGACCCGCGAAGATGATATGACGCAGGGACCATTTAGACCCGGTGCAGTTTATGAATGTAAAGGAGGATTAAATAAGGACGGCAGAATACAATCTTTCCAGGCCAAACTGGCGGGACAGAATATGGATCATCAATGGTCGCCCAATCCCGACAAGACCGCATTTAACAGTAGTACAACGGAAGGTTTTCCTGAACATTATTTTCAAACTTTACGCCATTATAGTTTTGAAGATATTCCTACAGAATCACCCATACCCGTCATGTGGTGGCGTTCTGTTTATTCTTCCACAAATGGATTTGCATATGAGAGTTTTATAGATGAGCTGGCGCACGAAGCAGGGAAAGACCCTCTTGAATTCAGAAAAAGTCATTTGGGAGGGGATGGGGGTGAACGCTACCTGGTAGTATTAAATAAACTGGAAGAGTTGACGAATTGGAAGTCGAAAGAAAAAAATTCAGGATGGGGCATAGCGATTACAGAATGTTTTAAAAGTATTGTGGGCGAAGCCGTGAAGGTTTCGAAAAATGCAGATGGCAAATTAAAGATTGATAAAGTAATTGCCGTTATGGATTGCGGCTGGTATGTTAATCCGGATATCATAAATGCACAAGTGGAAGGAAGTATAGTAATGGGTCACGGGGCAGCTGCAGTACATGCTACGCATTTTAAAGATGGTAAAGCGGTAGAAACAAACTTTCATCAATACCTGATGACCCGGATGAGTGATATTCCGGAAATAGAAGTTCACATCATAGACAATGATGAAAAGCCAGGTGGCGTAGGGGAACCGGGTTTACCACCTTTTGCACCGGCATTATGCAATGCCATTTTTGATCTTACAGGTAAAAGGATAAGGAAATTACCTTTTAACATGAAAGAAGTGTAAATGAAAAGTTGAAATTGAATCCGGTAGAAATTTAGATCATCGTTTATTTTAAACCGGGCAATGATGCCAGGGGCCTGGTGCAGCCAGGATAAAAGTTAAAAGCCCCAAATTAATTTATTAGCTAATTCGTAATAATTTAATTTATCCAAATAAGCAAGGGTGAGAAAGACGCTATCAATTAATCCATGCAGCAGGATCAGTATCCAAAGATTGTAATGGAACTTTACATAGGCCCAGCTAAAAAACAAACCGAATAAGAAAGTAATAATCAGTCCGGAAGGACCGATATAAAAATGGGGAAGAGCGAACATTACAGATGAAAGTATGCTAATTAAAATAGTTTTGTTTTTCCATGTGGCAAACCATTCATTCATTTGACTGAAAAGAAAACCTCTGAAAAAAACTTCTTCACCAAAAGCTGCATTTATCCATACATAAAACAAATACCGGGCATATTTGGCCGGTTGATGCGTAACACGATTAAAGGTGCTGTAGTCTGCTTTTTCGCCGGTAAGTTTATTTATTAAGGGTTGTATCAAAAAATCAATTAGAATTTCTGAAGAAAGAAAAAGCAGTATGGCGATTCCTGCTATTTTCAAAACAGGTTGATTGGTTTTTAACCCGATGCCATCAAGGTTCCCATCCTGCCACAGGCAAAACATTATAACCGCTAAGGAAATAACAACAAACGTATATGGAAATTTAATCCAGGGATTATAGACAAAAGCATAAATAAAGAATACGGATAAAAAGCTAATCCACCTGGAACTCCTGGCTATTTGCAATACCGGCATATAAAATTTTATTAATGCCTGCAAAGTATGACTCCATTCCAGTCTCCCCGATGCCTATGTAATGAAGTGTAATTTGGGAGGTTCCAGGGAAAATTTTAAAGAAGAAAATAGACCATGTTTTTTAAGGATTATTATTTCTCAGCGATAACTTTTTCTTTTACTTTTTTCTTTCTTTTGGATATTGATTCAGATCCCTGGTCATCACCAAGTAATTCACCCCAGGGTTTTAATCCCTCTACCCGGTCAAAAATGGATTTGAGAATGGCGATGCCCGGTATAGAAAGGAACATACCCGAAATGCCGGCCAGGGCGCCGCCAACCAGCACTCCGATGATAGACACCAGGGCATTGATACGAACCTTTGAACTGACCACATAGGGCATAATAAAATTATTATCTATAAACTGTACTACAATTAAAATAACACCAACCCAAAGTATATCACTCACATTATCTGAAGTGGTAAGTGTAACCGCCATGCAAATAACAGAGGCTATCAGCATGCCGATATAGGGAATAAGATTTAACACAGCAGCAAGCAAAGCCAGAAAGATGGCGTACTGAATGCCCACTACAAGAAATCCTGCCGCATTGAGTAAGGTGACTATAGCCATTTCCAAAAGAAGACCTACCATATAACCTTGAACAATACTTTTAGATTCTGTCAGAACCGCTTCTACCTGGTGTTGAAAGCGGGTAGCAAAAACATCCAATAAAAATTTATGTATGAGTTTTCGGTAATATAGAAGCAAGAAAGTATAAAGTGGCAATAAGACCAGCATAACCATAGCGCTGGCTACTCCAACAAGTGCAGTACCTATACCGGCTGAGCCTCCTTCCTGAATGTTTTGTTTGGCGCTTTCTACAGCAGTAGCCTGCTCTTTAATACTGATATTTAGCCGGTCGTTTATCCAACTTTGTAAGGTTGAAATATGATGTGCTAATTTTTCTTTTATGGCCGGAAGGTCGGTCATGAAATTAGCCACCTGCGAGGAAAGAAAATAAACTATGCCACCGACAAACAGGAAAGTAAATAATATGGCCATAATTATAGAGAGCACACCAGGAATTCCCCTTCGCATTAACCAATTAACCACTGGCAACAGGAGCATTGCCAGTACAATTCCAAAACAAACAGGCATTATAATATCGCTCCCAATGTAAATAAGCAAACCCAGTATATAAATACTTATAAGGTGCAGACAAAGTTTGACATAAAAAGGGTAGGTAGTTGTGCTCATATATAATGTTGAAAATAAAATTGAAGTTACTCTATTGAATCGTTTCGAAGAGAGGGCCCTGTAAAAACATTATTTGTAACTTCATCTGGAATGCTTCAAGTTTACAACCTGATCAATAAACCTGATTTGAGCCAACTGTTCCGATATACACTATTGCTCTATATAATATTTTTATCAAGTTATGTTTTTGCCCAGGAGCCTGTCAATCCCAATGGTAAATTCATACAAGTAAATGGAATAAAACTTTATTATGAGGAACAGGGAACAGGCGAGCCCCTCATATTGCTTCACGGATTTGGGCGCACATCTTCCGACTGGAAACCCTTCATGGAGTCTTTTTCCAAAGAATACCGTGTTATTGCATGGGATATGCGGGGGCATGGCAGATCTGAACAACCGGATACCAGTGAGATTTTTTTACACACGAGGGCAGCAAGAGACCTGGTAGCATTAATTGAATCTTTAAAACTAGAAAATGTAAGATTGGCAGGACATAGTTCGGGAGGTATTGTTGCACTCTATACCGCCATACAGAATCCAGGCAAAATCAATGCAATCGTGCCTGTAAGTGCCCAAATGTATTTTGGTGATTCAGTTCGCTCCTTCATCAAAAGAAATGCCCGGCCTGATGACTTTTATCAGTTTATGGCTCTGGAAAAATTGCACGGGATTCAGAAAGGAAAGGTAATTGCTAAGCAATTTTATCATTTCCATCTGCTAAAGGGTGATCCAAATATTACAGCTGATCTTCTGGCTTCTATAAAAGCCAGAACACTTATTGTACATGGGGATAATGATTTTGTTCCTGTATCACAAGCATGGGAAATGTTTCAAAATATACATGGTGCACATCTTTCAATCATTGCTAATGGGTGGCATGAGCCGCATTTGCGGGACGCCAATCAGGAAGATTTTATACGACGGGTATCTGAATTTTTAAGAGGGGATTGGGATAAGGAACAAATGCCAGAATGAAAATCTTACTTATGATATATATTACTTCCCACAGGAAAGGTAAATTAACAACTGCATTGTGAACAGAATTTTAGTATATACTTATGTTTAAAAAAACAATAGAAAAAATAGCCGGCTTTTATAAACTGCAGGAAGTTAAAACAACAGATTCAGGTTTTAAGCTAAATCCTGACGGCAGTTTCCGGTTCTTTTTTACATATGGAGCCGTTGACAGGTACGGTGCAGGCAACTGGACTATAGATAATGACCAGGTTATTTTGCAAAGCAGGCCCTGGAGCGGAAAGGATTTTGCATCCGTGGACGGTAAACCAATTAATGAAGATTTTATAGTGACAAAAATTGTAGGCGGAAATCCCGTATTGCTCGGGCATGTATATTTTAGTTTAAGGAATGGCGAGACTGGCTCCTGGATAAAAACAAATGATAGGGGAGAAGCAGCTTTTCCAATGCAAGCCGTTACCACTATTTCAATGGTATTTGAATATTGCCAGGAACGTTTCACTAATTTTAATATAGAAAATCCTGCAAATAATTATTTTGAGTTTCGCTTTGAACCCTGGCTGATGGAAGTGTTCTTTACCAATTTTCCATTGAAGATATCGAGGTATGCTTTATCAGGAAAACATCCGCTGATGAAAGGGGAAAAGTTTGTGTATGA
>JBPPMM010000022.1:0-2728 GCA_051306075.1 Chitinophagaceae bacterium
ATTTTACAACAAAGGATGGGCTTGCCGGTAATACAGCATTGCATATTTATGAAGATAGAGCCGGTAATATTTGGTTTGGAGCAAGCCGTTACGATGGAAAATCTTTTCGAAATTTTACCACAAAAGATGGATTTCCCAGTAACAGTATTCGTTTACTCCTTGAAGACAAAACCGGCAAGCTTTGGTTTGGTGCACAAGGAGAAAATATGTTCGTTTATGATGGAAAAACATTTACCGTTTTAAAAAACAAAGATGGCAAGGCGTTTAACAACGTTTGGTCAATAATCGAAGATAAAAAAGGAAGCATTTGGTTCGGTGACGTTGATGGTCTTTGGCGCTATGACGGCAGTACCTTTACAAACGTTTCGCAGAGGGGGGCTTATGCAATAATCGAAGATAAAAAAGGAAACATCTGGACTACTGGTGACGTAAATCCTCCTAATGGGCCATTCTGGGCACTTTCCCGTTATGATCAAAAGTCCTTGTACGATAAAAAACCCACTGTAACCGAAATTATGTCAGGACAACCAGGTCTTTTGGGACTTTTGGAAGCTAACGATGGAAGTATTTGGTTCGGATCTTATAAAGGAGTATATCGTTATGATGGAAAGAATATCACGGACTTTAAAAGTAAGGAGGGTCAGAAATAATGTGTATAGCCGATAATTTTAATATGGAATTGTGCTTCAGGCGGTACATTTTTCGGCATCGACTAGTGGCCGACATTTTTACTCGGCGGACTTTTTATTTTAGATTTTAGAAGTAAAAAAATAACAAACAGATTAACAATAACTGAGTGCTGACAAAAGAGGAATAGCGGCGTACAATAGCAGAAAGCCGTAACCGTTGTGTGCGTCTCCTAAAAGCTATGCCTGACTGCTGGATTCGAACCCACACAAATTATTCCTTCACAGTACATTGACGATTTAGAAGCTTAAAGAAGTGAAATTGATTCGAATTAAAAAGGCTTTAAGTTCAATGACTTAAAGCCTTTTTAATTTCAGTCGGGACGACAAGATTCGAACTTGCGACCCCTAGCACCCCATGCTAGTGCGCTACCGGGCTGCGCTACGTCCCGAAAATGATGGATAGTTGAATATATCGCGGGGATAGCAAAAGTAGGGTTTTTGCCATTTTTCCGAACCAAAAACAACCTTTATCTTCGCCGCTTAATGAAACTACTCATTAAGAAAGCCAGGATCGTTGATCCAAACTCTCCTTTCAACGGGCAAATCATTGATATTTTAATTGAAAATGGAATCATCTCTCAATTGAGTACTGACCTGACAGCAGTTGCAGACGAGGAAATAGTTATTGACGGACTTCAAGTATCTCCCGGGTGGATGGATGTGTTTGCCAACTTCGCTGATCCCGGTTATGAATTCAAAGAAACACTGGAAACAGGAGCAGCAGCAGCAGCAGCAGGTGGTTATACAGATATAATGGTTATTCCAAATACCAATCCTTGTATTCACAACAAATCAGGAATCGAATATATCGTTCAAAAAAGCAAATCGCTGCCAGTAACTGTTCACCCCATCGGGGCTATTACAAAAAATACTGAAGGTAAAGACCTGGCAGAAATGTATGATATGCGGGCAAGCGGAGCCATTGCTTTCAGCGATGGAATAAATTGTGTGCAGTCTTCCGGTTTGCTTTTAAAAGCCCTGCAGTACATAAAAACCTTTCAGGGAACACTGATACAGATTCCCGACGATAAAAGTATAAACCCCCATGGCCTGATGAATGAAGGGATCATTTCAACCCAACTGGGATTACCGGGCAAGCCTGCCATGTCTGAAGAACTGATAGTAGCAAGGGATATCAAACTGGCCAGGTATGCCGAATCCAAATTACATTTCACCGGAGTGAGTTCAAAAAAATCGTTGGAGTATATCAAAAGGGGAAAAGAATCCGGTATCGCTATAAGTTGCTCCGTTACTCCTTATCATCTTTTTTTTAGTGATGAAGATGTCAAAGATTATGATACTAATCTTAAAGTAAACCCTCCTTTGCGGACCCGGGAAGACAAAATTGCATTACAAAAAGCAATATCGGAAGGCGCCATTGATTGCATCGCATCTCATCACCTGCCACATGAATACGACAGTAAAGTATTAGAATTTGAATATGCTAAATATGGGATGGTTAGCCTGGAAACTGCCTATGCCGTATTAAACACGGCTGTGCCCGGAATCAATTCGGAAAAATGGGTAGCGTTATTATCCGTTAATCCCCGGCGATTGTTTGGATTGGAAATAGCAACAATAAAAGAAGGAAAAAATGCGTGCCTGACCCTTTTTGATCCTTCAAAAAAATGGACCGTTACAGAAAAAGGTATTTTTTCCAAATCAAAAAATTCTCCATTTACCGGCCGGGAACTCACCGGTAAGGTGATTGGCATTGTTAATAAAGCTAAAACTGTACTTAATTAATTTTCATTTCATTCATGAATAGATTCACACCTCTTACCAAGGGAATTCTTACCGGCCTATTGCTTGTCATCTTATCATTGACCTTTTATTATTCCAAATTAGCCGTTGATTCAAAGCTTCACTACTCCATTTATTTTTTTTATGCAGCTGGTATTATATGGGCACTTATCAGCTATTCCCGGTCACCCTCCTTTACCGGAAAATTTACTGACCTGTTCGGGCAGGGCTTCAGGTGCTTTATAGTAGTTACGCTGATCATGGTTTCTTTTACAGCAATCTTCAGTATGATGCAT
>JBPPMM010000051.1:0-26254 GCA_051306075.1 Chitinophagaceae bacterium
CCGGAAGTATTAAATACAGGAGTAGATGATTGGGATGATGTTCCCTCGGGTCTTGAATATGGAAAATTGCCGGAGCTTTCCAGCGTCCGCATTACCCGTTCATCTTCCCCAACTCAAAAAAGTCAAACTACCCAAAATAAAAAAACAGATAGTGGTATGGATGCGGTTAATGCTGCTGCAAAAAATATGCAGAGTGATGCACCGGCCTGCCATGTTTGTGGCCACATTATGATGAGAAGCGGCACCTGTTATAAATGTTTGAATTGCGGCAACCAGGGAGGATGCAGTTAAACAAACAGACTAAATACTTGATTAAAAAAAAGCATGACGGAAAAACCACCATAAAAAAAGTACCCATCATGATCCTATCTTCAGAAGGAGATGGGATTTTTTTTATTAAAATAGTATCAAATAAAAACCCGGCTGTCGTAGCTATAATTCTCCCTGAATTCTTTTGGCG
The DNA here is from genome assembly GCA_051306075.1 of Chitinophagaceae bacterium. GTDB lineage: Bacteria > Bacteroidota > Bacteroidia > Chitinophagales > Chitinophagaceae > Terrimonas_B. The sequence continues at coordinate 461 of JBPPMM010000051.1, forward strand.
TACAACCCTTTTTCTTTTTAAACAAGCGATTAAAATTGGAAATGTTATTAAACCCGCAGTTATAAGCCACTTCTGCTACAGCCTGCGTGGTATCAATCAATAATCTGGAAGCATGCCCAAGCCGCATTTCAAGCAGGCTGTCCATAAAGCTAATGCCGGTCCTTGCTTTAAAAAAGCGACTAAAGGAAACATCCGTCATATTAGCGAGTTTGGACACTTCATTTAACGAAATGGGCTTATGAAAACTCTGGTTCATATATTCTATTGTCCTTTCTATCCGCCGGCTGTTATAGGAGAATTCTACGTTATTAAAAGTGGCATTGGATAAGGTGTGCATGTTGCGGGAAATAGAAAGATCATGAAGGATGGACATTAATTCAAGCACAGAATCAAAACCTTGTTTCTGACTTAAAATTATTAACCGGGGAGTTATTTGTTCAATGGTTTGCTTTGAGAATTGAATTCCCTTAGCTGACTTTTCAAGCATGTTGCGTATGAAACTGAGCTGGTTCCTTTTCAAAAATTTCTCATCGAACAGGTCTTTGTGAAATTGAATGGTGATTTCCCTTATTTCTTTGGATTCGCAATTAAAAGTTTGCCAGACATGAGGCAGGTTGGAGCCGACCAGTATAAGTTCAAGGTCATCTATTTCACCAATATGGTCACCAACTACCCGCTTCGCCCCTTTTGCATTCATGATAAAGTTCAATTCCAGTTCTTCATGACTATGCAATGGAAAATCAAATTCTGTTTTAACCCGGGTAAAAATAGTAAAACAGTCACTACTGGTTAATGGAGTGATTTCCCGCAAAATATTCTTCGGCATACTAATCGATTAGACGTTAAAATTATAATATTTAAGATAAAATAGTATTGTTTTTTATGTGTTACCCCTTATTCAATATTTTATAGGACGGATACGTATTCCAAATAGTATTGGATTTAATGAATTAAAGTTTTCATCATTATAAGGTAAAATAGTATTAGTTATAGGAAGTTGTCTTTGGTTTCTTTGTACAAACATTTTGCTTTATGAGAAAAAATTCGCTCTCCAGGGCGTTTGTACTTTTTTTGTGCACACTGCCTTTCACTTTCTTATTAGCCCAGGACCGAAAAATATCGGGTACAATCACCGATGATTTAGGTAAACCTCTTGCTGGTGCTACCATAAGCCTAAAGAAAAATCCAAGTCTGGCTACTGCTACTAACAGTAACGGTCAATATTCCCTGGCAATCCCCTCCGGACCGGCCATCCTGGTTATTTCATATGTGGGTATGGAAATTATGGAAGTGAATGTGGGAGGAAAAACAGAAGTTGATGCGGTTCTAAAGTCGACCTCTTCAGCTTTATCCGAAGTAGTGGTAGTAGGTTATGGTAAGTCAAAAAGGGCTAACCTTACTACTGCGCAAACTTCTATATCCTCAAAAGAAATAGAAAAAACCGTTAACACTACGATAGAGCAGGCCATTCAGGGACGCTCAGCCGGTGTTTATGTAACCCAGAATTCAGGGCAACCTGGTGGAGGTATTTCTGTCAATATCAGGGGTATCAATTCTATCAATGGAAATACTGAGCCTCTTTATGTTATTGACGGAGTTCAGATACAGGGCGGCGGATCCGCTAATTCTTCAAACCCCCTTGCCGGATTAAATCCATCTGATATTGAGGATATGCAGATACTGCAAGGGCCATCAGCTACCGCCATTTATGGTAGCAGGGGAACTAACGGAGTTATCCTTATTACCACCAAACGTGGTAAAGCTGGTGATGCTAAAATAAATTATAGCGGACAATATAATATACAAACGCCTCCTAAACGGGTTTCTATTATGAATTTGCCGGAATATGCACAGATGATAATAGATTATAAGGCTATTGCAGGTGGAACGGTAAGGGAAGAGTTGTTGGATCCAACTATTTTGGGACCAGGTACTGACTGGCAAAACGAATTATTTGATAATGCTGCGATGCAAAAACATCAGCTTAGCCTGAGCGGCGGAAATACGGCTACCACTTATTATATGTCCGGCGAATATTTAAACCAGGATGGAATAGCAGAAGGTTCCGGTTTCGACAGGTATAATTTCAGGATCAACCTGGATAATAAACCCAGGAAATGGTTAACACTGGGAGCTAATTTGAGCTTTAATCAAACAAATGAAAGCCTGACTACCAGCCAGGAAAACGTTATTTCAAGAGCTATCCAGCTGAGCCCTGAAGTTCCGGTAAAAAATCTAAACGGATCATGGGGAGGTGGTGATCTTACAAACCCCGCACACCAATATGCACCGGTAAACCCGATTGCTATATCACAAATTTCAACCAATAAAAATACAAGGCGCCAGTTTTTAGGAGGCCTCAATGCCGCTTTCAATATTACTGATGGACTTGTTTTCAGAACATCCGTCAATACGAATGTGGGGTATTTCAATTCTACTTATTACATGCCCACATATGCCATCGGATGGGCAATCAATCCAATTGCCAATTTATCAAATGGTACCAGTCAGAATTCTTATTGGAACTGGAACCAGTTAATTGAATACAATAAACAATTTGGTGACCACAATATAGGTTTAATGGCCAGCCATGAAGCGCAGGCCTCCAACTGGAAGAATGTTGCTGCCTCCCGAGCAGGATTTCTTACCAACAATATTTTTGATTTGAATGCTGGTAATTCCGCTTCTGCCACCAATTCAGGTGGTTCGGGTGAATGGGGTATGGAATCCTACCTGGGAAGAGTTAATTACAATTATGATAATCGTTACCTTCTTACTGGTACTATTCGCCGGGATGGTTCTGTAAACTTTGGACCAGAAAACAGGTGGGGTACTTTTCCTTCCCTTTCAGCAGCATGGAGAGTAACCCAGGAAGAATTTTTTAACGTGCCGTTTATAAATGAATTGAAACTACGACTGGAAACTGGTCTTACCGGTAACCAGGGTGGCGGCAATTCAGCCATTTACTCTCCCTTGAGTGCTGGCGCTACCGCATGGGGCACAGGATTTTTGCCTTCCGTTTATCCCAATCCAAAACTTCAATGGGAAGAAACCAGGACAGATAATATTGGTATCAACCTTGGCTTACTTAAAACCAGAATTGCATTAGATTTTGACTATTATGTAAAGAATACGGATAACCTCATCATGCCTGCCGGTTTACCCTGGTATATGGGCACAGCAGGAACAGCCTCAGTAGCGCCTCCTACGGTTAATGCCGGTTCTTTAAAAACAAAAGGATGGAGTTTCAGCATCAACACTACCAATGTTAGCACCAAGGATTTTAAGTGGGAAACCAACCTTAACCTGTCCAACTTTAAGAGTGTGATAAAAAGTTTGAATTCAGACCAGGCCTTTTTTGAACGCAGTTCCTGGTGGTTGAACCAGGCAGATCCCTGGACGCAGCGTTCGGCTATTGGTTTGCAGCCTTGGTTATTCCGTGGTTATATAGAAGAAGGCATTTTCCAGTCAGTTGATGAAATATCCAAAAGTGCTGTTCCGGTTGACAACAATGGAAACAGGTATCCAACTTCACCCACTGCTGGTATCTGGATTGGGGATGTAAAATTCAAAGACATTAATAATGATGGAAAGATTGATGTAAATGATAAAACTTTTATAGGCAATCCCTGGCCAAAATTGTTTGGCGGATTTACCAATACATTCACCTATAAAGGATTTGATCTGAGCATACTGATCACCGGTACTTATGGCAACGATATTTATAATTTCATAGCATGGGAAAATTCAAATCCAAACAATATTAACCTGGGCCGGAATTTATACAAGCATGCCCTGGATTATGCTAAGCTAACTACGGATGCCAGTGGCAATCCTGCAATAGCCAACCCCGGAACAGATGTGGCCAGGTTTATTTCGGGTGCTGACGTTAACGGTAATTTTGCACGCCAAACAAGCAAATGGGTAGAAGATGGATCTTTCGTCAGGCTGAAAAACATTTCTTTATCGTATAACCTGCCAGCTTCATTGCTATCAAAAATTAAATTGGTAAATAATATTCGGGCTACGGTAGGGGCTCAAAACCTGGCTACGATAACCGGGTACTCCGGATTTGATCCTGAGGTAGGTGCTTATGTAGGCAGGGATGCTTCCTCCAGTAACCAGGCTATCGGCCTTGACTATGGCCGTTATCCGCTGACACCGATTTATACATTTGGCCTGAATGTTAACTTTTAAAGAATCTAAAATGAAAATGATAAATTATAAATATTACCTGGTTGGTTTATTATTGCCAATTACATTTTTTACATCCTGTAAAAAAGATTTCCTGGAAAAGCCGCCGACGGATGCCATTGTTGATGCTGGATTTTATAAAACAGATGAGCAGGTGCTGGCCGGTACCGGTTCTTTATACAACCGTGTTTGGTTTGATTATAATGATAAGGCTTTTTACAACCTCGGTGATTTCAGATCCGGTACTACCTTCTCGGCTTATAATGACAGAGGTAATGTATTGTTTAATACAACCGCTGAAAACGGGGAAAACAACGCGGCCTGGCGGGCCTTCTTCAATGTGGTTGCCCAGTCAAACCTGACCATCATCAATATAAATAAGCATGCTGGTGAAGCCGTTTCTCCTGCTATCAAAAAAATGGCTATTGCTGAAGCACGTTTTATGCGGGCACTGGCTTATCGCTACCTGGTCATGAACTGGGGCGAGGTACCTGTAATAGAAAATAACCTTGAATATCTAAATGATACTACCCTGCAAAGGAATACCATACCCAGCGTGTGGCGATTTATTACTCGTGAAATGAGGGCCGTAGTACCTGACTTGCCAGAAACTCCCATTCAGCCTGGCAGAATTACCCGCTGGAGTGCAGAGGGAATGTTAGCCCGGTTTTACCTTACCCGTTCAGGTGTTGAGGGTACTGGTGGTCAGCGGAAGCAGGAATATTTGGACAGTGCCAGATATTATGCTCAGCGGGTCATTACCAATAGCGGGGTGCAGCTTCTTCCCAATTACGAAGATTTGTTTAAGTACCCCTACGATAATAATAAAGAATCCTTATTTGAATTGCAATGGGTATTCCAACCCGGATCATGGGGGGTACAAAACAGTATGCCAGCCTACCTGAATTTTAGTCCTGACATTGCCAATGGTGATGGATGGGGAGGTGATAAAGGAGCTACCTGGTGGATGCTAAAACAATATGAAGGTTTTGATGTGCTGGCTGATACGTTGATCAGAGGAAGAACGATTGATCAACGCTTAAAAGCAACATACATGTTGCCGGGTGCAGTTTATCCCGAAATCACCCAAACCGTAAATGGGGTGGACCAGCGCCTCGTATTTCCTTATGTAAACAACGACGTGAATTTTGCAAGCATTAAGAAATGGGTTATCGGCCAGTCAAAAGATCTCGATGGCCAGGCCAGGCAGCAGAATTATCCCAACAATACGTATATGATGCGTTTGGCCGAAATGTATCTTATTTATGCTGAAGCCACTTTAGGGAATGGTGCTTCAACGACTGATGCAACTGTGGTTGATTATTTTAACAAAGTGCATACAAGGGCCGGCCTGCCACCTTTTACATTTACAGATCCGGTTAGCGGAGCTCCTACACCACTGACATTTGATCACATTTTTAAGGAGCGCATGCTGGAGTTTGCAATGGAAAGTATAGCCTGGTATGACTTTGTTAGTCTGCACTATTATAATCCAACGAAAGCATATTCAATTCTGAATAGCCAGGACAGGGGGTTTTATAAGATCACACCCGATGTATTTCCAAACCCTACTTCATGGACTATAAGGAAAACGCCATGGGCTAACAATGAAAGGATGATCAATGCTAATGCAGGAAACTTCCGCTTACCTATTCCTTCGGCCGAAATAAGCCTGGCTCCTAACCTGAAAAAACCTGCGGTTGAATATCCATAAGAATTTAAAAAATAATTTTTATAAAAATGTTTAGTCAAATGAAGTCAATAAATATATACGCAATGTTCCTGTTCATGCTGGTCGTGACGGGCTCATTTCTTTCGTGTACAAAAGAAAATAATGATGGCGAACCCCGCATTAAATATGTCAGGATCACCAACCCTTCTTCATCCGATTCCTTGCTGGTAGGCGCCAGCCAGGGAAGACTTATAGCAGTGATGGGCGAAAACCTGGGAAATGTAACCGAAGCATGGTTCAATGACAGGCAGGCCAGTTTGAATCCAACATATATTACGAACACAACAATCATTGTTCGGGTTCCTGCACCCATTCCGCTTATGATCAATAATAAGCTCCGGCTGGTTTTCAGTAACGGCAAGGAATTACTTCATGATTTTGAGGTTCAGATTAGCAAACCTGTTGTAAGCAGTATGGTTAGCGAGCATGTGAACGAAGGAAGTATTGCAATAATACGGGGCAATTTTTTTTATGAACCGCTTAAGGTAACTTTTGAAGGCGGGGTTACCGGAGAAATTGTGACTTTAACCGATCAGCAAATTGATGTAAGAGTACCCGCAGGTGCACAACCGGGACAAATAAAAGTGACCACCAATTTTGGAGAAACAAAATCTGAATTCTGGTTTCGGGATAACAGGAATATTTTTATCAGCAGCGATCCTTATGAGGGTTGGTGGAATTCTAATTACGTTGTTACTAATCCCGGTCCTTCTGACCCTCCTAAAATCAATGGAAATTATATCCGCTATAAAAAGTTTACGGGTGCCTGGAGTTGGAATGAAGTTGCCGGAGGGCCTGCTTCTGCAATGCCTAGCCATAGTAAAAATATTCCGGATGCCGCCATTCTAAAACCGGAAGACTTTAACCTGAAGTTTGAGGTAAATACATTGAAACCTTATAGTGCAAGTATTATCCGTATAAATGCAGGCTTAAGTTCTGAAGATAATAATGCTTATCAATGGAAACCTCCCTATGATACAAAAGGTCAGTGGCAAACAGTTATTATTCCTTTTGAGGAAGTAGTGGCGAGTTATGCAGTAAAACCGGCCGTGAATCCAAACGGTTACTGGACCAGGTTATTGATTCAGGGTCCTGGTGACCTGGATGCAGATATCAGCTTTGATAATTTCAGGATCGTTCCTAAGATTAGTAAATAAATATTTTCTAAAGAATTTATAATTGATAAAGATGAATAAAATTATTAACGGATGGTTGCTTTCCACTTGTTGTCTTATTCTGACTTTAGGATCAGTAACCTCCTGTAAAAAAAATAACGATGTTGATTCCGGCCGGATTCAATTATTGAGTTTTGGTCCCACCGGATCAAAGCATGGTGACACTTTGCGCTTTGTTGGTGTAAACCTTAACCAGGTTACGGCAATTGAATTTACCGGCGGACCAGCTGCGGTTGTAAATCAAAAAGATTTTAAACAACAAACATCTGAACTCATTCTTTTGATTGTACCCGCAGCAGCAGAGAAAGGTGTAGTTACTTTAAAAACTTCATCGGGTGATATCATTTCAAAAACGCAATTCAACCTGGATGTTACTACATCCGTATCCGCGATGACTGCCGAAGCTCGTCCGGGAGAAAACATTACCATCACCGGTAATTTTCTTAACTGGGTAAAGGGTATCACTTTCGCCAAGGATATAACAGTTCAGACTTTTGTCAGTAAATCTCTTACCCAGATTGTGGTAAAAGTTCCTGAAGATGCTCAAACCGGACCTTTGGTACTTACTTATGGAGGCACCGATTCTTCCGAAGTTGAAACGGCTGATACCTTAAAAGTTACTTTACCTGTAGCTACTTCGTTTTCTCCAAACCCGGTAAAACATCAAACAAATGTTACGATCACCGGAACAAATCTTGACCTGGCAAAGAAATTATTTTTTACGGGTGTTTCAACAGCAGTGACAACATTTGTAAGCCAGTCTGCCACACAACTTGTGGTGAATGTACCGGCAGGAGCAAAAAAAGGAAAATTAACATTAGAAGCGGCATCGGGAATTACAACTTTATCATCAACAGAGATGGATGTGGTTTTGCCAGCAGTTACTTCCATGGCACCTAACCCGATTGATCCCGGAGCTGATCTTACAGTGACAGGAACAAACCTTGACCTGGTAACTTCCATCGCTTTTGATAATGCTCCTCCTGTTACAAGTTTTATAAGCCATTCAGCTACACAGATTGTAGTTAAAGTTCCAGGTGGCGTATTAAGAGGAAAAATCAGTTTGGCAGTGCTTAACTCAACACTTACGGTACAGTCGAACGATATTTTAGAAATAAACGGTAGTGTACCACCTCCTACTATGTCGTTCCCAATTTATAATGATGCCGTTACTTCCAACTGGAATGGTTGGATTGGCGGTGGATGGGGCGGCACTTCCAACAGGGATAATACAACGCCTGTAAGGGAAGGAACGAAATCCGTTAAGATCGATTATGTGGGTGGTTATGGTTCTCCATTACAATTGGGTGGTGCCAATATTAATTTATCGCCGTACACTTCATTTAAAATTTCAATTTATGGCGGTCCGGGTACAACAGGAAAAAGAATTAATATAGGAATAAATGGTGGTGATTCTTATACCATCAACCTGGTTGAAGGTAAATGGACTGATTATTCAATTCCTGTTTCAACACTTACAGGCGCAACGGCATTAACTGAAATTTGGGTAAAGGAATATAGTGGTTCCGGCGGATTTACTATTTATGTAGATGCCCTGGGTTTAAATTGATTTGTATTTACATAAACCAGGAACCTGGCTCTGTACAATTTTTAAACAGAGCCAGGTTATTTCTGAACGATAATTATAGGCCGCCAATGAAAAAGATATTACTATCTCTTTTTACGTTATTTATTGTTGCTGCAAATATTCTATCTGCATCACGGGCTGATGCGCAGGATTTACCCATTGATAAAAAAGCAACTAAAGAAACGATCAATCTATATCGAAACTTAAAAAAGCTTTCTGAAAAAGGATTTATGTTTGGTCACCAGGATGCACTTGCATACGGTGTAGGATGGCAATATGAAAAAGACAGGAGTGATATAAAAGATGTAACAGGAGATCACCCCGCTGTCTACGGTTGGGAATTAGGCAACCTGGAATTAGATCATTTGGTCAACCTCGATAGTGTGCCATTTGTACGAATGAAGCAAATGATCCGGGAAGGGTATAGCAAGGGCGGAGTGATTACCATCAGCTGGCATTTAAATAATCCATTAACCGGCAAAACCGCCTGGCATCCGGCTGAGGGAACCATGAAAGCTATTTTACACGGCGGCGAAAAACACGAGCTATTCAAAGAATGGCTGAATAAAGTAGCGTCCTTCTTAATTGAATTAAAAGGTGACAAAGGGGAATTCATCCCTGTTATTTTTCGTCCTTTTCATGAGTTAAATGGTAGTTGGTTTTGGTGGGGTGGAAAGAACAGCACTGCAGAAGAATTAAAAAAACTATGGCAGTTTACCGTAACCTATTTACGTGATGAAAAAAAATTACATCATCTTTTATACGCGTATAATACGGACCGCTTTTCTTCAAAAGAGGAATACCTCGATAAATATCCGGGAGACGAATGGGTAGATCTTATCGGGTTTGATATTTATCAACGCAATAGTTCCAATGAACAATTTATAGCGGATATAGACAGGATGCTTTCCCTGCTTGAAGGGATGGCCAAAGATAAAAACAAGATCGCTGCTCTTACTGAATTTGGAGGTAATCTAAAAGATAACAACTGGTGGACGGATACCTTTCTGAAAGGAATTGGTAAGCATCATATTGCTTATGTATTAGGATGGCGAAATGCCGGCGCTAAACCAGGTGGCATGTTCGAAGCTTATGTGCCGTACAAAGGCCATAGCGGCAATGACAATTTTATAAACTTTTATAAGGCGGAACGAACCTTTTTTCAAAAAGATGTTTCTGCTATGAATTTGTATGGGAAATAATCATGTATAACAGCATCAACGATAGGGTAAAATTCTTTATGATAAATGTATACCGGCCACATCATAAACTGGCATTCCTGGTTTTCCTGACTGCCATCCTATTCCTTATTTCCTGTAAAAAAAGTGTGGAAAGTAATCCGGTACCCGGAGGAACAGGCAATCCCCCACCGGTCAACCAGGATACGATACCTACTCTTTCAACTATACGAACCTGGCTGGTGGATAAAAATGCAACAGAACAAACTGCCGGCCTGTTTTACAATTTAAAAAAGATATCAAAAACAAAAATTCTTTTTGGTCACCAGGATGACACCAAACGGGGAGTAACAAATGCCTCTATTCAATGGGCCAATGAGCAACACCTGCCTGCTGTTTCCCGTGAGAAATCGGATGTAAAGGAAGTTACAGGTGTTTATCCGGCTGTATACGGCCACGATTTTATTCATATAGCCAATTTTGAATCCGGTAATTGGTATGATTATGAAAAACAAATTGCAAAAGAGCTGACTATAGATGCTTATAACCGGGGTGGAATAAATACATATGCATGGCATTATTTTAACCCGGTATCAAAAGGCAGTTTTTATTGGAATGATTCACCTGTAGAAGTGGTAAGCAAAATTTTGCCTGGTGGAAGTCATCATGATGTATTTAAAAATTCATTGGGCCAGGTAGCTTCATTTGCAAAAAGCCTGGTGGGTGCCGATGGTAAACTGGTGCCGGTCATTTTTCGTCCCTTTCATGAATTTGATGGTGGATGGTTTTGGTGGGGAGCAACACACTGCAGTCCGCAACAGTATAAAGACCTGTATAAATTTACTGTAACCTACCTGCGGGATTCTTTGCAGGTCCGGAATTTTCTCTATGCATGGTCACCGGATAAAAATTTTAACTCACAAACACAATTTTTGGAACGATATCCGGGTGATGAATTTGTTGACCTGGTTGGGTCGGATAATTATGGGGATCTTAATGGCTCTACTGCCGTAGGAGTAGCTTCCGGAAAATTGAAAATTGTTTCTGACTATGCAAAAAGTAAAAACAAAATAGCAGCATTGACAGAAACCGGTATGCAAAACCTGACTAAAACAGACTGGTATACTGAAACCTTATTGAAAGTTTTGCAGAATCAGCAACTGGAACTTGCTTATGTATTGGTTTGGGCCAATACCACCAATGCCTTCTGGACTCCCTATGCAGGACATGCCTCAGCTACAGATTTTAAAAATTTTAAAAGTAATCCCTATTTGGTTTTTGCTGATAAGTTACCGGATATGTATTTGATAAAATAGAGAAGGGCAGCGTGGGTGATGTAAGCCAATCAATGGTATTTGAATAATTAAGTCACTTCAGATCGAGCAGACATAAGAACAAGGTTGCCGGTTGATTCTTCTTCTGGCAACCATTTTTTTATTCTTATTTTAAAGGATGAAACTGGAAATATTAGACATATTAATACTGGTTGCCTACCTGGCAACAATGATCATTATTGGCTTTTGGGTTCGCAAAAAAGCAAGCGCCAATAAAGAAAGTTATTTATTGGGAGGTAAGTCACTACCCTGGTATTACCTGGGCCTTTCCAACGCATCAGGCATGTTTGATATTTCTGGTACTATGTGGATGGTTACGTTAGCTTTTGTTTACGGATTAAAGAGTTTGTGGTTGCCATGGCTCTGGCCCGTGTTTAACCAGATTTTTTTGATGATGTACCTGGCTGTATGGCTTCGCCGTTCTAATGTTACTACCGGGGCAGAATGGATGCAAACCCGTTTTGGTTCGGGGCGGGGCTCTTCACTGGCACAGTGGGTGATTGTTGCTTTTGCTATCCTGAGCTGTCTTGGTTTCCTGGCTTATGGATTTGTGGGGCTTGGCAAGTTTGTTGTCATTTTCATTCCGTGGGAAGGCGTACAACCTTATATTCCTTTTTATGTAGCCCCTCAATATGTTCCGCATTTTTATGGAATTATTTTTACATTAATCTCTGTGATCTATGCCATTCTCGGTGGTATGAGAAGTATTGTGCTGGCAGATGTGGTACAATATATAATAATGACGATAGCTGCCATTGCTGTTGCAGGAATTGCCATGTTTAATTTATCTGGTCAAACTCTAAACGTGCCGGATGGTTGGTACAATCCTTTTTTCGGAAAAAATCTGGGACTTGACTGGAGTAATATTATCGCAGATGTAAATGAAAAAATAAAAAGTGATCAATACAATCCCTTCAGCATCTTTTTTACCCTGATGTTAATTAAAGGCATACTCGCCAGCCTGGCAGGTCCTGCACCCAATTATGATATGCAAAAGTTATTATCCACCCGCACACCAAAGGATGCGGCAAAGATGAGTGGCTTTGTATCATTGATCTTGTTACCCACCCGCTACCTGATGATCACAGGCTTTGCTGTGTTGGGATTATTATATTTTGATCAATTGGATCTGAGAACAGCTGCCGGGGCAATCGATTTTGAAAGGATATTGCCTTCTTCTATCAACAATTTTGTTCCCGTAGGTTTAATGGGTTTATTGCTTGCCGGTTTGCTGGCTGCGTTTATAGGCACATTTGCCGGTACGCTGAATGCGGCCCAGGCTTATATAGTCAATGATATTTATCTTAAATACATTAACAAAAACGCCACAGGGGGTAAAGTAACCCGGGTTAGCTACCTGGTCGGTATAATCGTAGTTTTTGTCAGTATCGTTATGGGCTTTTTTGCCGGCAATGTAAATGATATTTTGCAGTGGATCGTAGGCGCTTTATATGGAGGCTATATTGCGGCAAATGTGCTGAAGTGGCATTGGTGGCGGTTTAGTGCAGGGGGATTTTTCTGGGGAATGGCCGTTGGAATTTTAGCAGCACTTGTATTCCCATATATATTTTCGGGTGTAGCTTTATATAGCTGGCCTTTATTGTTTTTAATTTCTTTTGCGGCCTCCATGATAGGTACATATGTGAGCAAACCAACCGAACCAGAAGTTCTTAAATCATTTTATAAAACAGTAAGGCCCTGGGGTTTTTGGAAACCTGTGCATGAGATGGTGATTGCTGAAGATCCGTCTTTTCAACCCAACCGACGGTTTAGGCTGGATATGTTCAATGTAGTATTGGGTATTATTGGTCAGTGTTGCCTCACTTTATTGCCCATGTATTTAGTGCTATGGATGAAACTTCCACTTCTATTAACTATAATTATTTTAAGCGTCATCATCATAGTATTAAAAAGAACATGGTGGGACAAATTGGAGGAGGATTGAACTTTAAAATTTAAGCGATGAAAAAGAATTTTGAAAAAAGATTGCGTGAGTTGCAGTCTTCGCATCAAACCCTGATACATGATGCAAACGAAGAGGTAGATGAAAATAACGGGGTGTATCAGCGATATATCAATCCGGTGTTAACAGCTAAACATACACCCATCTTTTGGAGGTATGATTTGAATCCTGAAACCAATCTCTATTTAATGGAACGCTTTGGTATCAATGCCGTTTTAAATGCAGGTGCTATAAAGTTCCAGGATAAATATATAGTGGTTGCCCGGGTAGAGGGTAATGATAGGAAATCGTTTTTTGGAATAGCAGAAAGTGAGAATGGAATTGATAAGTTTCAGTTTTGGGATTATCCTTTGACCATGCCGGAAACGAATAATCCGGATACAAATGTTTATGATATGCGTTTGGTGCTGCACGAAGATGGATGGATATATGGATTGTTCTGCACGGAAAGAAGAGACCCGGATGCTAAACCTGCTGACCAGTCTTCAGCCATTGCACAATGTGGCATTGCCCGTACCAAAGATTTGAAAACATGGGAAAGGCTTGCTGATCTTAAAACCAAATCTCCACAGCAACGTAATGTTGTTTTACATCCTGAGTTTGTAAATGGTAAATACGGATTTTATACCAGGCCCCAGGACGGTTTTATTGATGCAGGTAAAGGTGGTGGTATAGCATTTGGCACCAGTAAATCTATAACCAACGCGGTTGTTGAAAAGGAAGTTATCATAGACAGTAAAGTATACCACACCGTTTACGAGGCGAAAAACGGAATGGGCCCGGCGCCTCTTAAAACAGAACTTGGCTGGCTTCACCTGGCGCATGGTGTTCGCAATACCGCTGCCGGACTTCGTTATGTCTTATACTTATTCATGACAGATTTAATAAATATCACCAAAGTAATTTATAAGCCCGGAGGTTACTTTATGGCTCCCGAAGGTGAAGAACGAACCGGTGATGTATCCAACGTATTATTCAGTAATGGATGGATATTGGATGAAGATGGAACCGTATTTATATATTATGCCTCATCGGATACACGGCTGCATGTGGCTACCTCTTCATTGGATCAGTTATTGGATTATGTAGTGCATACGCCACCTGACGGTTACCGGTCCGCAGCTTCGGTTGAAACCCTGGTGAGTATAATTGAAAAAAACAAATCGATGCCCGTTCAAGGTATCTCAACTTCCAGGAAAATGGTTTCAAAGTAAGATGGGAGCATACACATTATCACCGGTGATCACAGATCTCATAAAACTCAGGAACGAATTACAGCAGGAACTTCGTTCTATTCTTCATTACTGGATTAGCAATACTGTAGATAACCAGTATGGCGGCTTTTTTGGAAAAATAAATAATGAAAATATAGTTGATACAGAAGCACCAAAGGGACTGGTATTAAATGCAAGGATATTATGGACTTTTTCTGCTGCCTTTGCAAATACGCAGGATGAAAATTATTTGAATATGGCTCATAGGGCTTTTGAATACCTGGTTGAAAAATTCAGGGATCCTGAATACGGAGGGTTTTATTGGTCCGTTGACAAAACCGGAAAAATAATAGAAGGGAAAAAACAAGTATATGGAATTGCATTTTGCATGTATGGTTTTTCAGAATATTATAGAGTAACAAATAATCAGAAGGCGCTGGAACAGGCCATTAATTGTTATACATGTATAGAAGAGCACAGCTTTGATCAAAAGAGGGGAGGGTATCTTGAGGCATTTGCAAGAGACTGGCAGCCTGTCAGCGATTTGCGTTTGAGCGCAAAAGATGCCAACGAAAAAAAGACAATGAATACCCACCTGCATGTGCTGGAAGCATATGCTAACTTATACAAAGTATGGAAAGATGAAAAATTAAAAACAAGCATAAAAAAATTACTACAAAATTTTATTGATCATATTGTGAACAAGGATAGCGGGCATCTTTATTTATTTTTTGATGAGGATTGGAATGTAAAGGGAGATATTATCTCTTATGGCCATGATATAGAAGCTGCCTGGTTATTGCTTGAAGTGGCTGAAATAATTGAAGATGAGAACCTGGTGGATTTAGAAGGAATAGCTGTAAAGATTGCCGATGCCGCTTCGCGGGGATTGGATGTTGACGGAGGTTTATGGTACGAAACGGAGGATGGAAAATTGATTAAAGAAAAACACTCATGGCCGCAAGCGGAGGCTATGGTTGGTTTTTTTAATGCCTGGCAATTATCGAATGATGAAAAATATTTGAAATACGTTTCAAACAACTGGCAATTTATTCAGCAATATATTATCGATAAAAAAAAGGGCGAATGGTTTTGGGGAGTGAATTCGGATCATAGTGTCATGGAAGGTCAGGATAAAGCCGGATTCTGGAAATGTCCTTACCATAATACCAGGGCCTGCCTGCAACTCATCAATAGAATTAATGAAACAATTTAACAGGATGTACCGGATATCAATTGTAATAGTATCGATTGTAGTTTTAAATACCCATTGTAAAAAAAATACAGGTGCAGATCCGGTTCCTCCTACTCCTCCTGTTTTACAGGATACAACGATAACCCCTGGAAAAGATCCTCTTACTGCAGGCAGCATTGGTTTTTTTTTGGATGCCTGGCAGCCAAAAAACTTTCAATCACCAGCATTTACAGAAACAAGTGTTCCGGTTATTTCATCAACAACAGTTTTGGTTGATGCTACATCCATAATAACTAAAATACCACTATCAATATTTGGACAAAACGCCGTTTGGTGGATGGGACCTGTATCCAACGAACCAAAGTTTACAACACCCATTACGAATCTTCATCCGCATATCATTCGTTTTCCCGGAGGCAGTACCAGTGATGTCTATTTTTGGAATGCACAACAGGGTGAGAATCCTGCTGATGTACCGGCTTTGATTACAGATGAAAATGGAATTAAAAAGGCGCCGGGTTTTATTTATGGCAAATCGAATTATAACTGGCAATCTAATTTAGATGATTACTATGGAATGCTGCAAAAAACGAATAACAAAGGAATTATTACAATCAACTATGGATATGCCAGGTATGGTACCAGTGCTGATCCGGTTGCAGCAGCAGCCCATCTCGCAGCAGATTGGGTTCGGTATGATAATGGCCGCACACAGTTTTGGGAAATAGGCAATGAAAATTTTGGGAGCTGGGAATGGGGTTATCGTATTGATAAAACGGTAAATAAAGATGACCAGCCTGAATTCATAACAGGAGCATTATATGCAAAGCATTTCCAGGTGTTTGTTGACTCCATGCAAAAAGCAGCCACAGAAATTGGTAAGAAAATTTATATCGGCGTGGTTGCTTACGATTCTCCTGCCGTTGAACCCTGGTTAACCAATACAGTTAAAACCTGGAACAGCGGAATGATGATGGGTATTAATAACAAGGCTGATTTTTTTGTTGTACATAATTATTTTACTCCCTACGATCAGAACTCCAATGCTTCTGTTATATTCTCCTCTGCTGCGTCTGTACCTGAATCAATGATGAACTATATAACGCAGGCTTTGCAGGCAAATGGCGCCGCCATAAAACCTATAGTTATGGACGAATGGAATATGTGGGCAAAAGATTCGAAACAACAGGTTTCAAATGCCAGCGGTGTTTTTGCGGTTATAGTTTTGGGCGAGGCATTAAAAAATAAATATGGTATGGCTGCCCGCTGGGATTTGCTGAATGGCTGGGAAAATGGAAATGATCATGGCATGTTTAGCGCCGGCGATGAACCGGGCGTTGGAAAATGGCATCCACGCCCCAGTTTTTATTATATGTATTATTTTCAAAAAATGCTGGGCGACCGGATGGTCAATTCAATCGTAACAGGTAGCAATACTATAAAAGCATATGCTACCACATTTTCTTCCGGTGAAGTAAATGTAACCCTGGTTAATACTTCAGGTGCACCTCAAAATGCAGAAGTGAAAATGAAAAATTTTTATAACGGCAAAAGATTTTATTGGTATAGTTTAGAAGGTGGCAGCGACAATGGTGAATTTTCAGGGAAAGTGCTTGTCAACGGAAGCGGGCCCACTATAGCGGTAGGAGGTCCGGAGAATTATGCCACACTTAAACCCTTTTCCGCCCTTACGCTAAATGGTATAAAAGTAATCGTACCACCAAGGGGTATCATAACGATGACAATTGATAAAAAATAGAAGAATTTTTATTCCAAATGGACATAACTTAAAAGAATAATTCCGGATATTGATTTTTCCCAAACGGAACAGTTGGAAGCGTAAATAATAGATATCAGGTGCTCCTTCTTAACAAAAGAACCGAAGCCCAAAAGCTAAAACATTATTAACTAATATTGAATAAAAAAATCATGAAATTAAAAAGTTTGCTATTCGTTGGAATTTTATTTTCCATCATAGCCACGAAGCCAGTGAAAACAACAAAAATTATTTTTTTCGGCGACTCCATCACGCAGGCGGGAGTTAAAAAGGGCGGATATATTGACAGGATAAAGGATCACCTGAATCAGAAATCATTACAACAAAAATATGAATTGGTTGGTGCAGGAATTGGAGGTAATAAAGTTTATGATCTATATCTGCGGATGGACGAAGATGTTCTTGCCAAAGATCCACAAACAGTAGTAATATATGTTGGCATCAATGATGTATGGCATAAAACGACCTCCGGTACAGGAACCGACCTGGATAAATATGAAAAATTTTATGTAGCACTGATAAAAAAGTTACAAGCTAAAAATATAAAAGTAGCCCTTTGCACTCCTAGTGTTATTGGGGAAAAGAAGGATAATACCAATCCGCAGGATAAGGATTTAAATACTTATTCTGATGTGATCAGGCGACTGGCGGTAACTTATAGTTGTACATTAATTGATCTGCGTAAAGCTTTTATTACTTACGAAGAGGCTAATAATTCAGAGAATAAAGAATCAGGTCTTTTAACGTCGGACCGGGTACACCTCACTGATGCCGGTAACCAACTGGTGGCTGATGAAATGATAAAAGGGCTGGCCATTAAATAAAAAACTTCTAATCGCGGGTATCAGCCACAGGTTTGTATTTTATTTTTTATGAAAAAGCAACATTTAATTTATTTGGGTCTTAAGGATGAGGATGATCAAAAACTATTTGGTTACTTATTGAATACAATGACTACCCGGTTAATCATTTTCTTTTTAATGTTCATCATATTACCAGGTTGCAGGGAAAAAGTAAGCTGTCAGCAGGATGAGTTAAACTTCTTTGCGGCCAATCATCCTTATATTCAATATACTGGCAGAATTGATTTTTCAAATCCTGAACTACCCCGGTTCTGGCAGCCTGGAGTTTATATTCAAACCAGGTTTGAAGGAGATGTTTGTGAAATCATACTGAACGACGAGATGCTCGGGGGAAAGACCCATAATTATATTGAATTGGTTGTAGATGGTAAAGAGACAAGATTGCAAACCAAAAACAAAACCGACACCTTCACCGTATCCGGTAATCCGATAAATAAAGTACATACACTGGCCATTTATAAAAATACCGAAGCCAATATTGGTTATCTTGAACTGGCGGGTATCCGGAGTAAAAAACTGGTAAAACCAGTTGACAAGCCTGAAAGAAAAATTGAATGGATTGGAAATTCAATAACCTGCGGAACGGGTAGCGACCTTTCACAAATCCCCTGTGAAAAGGGCGTATGGAGCAATCAGCATAATGCTTATATGAGTTATGGCGCCGTAGCAGCCAGAGAATTGAATGCACAGTACCACCTTTCATCCGTTTCCGGAATTGGGTTGATGCATAGTTGTTGCGGTATGAATGTGATCATGCCACAAGTCTTTGATAAAATAAGTATGAGAAATGATACCATACTTTGGAATTTCAAAAATTATCAGCCGGATGTAGTATCTGTTTGCCTGGGCCAGAATGATGGCATGCAGGATTCGGCAACATTCAGTAATAATTACATATCATTTATAAAACAGTTAAGAAGTTATTATCCGAATGCAACCATTCTTTGCTTGTCGAGCCCCATGGCAGATGCAAAGCTTGCCGCTTACATGAGAAAAACATTGACTGCCGTAGCAGATCAAATGAAAAAGTCCGGTGATTCAAACGTAGTAACTTACTTTTTTTCAAAATCGTTTAATAATGGTTGCGATACGCACCCGGATATTTCCCAGCATAAGGAAATAGCTGAAGAAATAACGACATTTATCAGGAAGAAAATGAAGTGGTGATCAATCGGTTTGGTTTTTAAAACAAGACTTCGAAACGTAAAATATATATAAAATGACTTATACACCTTCACCCGACCGGTATAATAAAATGATTTATAAACGCTGTGGTAAAAGCGGGATAATGTTACCAGCTATTTCACTTGGGCTATGGCACAACTTCGGTTCTGTTGATGATTTTGAAAATGGCCGGAGCATTATTCACCGTGCATTTGATCGGGGTATTACTCATTTTGACCTGGCCAATAATTATGGGCCGGAACCCGGATCAGCAGAGGAAAATTTTGGTAAGGTCCTTAAGCAGGATTTTGGCGGCAATCTTCGTGATGAATTAATAATTTCAACCAAAGCCGGTTATTTAATGTGGCCTGGCCCCTATGGAGAATGGGGTTCAAGAAAATATTTGTTATCCAGTCTTGATCAAAGCCTGCGGCGCATGCAATTGGATTATGTCGATATTTTTTATTCGCACCGGCCTGATCCCGATACACCATTGGAAGAAACTATGATGGCTTTAGATACTGCAGTTCGAAGCGGTAAAGCCCTTTACGCCGGTATTTCTAACTACCAGGCAGAAGAAGCAAAGAAAGCTATTGAGATATTGAAAGAATTGGGAACTCCCTGTCTCATTCACCAGCCAAAGTATTCCATGTTTGAGAGATGGGTTGAAGGAGGATTGCTTGATGTGTTGGAGGAGTATGGTGTGGGTTGTATCCCGTTTTCTCCATTAGCCCAAGGTATGTTGACCAACAAATATTTAAAAGGAATTCCTGCCGATTCCAGGGCTGCAAAATCGCATGGGTTTTTAAAAGAGTCTGAAATAACTGAAGAGCGTTTACAACAGATCAGAGAACTTAATGATATTGCAAACCAGCGTAGTCAATCATTAGCCCAAATGGCCCTGGCCTGGTTGATGAAAGATAAAAGAATTACAACCGTATTAATTGGCGCCAGCTCGGTAAAACAATTGGATGATAACCTGTCATGTTTGGACAACCAGAATTTTTCAAATGCTGAGTTGGATAAGATTGAAATGATATTAAAACGTTGACAAATGAACGGCCGTGTTGTTTAAGTTTACCTAAGGGAGCTGATGGCCAGGGATTTTTTTATAGCCGGGCGAATTATAGATACCGGGATAATCAAAGGCCCATCCCGGGTAGCGTACAATAGGTGGTACTATTTTATCTTTTTGCTTCATATAACGCACAAATAAGTAGGCACTGCATCAAACACGGCTGGTTTGTGGTAAATTTATTCCGTTAGTTAAAATTTGATATATGAACCGAAGAACTGCTATTCGAAATGCGATCATTTTTTCTGCCGGGGCCAGTTTATTGCCTTCCTGTATGCAGGGTGATAAAAGTTCGATTCCCTTAAAAAATATTTCCGTTTCTGGTTCGCAGGAAAAAATGCTGGCATCATTATCTGAGGCCATCATTCCCAAAACAAGCACCTTTATTGGAGCAACGGATCTAAAATCTCATGAATTTGTGCTGACCATGGTTGATGATTGTACTTCCCCCGAAGATCAAAAAGTATTCATGGAAGGAATGAAGGCTTTTGATAAACTAAGCCATGATAAATCAGGACAGGTATTTACCAGCTTTACTCCGGAACAAAAGAAGGCTTTGCTTTCTGATTTGGAAAATAAAAAAGAGGTAACTGAAGAAGCAGCAAAATTTTATAATACGGTTAAGCGATACACCGTGCAGAGTTTTACATCATCCAAAGATTATATGACAGGGATCAAGAAATATAAATTGGTGCCCGGCCCCGATTTCAAAGGTTGTGTACCCGTTGCAAGCGCTTAACACTTCATGTTATTTTCCGAAATATTAATTGATGAATTGTTCCCTGAGTACCTGAAGAACTGACACTATTTATTAGTTTCCTTTCGTAATTAGATGAAATGATTAATTAAAAAGATGAACATCTTTTAACCAGGTGTTCTGATAAAACTTAAAACCTGTTTTATGGGAGATAACAATAATACTTTTGAAGCCATCGTGATTGGCAGCGGTATGAGTGGTGGCTGGGCGGCAAAGGAATTTTGCGAAAAGGGATTAAAGACCTTGTTGCTTGAGCGGGGCCGGGATGTAAAGCATGTAAAGGATTATCCTACAACCAGTATGCTGCCCTGGGAATTTAAACACCGGGGACAAATACCTTATGAAATAGCCAAAGACAACCCGGTGATTACCCGCTGTTATGCTTTTAAAGAAGATGCGATGCATTTTTTTGTAAAGGATACGGAACATCCCTACCTGCAGGAGAAACCTTTTGACTGGATACGTGGATACCAGGTAGGAGGAAAAAGTATTATGTGGGCCAGGCAGGTACAACGCTGGAGTGATTTTGATTTTGAGGGACCTGCCCGTGATGGATTTGCAGTTGACTGGCCTATTCGTTACAAAGACATTGCTCCCTGGTATAGTTATGTAGAAAAATTCGCGGGAATCAGTGGAAACAAAGATGGAATTGATACCCTGCCTGATGGTGAATTTTTGCCGCCATGGGAACTTTCCTGTGTTGAAAATCATTTTAAGGATTTTGTAAATAGTAATTATAAGGACCGTCCGGTTATTTATGGCAGGGTAGCACATATAACCAAACCCGAACCTATACATATTGAGCAGGGAAGGGGGCAATGCCAGACAAGGAATTTATGCCAGCGGGGTTGTCCCTTTGGCGGTTATTTCAATGCCAACTCTACCACTATACCCTGGGCGCAGAAAACAGGTAACCTGACGATGCGTACTCATGCAGTAGTGCATTCCATAATTTATGATGAAGCCAAAGGAAAAGCAACCGGTGTGCGGGTTATTGATGCCCATACCAAACAGGCTACTGAATATTTTGCACCTGTGATTTTTGTAAATGCAGGAGCTGTTAATACCAACCTGATCTTGTTAAATTCAAAATCGAAACGGTTTCCTAATGGCCTGGGTAATGACAATGAATTAATGGGAAAATATTTTGGCTTCCATAATTACCGGGCAAGAATTTCGGCGCAGTATGAAGGCATGCTTGATTCCAAGACAATGGGCGGTAAGGTGACGGGAGCTTATATTCCGCGGTTTAGAAATGTAAGAAAACAGGAAACTGATTTTCTACGGGGATATGCCACTACATTTAATGCAGGGCGTTATAGTGGTGGAGGCAATCCCGAAGGTTTGTTTGGAGAGGATCTTAAAAACAAACTCATGGATACATCAGCTCCTATGGGCCCATGGGGCGTAGGTTCTCAATGTATGGGTGAAACCATTTTGAAGGAATCTAATTATGTGAACCTTGATAACGATAAAAAAGACGAATGGGGAATGCCGTTGATAAATTTTAAAGTGGAATTTGATGATAATGATGAAAAGATGATAAAGGATTTCATGGAGCAGTTTACTGAGATGTACACTAAAGCCGGATTTATCAATATAAAAACCTCGGATAGTAAACAAGCTCCCGGTCTTGATATTCATGAAATGGGTGGCGTACGTATGGGTCAGGATCCAAAAACATCCTTGTTGAATGAATGGAACCAGATGCATGCCTGTAAAAATGTATTTGTAACCGACGGCGCCTGTATGACTTCTACCTCCACGCAAAACCCATCGCTTACCTATATGGCGCTTACCGCAAGAGCAGCTCACCATGCAATGGATTTATTGAAAAAAGGAGATTTGTAATTCTGGTTTGAGTGCAAAGATTTTATTAAACAAAAAAGATATTATTAATGATTCCGGTAAAAGGATATGCGGTTCAAAGTTCCACTACACCGCTTGCACCGTTTGATTTTGAAAGAAGGGATTTACGTCCTCACGATGTACTAATAGATATATTGTTTTCAGGTGTTTGTCACTCTGATGTACACCAGGCAAAAGATGAATGGGACAATTCTATTTACCCGATGGTGCCCGGTCATGAAATAGTAGGAAAAATAGCGAGAGCAGGCAGCCAGGCAAACAAATTTAAAGTAGGTGATACGGCAGGAGTGGGTGTTATGGTTGATAGTTGCAGAATATGTAATCCCTGCACCAATTATATGGAGCAATATTGTGCTGAAGGAATGACCGGAACCTATAATGGTTATGAAAGAGATAAAGTGACCATTGCCCAGGGCGGTTATAGTACTCAAATTGTTTGTGACGAGAGATGGGTTTACCAGGTATCTGATAAGCTGGATCTGGCAGGCGTAGCCCCGCTCTTATGTGCCGGCATCACTACTTACTCTCCTTTAAAGTTTGCCAATATAAAACCTGGCGACAAAGTAGCGGTTGCCGGTTTGGGTGGTCTTGGTCATATGGGAGTAAAGTTTGCAGTAGCAATGGGTGCCGAAGTAACCATGCTCAGTACCTCTCCTTCAAAAGAAAAAGATGCACAAAAATTAGGCGCTCATCATTTCGTTATCAGTACCGATGCGCAGGCGATGAGTAAACTTGAAAGTTCTTTTGATGTAGTGCTGGATGCCGTTTCAGGAAATCATGATTATGAAATATACCTGAAACTTTTGGGCGTGCAGGGTAAATTGCTGGTGGTAGGATTGCCTGCTGAGGATCCCAAATTAAATCCATTTGAGTTGATAAAAAACCGGCGTTGCATTATTGGCTCCATGATAGGTGGAACCAAAGAAACCCAGGAAATGCTTGATTTCTGCGCAGAAAAAAATATTGTGGCTGATGTAGAAGTTATTCCTATGCATTATATCAACGAAGCCTATGAACGAATGATTAAAAATGATGTAAAATACCGGTTTGTTATAGATATGTCTTCGTTAAAATGATCTCCACTATTTTCTGAATAAATAAATAATACGACTTATGCGATCGCTTCTGTTATCCTCCATCCTGCTTGTTAGTTTATTTTCAACGGCACAGAATCCGGCAGGAATTTTTTCCAACCATTCAGATATTGGTAATCCAAAAATGAAGGGCGATGTGACGTATAACAGCGATGATCAAAGTTATAATCTGAAAGGAGGAGGATATAATATCTGGTTTGGCCGTGATGAATTTCATTATGCTTATAATAAAATAAAAGGTGATTTTATTCTGACTGGCAATTTTAAAATGCTGGGAAAAGGGGTAGACGGGCACAGGAAAATTGGTTGGATGGTTCGTGCCGGTGATGGAGATGATGCCGCTCATATGACAGCAACAGTACATGGAGACGGAATGATAGCCATGCAATGGCGGCGTATGCGGGGAGCACATATGAGGGATCCGCAGGATGAAATTTTTACAAAAAAAACGGCTACGGAAATTATTCAGCTCGAAAGGACAGGGAAAACCTTTATCATGCGGGTGGCGCATCCGGGTGAACCTCTGCAGGAAATAGGAAGAACAGATGCTATAGAAATGCCTGATGAAGCCCTGGCCGGAATATTTATTGGCAGCCATAATGCAGATGTTTTAGAAGAAGGAATAGCATGGAATGTTCGCATGGAACAAACAGTACCCGATACCCATAATGGTTATCGCGACGGGATATTAGGTAGCAGGATGGAAATCATAAATGTGTTTGATGGAAAGAGAAAGGTAATATATGAAGACAAAGGAAGGTTTGAAGCACCCAACTGGATGGCAGATGGGAAAAGATTGCTGTTTAACCAGGGTGGAAGTATTTACACCATTCCTGTTACCGGAGGCACACCTGAAATGCTTAACACCGGTAACGCAAAAAGAAACAATAATGATCATGTTATTTCTTTTGACGGTAAATGGCTGGCTATATCATCTCACAGGGACGGTATGCCGGGTGGAGGAAGTACCATTTACTATTTGCCTATAACAGGGGGAGAACCTAAAATAGTTACTGACAGTACTCCCTCATACCTTCACGGTTGGAGTCCTAACGGAAAAGAAGTCGTTTACACGGCTCAGCGCATAAGTAAGAGCCCGATATATAACATTTTTAAAAAACCTATTAATGGCGGTGCCGAAATTCAATTAACGCATCTTACAAAAGGCCTGGCTGATGGGCCGGAGTATTCACCCGATGGTAAATTCATTTATTATAACAGTACAGTGAGCGGATCGATGCAACTGTGGCGCATGAAACCTGATGGAAGCGCACCGGAACAGTTAACCTTTGATGAATATAATAATTGGTTTGCTCATCCGTCACCCGATAATAAATGGATCGCTTTTATTTCTTTTCCAAATCATATTGATCCTACAGATCATCCTTTTTATAAAAGAGTGATGCTGCGTATGATGCCGGTAAGCGGCGGGGCACCACGGGTTATTGCTTATTTGTATGGAGGCCAGGGCACCATCAATACACCTTCCTGGAGTCCGGACAGTAAACACCTGGCCTTCGTTAGCAATAGTGGCCCCATCAGCAAATAAATAAAGCTGATGAAAGTATAATAAAAATGAATTCTGTATTCCTTGCTCGTATTGTCACATCACTAATTAAAAC
>JBPPMM010000070.1:0-10283 GCA_051306075.1 Chitinophagaceae bacterium
TTGGCAAAGCCATTTTTAAACCTTAATTTATTCATGCTTAGTAGAATTGCCGACTCATTATTCTGGCTTAACCGGTACATGGAAAGAAACGATTGCCTGATCAGGGTTATTCGAACAAATTATATTCTTTCATTTGATTCCGATCAGCTTACTGATTTTTCCTGGAAGGACGTCATTACACTTTTCTCTCATTATCCGGAAGCTGCAAACGAGCATGGGGAAAATGCATCCTCCTCAATAAAGCATCTTATAACAGATACCAAAAATCTAAATTCAATTAAGGTATTAATATCAAAAGCAAGAGAAAATGCCAGGGGTGTGCAGGACTATATTACAAAGGAAGTATGGGAACAGGTCAATCAATTATATCATATAGTTAATGATCCGGGTATAGAGGAAAAGATAACGGGATCCAATAGTATGGAGGTTATAGACCTGTTGGACCAGAACAGTATCCTGTTTTATGGAGTTATTGACAGTACGATGCCAAGGGGGCATGGCTGGCAATTTTTAAACCTGGGCAAATACATTGAACGATGTATCCTTACTATCGAAAATACACATGCTCATTCACAAAAAATGGATCATAGGATGGAAAGCCCAAGGGATATCCTTTTCTGGAGAATTCTTTTACTTTCTCTTTCGGGATATGAGCTCTACCTGAAAACTTATCCCCGGGACCAATATAACCTGAATGTGATTGAACATATTATTTTCAACAAAAATTTCCCTCGTTCATTAATTTATTCTCTTACACGTGTTAAAAGATATTTTAATGAAATAGCTGATCATACAAAAATAGAAGGAACAACATCACTTAAAAAACAATTGGGCCGCATTTGCAGTAAAGTAGAATTTGCTGATATGGATACAATAAAGGAAGAAGGATTACCTCAATTCTTACTGTCACTCAGGGACGACATCACGGAATTTTCAAAACAACTAACCCGGATCTATTTCTCTTATGCCTAACCCAAAACTTCAATGCCTGTTTTTAATATTCACCACATTACAAAATATAAATATGACCGGCCGGTAAAAGAAAGTGTGAGCGAGATCAGGATTTATCCATTTGCCGGCAATACACAGGAAACGATCGATCATCAGGTATTTGTATCCGGCCAGCCTGAAATTTTTATTATTCAGGATTACTGGGGCAATCGAGCGGGTACTTTCAATCTTGTACAACCACATACAGAGTTAATAATAGACAGTAAATTAATTGTAAGAACACTGGCGCCATCCAATTTTTCTCCCGAAAACCCGGCTGGTATAGAAGCCCTGAAAAAAGAAACAGCTAACCAGTTTTTGTTGCTGGAGCTGGCCCGGCTCAACGAAACTGATCTGAAAGAAAAATTAAATATGCTGGTAAACGAGTTTTACATACGCGGAATGCCCGTTGCAACTATAATCGAAAAATGCGGCTCCTTCATATTCCAAAACTTCAGCTACATAAAAGGCATTACTACTATTGAAAGCACAGTTGAAGAAATATTGGAACATCGTTCGGGTGTGTGCCAGGATTTTGCTCACGTTATGCTTGAAATGTTGCGCAGCCTTGAAATTCCAAGCCGCTATGTTAGCGGATATGTTTGTCCTAACCAAAATGGCATGAGAGGTGAAGGCGCCACGCATGCCTGGATTGAAGCCTGGGTACCTGGTAATGGTTGGATTGGGTATGATCCCACTAATGATGTTTGGGCTATTGACCATCACGTAAAGCTGGCAGTAGGTCGCCATTTCAACGATTGTTCACCAGTAAAAGGAACATTTAAGGGTCTGGCCCGGCATTCTCTTTCCGTTTTTGTATCTATCGGCTATGAAGACGGCCAGCAAATTGAAGAAATAAGCGAAGTAAAAATAAATGCGCTGCCGGGTGCAGAAGAATTACCTGAATATAATGAGGACCAGGCAAGGCAGCAGCAACAATAACGAATATGATTTCAAATTAATTTTTTCCGGTTTTTTTAGTGAAAATTTTTTCCTGCCCATATCACTTAGGCTCCTTGTTACCAACCGGCCCCAATGCATTCCCAATGGACCCCTATTGCATATTTAATTTTCTATCCCTTTCTAATAAACCACCAAAGTAAAAATCAATTGCCGGGGAATCGGTAATTTGCAGAACACATTTTTTGATCATCCCGTACTGTTATCATGACCCCACTTGCAGAAAGAATTCGCCCAAAAAATTTAGATGAACTTGCAGGCCAGCAACACCTGACTGGTAAGGGTAGTATATTGAGAGTTGCTATCGGACAAGGCCGGGTTCCTTCTATGATATTATGGGGACCACCGGGTACAGGCAAAACAACAATTGCCAACATCATTGCCAATTCATTGCATGTTCCTTTTTTTATTTTAAGTGCTATAAGTGCAGGAGTAAAAGATGTAAGAGAAGTTATAGAACAAGCAAAATCAAAACCCAATTCCATTCTGTTTATAGATGAGATACATCGTTTCAATAAAGGCCAGCAGGATGCGTTACTGGGGGCTGTGGAAAAAGGAATAATAACATTGATAGGCGCTACCACTGAAAATCCTTCTTTTGAAGTGAACAGCGCCTTACTAAGCCGTTGCCAGGTATATATATTAAAACCGTTGGATGAAACTGATTTGCTCCGTTTAATGCGCACGGCTATTGAAAAAGATGAAATACTTAAACAGAAAAAAATTGAATTAAAGGAAACGGCTGCTCTTATCAATATATCCGGGGGGGATGCCAGGAAATTATTGAACCTTTTGGAAATTGTTTGTGATTCATCAGAAAAAGAAATACTTATTACCGATGAACAGGTAATGAACACCGCTCAGAAAAAAATAGCCTTATACGATAAAAGCGGTGAACAGCATTATGATATAATTTCCGCTTTTATAAAATCAATTCGTGGCAGCGATCCCAATGCGGCTGTGTACTGGCTGGCAAGAATGATTGAAGGAGGCGAAGATGTGAAGTTCATTGCAAGAAGGTTAGTAATACTGGCAAGTGAAGATATAGGAAATGCAAATCCCACTGCCCTGGTAATGGCCAATGCAACATTTGATGCTGTCAATAAGATCGGCTATCCCGAAGCAAACCTGATTTTATCCCAATGCGTTATTTACCTGGCCTCCAGCGCCAAGAGTAATGCAGCCACCATGGCCATTGGCATTGCATTAAATGCTGTTAGGGAGCATGGTGACCTGCCGGTGCCTCTGCATATTCGCAATGCTCCAACTAAATTGATGAAGAACCTGGGTTATGGGAAAAATTATGAATACTCACATAGCTATGAAAATAATTTTTCTCCCCAGGAATATTTGCCAAAAGAATTATCAGGGACAAAATTTTTTGAGCCTGGTAAAAATGGAAGAGAGGAAGAACTCAGAAAGTTTCTAAAAAATTTGTGGAAGGATAAATACGGATATTGAAGTATTCATAATTACTATTTTTACAGGATTTCCTTTACTGCCAACCCAGTAAGGAACGGGCTTTGCAATTCTGTGGAGATCATTACCACCGATCTGCGGCTGACTGAAAGATTTATCATTACATTAAGAAGGAATACGACCCCCTGAGTAACTTGCATGTCCGGCTTAAAAATATACCGGAAAGTCAAATACAATTACTAATGGATATACAATCAAGAATGGATATTGAATTACTGATGGCAACCTTTTACGAAAAAGTAAAAAAAGATGATATTATCGGTTACATCTTCAATGATATTGCCAAAATAAACTGGGAGCATCATATACCCATCATCTGCGATTTTTGGGAAACGCTTTTGCTAAACGCTACTTCATACCGCAAAAATGCCATGGCGGTACATTATACACTTAATCGCAAGATTCCGTTGGAAGAAAAACATTTTCAGCGCTGGTTACAATTATTCTTTGAAACAGTAGACGAATTGTTTACTGGTAATATTGCTACTATGGCAAAAACAAAAGCGAAATCCATTGCTGCTTTGATGCAGTTTAAGATGAAGCAGGAAAGCACTGGCTTCAATAATCCATGAACGGCCTGATTTCTTAATCACGAAAACCCTATTTTGCATATTTAAAATAAACAGTTCCTTTTAAAACAAATTATAAATACCTGATACCATAATTCCAGATTTTTCCAAACCGAAGAGTAACAATGAATCTAAAAAACGCTTCCATATTAATCATAGATGATGATCCGGACGTACTGACCGCTGTAAGACTATTATTAAAAACAGAGGTAAAGGAAGTGGTAACAGAAAAAAATCCTGAAAATATAAGATGGCATTTATCACAGAATGACTATAACCTCATTCTCCTGGATATGAACTTCACCAGTTCCATCAACACTGGCAATGAAGGCTTGTTTTGGTTGAAAGAGATCAGGAAAATAAAAGCAGATGCAGCGGTTATCATGATTACAGCTTACGGCGATATTGACCTGGCCGTACGATCATTAAAAGAAGGAGCTGCTGATTTTGTGGTAAAGCCCTGGCACAATGAAAAATTAATGTCAACTATAAAAGAGATTCTGAAAAGAAAAGGGAATAAATCCGGAACAACAGATCTCACGAATACAGATTCCATTGTTGGCAAAGAATTACTCGGCGAATCAGAATCGATGCAACAGATTTTTTATAAAATTGAAAAGATAGCGCCTACTGATGCCAATATATTAATACTGGGTGAAAATGGTACAGGTAAAGATCTTATTGCCAAAGCTATACACCAGCAATCGCTTCGGGCCGCTAATCCGTTTGTAAAAGTGGACGTGGGTGCGTTGACAGAAACACTATTTGAAAGCGAATTATTCGGACATAAAAAAGGAGCATTTACCGATGCCAGGGACGATCGTATCGGCCGCTTTGAAGCAGCAGCCAGCGGTACCCTTTTCCTTGATGAAATAGGAAATATTCCCCTGCACCTGCAGGCTAAATTATTGAGTGTTTTACAAAACCGGCAGGTGATCCGCCTGGGTACCAATGAACCCATCCCTATAGACATCAGGTTGATCTGCGCCACCAATGTACCCCTCAGTGAGCTGGCCAATGAAAGCCGTTTCCGAAAGGATCTGATTTACCGGATCAATACAGTAGAGATCACCGTACCACCTCTGCGCAGGCGTGAAAAAGATATCATTCTACTCGCTAAATATTTCACCAGGTTGTACAGCAATAAATATATGAAGCCAACACTTGAATTGGATTCAAAGGCAATAGATAAATTGATGAATCACCACTATCCGGGTAATGTAAGGGAGTTGCAATACATTATGGAAAGAGCGGTGATCATGTCTGAAGGAGATATACTGGAAGCAAAAGATCTTTTATTTTCTCCTATTGAAACTTCCCGAATAACAGAACCTGAAGGAACGGGAACCAAATTAAGCGATGTTGAAAAAAATACAATACTCAAGGTTATTGAAAAACATCATGGCAATATCACCCGGGCAGCAAAAGAACTTGGACTCACCCGAACAGCATTGTACAGAAGATTAAGTAAATATGACATTTAAGGAATGGTTCCAGGGCAATATTGAAAATTCCGGAGCCTGATCATATGCTTTTGATTTTTGACATTATACTTTTCACATTTGACTATTGACGTTTATGAATTTTAAGAAAATTGAATGGCGGATTCTTCTTCGGGTATTCCTGTTGTTTGTAACCCTGAGCGTGGCCTCTTTCCTTATGGTGAACGGGTCATACATATACCTGGTATTGGTGGCACCGGTCATTTTATATGAGCTTGCCGAATTTTACAGGTTTCATCACAAAGCACATAAAGAACTGGACCAGTTTGTGGAATCTGTTCATTACCGGGACTTCTCAAGATATTTTGATGTAAAACATGCCCCGGCCGATCTGCAGCCATTGCGAAAAGGATTCAATGAGATCAATTCAACATTCAAAGTGATCAGCAAGGAAAAAGAAACGCAATATCAATACCTGCAAAAAATTCTGGAGTTAGTGGATACCGGCATTCTTTCCTACGAAGAAAAAGGAGGTGAAGTTGTTTGGATGAATGAGTCGCTAAAAAAAATGTTGCAATTGCCCTACCTGAAAACCATTCATTCGCTCAGCAAAAGAGATGAGGAGCTATATAAATCCGTGATTGAATTAAAACCAGGAGAAAATAAAGTAGCCAAAGCCCATCCTGAAAAAAACTCATTCAAGATCCTTTTATCGGCGACGGCTTTTCAAACGGATGGCAAAATATTTAAACTGATCGCTTTTCAAAATATAAATGAAGCGTTGGATGAAACCGAATCAAAAGCCTGGCAAAAATTATTGAGCGTTTTGACACATGAAATTATGAATTCCGTAGCACCCATTTCTTCTTTGGCCGAAACATTAAAAAACCGATTACAGCAAGCTGCTTCTGCATTAAACAATGAATCAGGTTTGGCTGATGACCTGGAATTAGGAATTGAAACAATCAAAAGAAGAAGTGAAGGTTTATTGAAATTCGCAGAAACCTACCGCAACCTGAATAAGATCACTACACTGAATCTTAAAAAAGTTTATGTAAGGGATGTTTTTGAAAATTTATTGCAACTCATGCAGCCTACACTGGAACAAAAAAATATTGAAGTAGAAACAATTTTAAAAGATACAGAGCTGGTATTAGAAGTTGATACCGATTTGCTGGAGCAGGTGCTGATCAACCTGGTAGTAAATGCTATTGAAGCGGTAAAAGACAAATCTGAACCCCGGATCGTATTGACAGCCCACCTGTCAAATACCCGGAAAACAGTAATCAAAGTAGCCGATAATGGAAATGGTATGGCCGAGGAACTGATGGACAAGATTTTTATTCCTTTTTTCAGCACTAAAAAAAGCGGTAGTGGTATCGGGCTGAGTTTGTGCAAACAGATTATGATGTTGCATAAAGGAAATATCCAGGTGCAATCAAAAGAAGGCGAAGGAACCGCATTTCAATTACAATTCTAATACTTTCCATTTCTAATCTTAGATTGGTAAATCATGCCGGTAATAAAATATTATGCATTCTATTCCAAAGAAACATTGTAATCATAATGCATCAAATACCAATTCGGACTAATAAAGTTTAGAAAATTATTTACATATTTCTATCCTTCCGCTCATCAGCGGCCTCTTTTGATTCATCACCTTCTGCTCCCTCTTTAATATTTTGCATTACCGAAGAAACAGGGCCCTTCATATTTTCCTGCGGATCTGTTGTATTCATCGTTTCATCATCTGGCTTAAGTGACTTCTTTTTATCTTTTTTACTTTTCTTGTCGTCTTTCTGATTTGCCATATTTAATATTTTTTGATCATTAGTAATCTAACAAATTTCAGACCGTGATTTTTTTTCCTCTTCCTTTTTGCATGAAGCAGGTGCAAGCCAACCTCCTAATCATTTTTTCTTAAAGAACAGGAAATCATTACCTAAGGTAGGATTTTTCTATAATTCCCTTCTTGTTGTAAACTTTTATTTGAGAATAACTTCTTTTTTTTGACGAAAAAAAATAGTCAGATTACCAATAATCTCATACCTGGTATTTATCTCATGCTTAAAAAAATAGAAAAGATCATTATGACGTACTACTACAATTGTTATTAATTATTTCCACTTAAAACTTAACGGTACATTCACTTTAACAGCAAAGCTTCTGCCTGTATTAAAAACACCCTGCCGGCCACTGGCATTGTTTATCGCCGTATACTTCAACCGGCTTAAATGATTCTGATATACCACATCTGTCAAATTATTTCCGCTCAGGTTTATGGAAAATAAGATGATCCCTTTTCTTGTAATATCTGTTCCTGCGGAAAGATTGATTAACCACCAGGAGGGAGTAGTTGTTTCCGTATCATAACCCGTGAATGCATTATTCTGGCGAAATGTATAATCACTTTCAAGACTTATATACAGATTTCGGAAAAGGCGCCCTTTGGGTAAAAAATTACCCTTCAATTGCGACAGGTACCGGGCTGCCGGAATATCAGGAACATTTTTTGATCCGTCAATTTCATTTGAAAATTTTGCCCTTGTAAAAGAAAATGTATTTTCAAAATGCAACCAGTCCAGTGGATGAGGATGCAGGTCCATATTAAATTCCAGGCCGTACAAATTGGCCATCTGCTGATCAAACCTGAAAATATTTAAGTCACGACCATTATTGGGATCGATTACCACTGAATCTGCACCAATACTGTTCAGCACTTTCCGGTAATAAATAAAATTTTGAATGCTATTATAAAAAACACCGGCGCCCAATGTTATATGTTCGCTGTTGTATTCCAAACCGGCGTCAGCCTGCCAGCTTGTTTCCGAATTCAAATCACGGTTACCTACTTCAAACCGGTTAGTACCTTCATGTGCCCCATTGCTTGCCAGCTCCGCCAGCGAAGGCGCCCTGAAACCCCGGGCTATATTAAACTTTAAAGTGAATTCTTTATTCTTTTCATAGCTGATACCCGCACTTCCTGTAATATTTGAAAAGTTAGTTTTAAATGCTGGAAACTTTACAGCATTTCCATCCAGCATCTCTTTCCCATTTACATGTCGATTATCAACCCGTATTCCACCACTAAAAGAAAATTTATCCTTATGAAACTGAGTAAAGACAAAACTGCCGATATCAAACAAGGAATATTCAGGGATCAATGCTTCTTCGGCTTTATTGTAATTGCTTTGATTCATTCCTGAAAGACCAATCGTCGTTCGCCAGTTGGCCTTATAAGGCAGATTTAGTTTACCTGCATAATTTACAGTTTGCAGATCGAAATAGGCAACCGGCCTGTCTGCATTGTCCGGGTCACCATATTCCCGGCGTTGATTTCTTTGGTAACCAATTGCTATATCCAATTTACTTCTTCCCGCATTAAAACTATTGTCAGCTGATAATTTAAAGTGTTGTACATGCTGGTAGGGAACAAATGGATTAATTGACTCAAAGTCTTCTGAGGAAGCAATTACTTCACCACCACCCGCAACGGTTTTAAGAAATCCCCCGCTGGCTGAATCCCTTGCCCCTTCTATCATACCTGTATGCTGATCAAAATTACTTATCCTTAAATAGCTATGGCCCCATGATCCGCTGTATCCAAGCATTCCACCATAATTCCTGTTATTGAATTTTGAATTGAATACGTACCCGTCATATTTATTTTCATAATCCTGCGCTGCTTTAAAGGATCCATAGCCATTAAAACTAAATCCATTCTTTGCTCCGGCTACAGTTCCATAATATCCTCTTAAGCGGCTATTTGACTGGTATTCGCCAAGCAGGCTGGCAATAACAGAACCTTCAGAAACGGGCGTTAAAGATTGTATATTGATAACCCCTGCCAAACCATCAGAACCGTACATAAGAGAGGCCGGCCCTTTCAACACTTCCACTCTTTGTACGCTGTAATCATCGATTTCAATTCCGTGTTCATCTCCCCACTGTTGCCCTTCCTGCTTTACCCCATCATTAACTACCAATACACGGTTATAACCCAGTCCCCTGATAAAAGGCTTGGAAATGGCCGGACCTGTTGTTAAGGCACTAACACCTGCAATGTGCCCCAGACTATTTATTATGTTCGAACTACTAACCTTAAATAATTCTGCTTTTTTCAAAACGATTACAGGTTGGGGAGACTGTTTTAGCCGGGTAGCGGTGGATACCCCTGTTACCGTAACCCCCTCATGTTCCACTACAGCCTCTTTTAAACTAAAATTCTTTACAGTACTTCCGCTAACAGGCACCATTTCTACAACACCTGCATATCCTATAAAAGATACTTCAACCAGGTAGTTTCCTTCAGGAATAAAGGAAGTCTTGTACTCCCCGTTATCTCTGGCTATAGCATCCCGGTTTAATTCATGAATGCGGATAGTGGCATTAGGTAATGACTCACCTGTTTTTTCATCCGTAATTCTTCCGGTTAAAAAAGATCTTGTTTGGGCCGAAATATTTTGAATAGATAGCAGGAAAAGAATGAAGAATATAATTTTGTTTTCTTTCATGAGAGCATGCTGAAAATTAAGTACACTATAATAAAAAAATAAACAGGAAATCCCCGGCTACCAGCCGGGAACAGAAAAGCTTACCCATGAAAAGCAGGAGGTCCGCGGCGGGAAAAGAAAATGAGGTCGGTTAAATATGTCTGGCGGATATAACCGTCAGCGTAGTTAGCATATCCCGCAAGCTTTTGTATTGAAGTAATTTCATCCGGTTCAACATACGGTAATAAAAAATGGTCTATACAATTACAGCTATAGGAAACTTCACTGGCTTTCCCTTCTTTCTTTACCGGATTTTGATTCACCGACTTTTTATCATGTACCAGGTTATG
>JBPPMM010000318.1:0-4124 GCA_051306075.1 Chitinophagaceae bacterium
ACTCTGCAGGATGTACTGCATACTTTTAAAAAAGGTCACAAGGTTATGATTCAAATACACTCTACCTGGTTTCCATATATTGACCGCAATCCCCAGCAATACGTTGAAAATATTTATAAAGCAGATGAAAAAGATTTTATAAAATCAACAATAAAAGTTTATGGAACCTCGGTCATTGAAGCCGGTGGCAAACAGACAATAAAAAAAGCGTTTTAGGTTTTAGATGAGATTGGATGGGCCTTGTAAAACCAATCCTTAATATTTAAAAAATTCTTTCATCCTGGTCATTAGCAAGTCTTTTTTTCTTCTGGACACCTCCAGTTCATTTCCGTCTGAAAGAATAACAGAGCCCCCTTCACCCCGGATATACTCTTTTATATGCTCCAGGTTGATGAGCAGAGATTTGTGAATGCGCACAAAATTGCAATCCTGCAATAACTCTTCATATTCATGCAGCGCTTTGTATGCGCATATAAGGGGACGGTTCGTAAAATAAAAATTGGTGTAGTTGCTGTGAGATTCGCAATATATAATCTCCCTTATTTCCACTACCTGGAACCCTTTCAACGAGGGGATGCATAATTTCATCTTTAGAGGATTGCTTTTTTGCTGCATATTATGCAGCAATGTTTCTATACTGCCCCCGCTGGACTTTTCTTCCATTTTTTTTCCGGCCCTTTTTACAGCTTCTGAAAGTAAATCTTCATCTACGGGCTTTAACAGGTAATCCACGGCGCTGAATTGAAATGCCTGCATCATATAATTATTATGGGCGGTAATAAAAATGATCTCAAAATCAATTTGCCCCAATTCCTTTAAAAGTTCAAATCCTGATTTGCCAGGCATCGCAATATCAAGAAATACAAGCCGCGGATGCAATTGCGATAGTTTTTCTTTTGCTTCTTCTGCGTTACTGCTGCAGCCAATTACATCTACTTCCGGGCAATTCATTTTTAATAATTTTTCCAGTGAACTCAGACCTCTTGGCTCATCATCTATCAGCATAGCAGTTATCGGTCGCATACTTTTTCAAAATTAGTTGTAAAAAAATTGAACTTTTTTTTTTCAAAAAATGGTTACATAGGATCAAAAATTCATATCAAACGGCATATATAATGTGACAACAGTACCCGGTTCTTTATAAACTGATGAATCACTTTTATCTTCAATAATAACACTGCTCTGAAAATTATATTTTTCATTCAACAAACGTATGCGATTTTGAATATTTTGAATCCCTACAGAAAGGTGTATCTCCTCCCTGGTCTTTTTGATCTTCAGCGACTGGTTAATGCCGATACCATTATCCTCGATGATGCAGGCCAACCGGGGGCGCCCATCCGGCGAAATGGATTTGTTGAACTTTACATGGATAGAGATACTTTTTTCTCTATTTGGCACACCATGCCATATCGAATTTTCAACAAAGGGTTGAATAAGCATAGGAGGTAAGACAGTTTCTACCAGGTCCAGGTTTTCATCTGCTGTTATTTGAAAAGAAAAATTACTGTTTCTTATCTTTTCCATTTCTACATAGCGCTGCAGGTAATCGATTGTGTTCCGTAAACTGATAAAGGCCTGGGTTGATTGTTCCAGGGTTACCCTTATCAGGTGGGCGAACTTGGCAATAAAATGAGAGGCTTCTTTATTCTCATTATTCAGGATCATTTCACGAATGCTGTTGAGACTATTGGAAATGAAATGGGGATTCATTTGTGCATGCAGGGCTTTCATTTCAGTGCGGGCCAGTAAACGATCAAGATTAGCTTTTTGCCTGATCTGTTTTATCCGTGTTTTTAAAATAACAACACCTATAGTAATCAGCAGCAGGGAAACAGTGATAATAAAGGCGGCTGTTTTCCAAAAGGGAGGACGTATATAAAAACTGATTTTCTTATATTTCTCTATACCTGATTTACTGGTGGCCTTCAAGTGTATATCATACCTGCCGGAAGATAGGGAAGTAAAATTAATATTCCGTTGATGATCCAGGCTGGTCCAGTTTTGGTCATTATTCAACTTGTAGGCAAACTGGTAATTATTATTTTCAAAATCGATGACGGAAAATAAAATAGAGATATTATTTTCATCTGACTTTAGCCGGATTAAATCTTCCGGGTGAAAAAACGATTGGTTGTCGTTTACCTTTATTTCCGGGATCATAATTTCACTGCCGCTGTCATCATAGGTTTTTGAAATAGCAGGAAATTTCACCAACCAATTATTGCAAAACATGTAAAGGTATCCCGGTTTTTGATCAAAATATATCCGGCGGCTTTTTGGTGACTCATCCGGGAAGCCATCGGTGTAGTCATAAACTATACTTTTATGTGTAAGCGTATTAAACTGGGTTAGATGGTTAGCACTCCCTATCCAAAGCACATCGTCAATAACAGGACTGAAGGTTTCCAATAATTCGGAGGGCAATCCATCCAACCTGCTGTAGGCTACAAATTTTTTTTCCTTTATAATATATTGAAGCAATCCGTTTTCCGCATTATGAAGCCATAGTGATCCGCGTTTGTCGGCGCTGATTGTTAGTAAATCGTCATTAAATTTATTGACGCCACCATAAACACTGATCAAGGTATCAAATAACTGCTTTTGATTATTCCAGCGGGCCAGTGAATGCCCGCTGATCCAAACATCACCATATGAATCATAGACAATGCTTTTAACTTTTTCAAAAGGCAGAGCCGGGGTTGTTGTAGTAGTAAAAAAAGTAAATGTCCTGGTTTCAATATGGTATCTGGCTACAAACCCGTTTAGAAGTCCGCATATCCAGGCATAGCCGTCGTTTCGGGCAGGCGCCATCATACCCAATTCATCCAAACGTTTATCCGCATTTTTTATAATATCCGAAAGTTTGCCATATTTATTGCTCCGTGTATCCAGCCATAGCAAACCGCTATTGGTGGTAATCCATAATGTATCGGGATGGTACATTTGAATGGACCTGATTTCATTCCATCCATTATCCTTTCCAAAAAATTCAATTGTTTTATTTATCAGCATGGTGGCTGTGTCAATGATCAACAAACCCTTGTTCCTGGAAAAACGACCGGCATATAATTTATCCTTATGTCGCCAGGCGCTTGTTATTCCACCGGTAATAGAATCAGCAGGCAGTGGCTGATAAAGAAATGATTTCATAAAAGAGGTAATCAGCTTTTGTTGCAACACACCTTTTGAAGTACCGGCCCAAAGCCTGTTTTCCTTATCCTTAAAAAGATATTGGATCTTATGGCCAGCCAGGTATTTTTTCCCATCAGTAGTTATTTTGCCGTTTTGCCTGTTAATGTGATAAAGGTAAAAACCAGAAATGCCGCCGTTAATAGCAAAGGTTGTATCATTAAGCATTGTCATTTTACTTTCCCAGCTAAATTCTGCCTTAGGATTTGTTAAGGGAGATACTATTGTTTTCTGCAGCGACCGGTTAAAATAAACGATCCTGTTTATTAAAAAATGAAAAGAAACAAACTCATTTCGGTTTACCTGGTACAGGCCAAGGAATTGATCCTCATTTTTTGGATCCATCGGAAAAAAACTGGTCCACTCTTTTTCCTTTTCGGAAATTTTTTGAAATTCATTTTTTTCGGAATGATAATATGCCAACCCGTTATCCTCGGTCAAAACCAGGCAGTCCTTGTCCGAAAGAGAAAATATATCGCGGCCATACAAAATTCTGCTTTGTCCTACATTATGTAAAGAGTATGCATCGTTCCGGAAAACAATGTCATTTCGATCATTCAAAACATAGAAGCCTGATGCCGTAGTGAGGGCAACCAATTGATCCGAAAAAATAATAGCATCCCAGGCCGCATTGCGAATATTATAAAACGCGGTGCTATCCGGAATATAGAAATTATGAAAGGAAAGGTTTCTTGTATTAATTATTTTAAATCCGGACCTGGTAATGACACCCAGCCGGTGCGAACCCATATTTTTAAGATTTCTGATAATTCCTGATGGCAAAAATAACGGCTTTGTACCCTGGTAATAATTTGTAAAACTGTTGCCGTCAAAACGGTTCAGACCTAAATCGGTTCCTGCCCATATATAACCCCTATCGTCTTGTTGTATGCTGGTTACATAATTGTGACTCAGCCCTTCTTTTACCGTAT
>JBPPMM010000090.1:0-2454 GCA_051306075.1 Chitinophagaceae bacterium
TACGTTGGACACCTCTCCTAGGACCATACGCTCCATCATCGGCGCTCTCGTCTACCTCCGAATGAAACGTAACCCCTACTGGCTCTAGGTCGTCGTCCAACTGACTGTTATCATCATCCCCCTCAACACCATCATCGCGTCGTTTTTGACTACCGTAATATTTTCTAGATACTGGTTTCTTTCGATTATTTGTAAAATCAATCTCATCGTCAATGTGAAAGAGGGTACCTCTCCTGGTGCCTCTGGTCAACGTATCGCTCTCACTACCTGATTGATTTTCCCTTCTTATTTTATCTAAATTTCTATACTTATTTTCTCTACTAGAATAGACCCCACTTCTGGTACCATTTATCCGGACCGCCTCATCGGCGACCGCGCCATCGTCTATCGCCTCTTCTGACCTTCGGCTATCAACTCGAAACTCGTTTAAAGGGTGACCAGGATTACCAGGGAATGGGGATGTTTCGAATGATCTTTCTGCAGAATGACGCGGAATGGAGCGGTCTCGATGGACGTCAGGCACTACCAGCCGGGAGCTGCCTATCATCGGATTTTTATCTGGGCCTTCTATACGCCTTTGGCTGGCAGGCGCAGCACGCAAGTCGTCGTGCGTAGAGACTGAAGTATTGAGATCTTCTTCATCAATCAGGTGATTTACAGTACCATTATCTATCTCATTTATATCATTATTCTTACTGGTAGCCATTCTAATTGTATTTCTTACTTACAGATTACTACAGGTGCTGATTTGGTTGAGAATGTTAACTAAAGGTGCTGGGCTCAATGAGAATGCTTGCTACAGGTGCTGGCTAACTAAATATGAACGCTAAAGATGCTGAACTCAATGAGAATGCTTACTACAGGTGCTGAACTCAAAAGGGCTACTCAATAAGTATCAATCTGTGATGGGTATGTTGATTTATTGGTATTATATTGAATATGAATTATAATCGAAGGCTTTGGGTCAATTGTCTAATGGCCCAGCGTCGAATTATAGATTTATTATATGTTTGCAGATTTGGGAATGGATATCCAGGGTCTTAGAATACCAAGCAAATAAGCACTATTATTGTTGTAGATTATTGGGAAGTTAACTCTTTAGTTTGAATTAATTGTACTTTCTTACTACTTAGTAAATCGTATTGATGAGACAGTATTTGATTAGTTTTCTTTTATTTGAACAGATAACAGTGTACAATGATTGCAGCGTACAACACAACTTCAACAACAGTGAACAACAGGCAATGAATATTTGCAAATGATTGATTGCAATTGACAGATCAATAATTTAACAGTTCGAATTGATTAATAATAGAATGTAATCAATAGTATAGTCAACAGACTAATTAAATAAATACGTCTATAGTAGCCGTTGGCACTACTATAAGTAGGGTAGGATATGGACTGAACGATATAAACTTGTGTTCAACGTCCCACTACCAATGACATAGACCTTGAATGATTTCGGTCAAATGAGCTTAATAACGCCGCTTTCGGGCGCCTTATATACCCTTCAGAGACGCAGGGGTAATCTGATTGGTTAATCAAAAACGCCGGGAAACTCTGATTGGTTCGCCTAAAGCGGCGTATCCTATCTCGGCGCTTTTTACACGCCGCTTTCCGAAAGCGGCGCTTCTGAAAGCGGCGTCTGCGAAAGCGGCGTCCGCGAAAGCGGCGTCTCTAAAATAACAAATTTAGAATAAAAATAGGCCTAAACCCGGGCCCCCCCCTTAGTCTCTGGCGGGTAGATACAACTAACCCCCGGTCTGGGTAGACTTAAAAAGTGCCAACAACAAAGGTATGTACAATCTTACAATAGAATAAACTCGATAAAACATAGAATTCTTACGATATACAGTAATAGGCCTATAGCGTTATCAAATAATTGAATAAATCGATCAATTAAATAATTAAATGTACAAATTCAAATTCAGATTACAGTTCTACGAAGTCTAATTGGCCACCAGGTTAGTAAAACAGGTGTTTTAAAACAATATCAATAGGTTTCCTAGGCCTTTTTAATCAATATAAATAAATTCCCTAGGCCCTTTTAATCACTAATAAATAAATCGCTAAAGCGGCGTATACGCCGCGGTAAATCCGTAGCATAACAGTCATATGAAAGCGGCGTCTAGGCCTATTGTCAAATAAATAATGTTCTAAATACGGCGTATTTGGCCAATAAAATATCAATTACATTACATTACGTAAAGCTTAATACTTGGGGGTACAGGTCTTCACACAGCCCCCCCCTTATCCCTTATCGTCCCCGATAATGGGGCAACACACGCAACTAACTAATAAATAATTACAGTGCTTAAAAACATAATAAAATGCATAAAACGAAGCTCAACGGAGCGTAAACATCAAAAATTTACCAAAACGTGGTAACACCAACAAAAATGATAACCTGGCAACTTAAAATTGCAAAAGTTTAAAGGGACAATAAATTAC
>JBPPMM010000095.1:0-13174 GCA_051306075.1 Chitinophagaceae bacterium
CCTAATTTTTGAATACTATTTACTGCACTGGAAATATTATCATGTACATATCCCTCCCCGTTTTTGGTATAAACCAATACACGAACATTTTCCCAATTTACTTTTTGCTGTGCATTGGTATAGCTGCAAAAAACTAACTGAAACACAAACCAGAAAGCCACGAGCCTGCGAAAAATATCTTTCATAATTGATTATTCATTATTTTTTTTCAGATCCTGATTTAGATGCCAATTCCAGGGCACTGGTTGTGGTATAATATTTAGCCAGCATATTAGGTACTTCCCATTCAGGCATTTTCCCTTCTTTATAATACTGAAGAAATTTTTCCGTTACCCTGGCAAAATGCGCTTCATGTCCTTCCTTATAATTTTCGGGGATGATCACTTCCCAACCCTTTAGCGAGGACTTCAATTCCACGCCGGGAAATTTGGACTGAATGGATTTCAACTGATTTATTAATGCAACTGCAAAGCTGGTATCTGTTTTTTGTACTGGCTCAATATATAAAACAGGTTTAAAGTTTTGTTCAGCACCCTGCCTGATCACCAGGTTGGACCTGGTTCCACGCATTATGGAAAAGTGAGTATCCCCGGTTCCTTCAGGCGCCTGGTAGGCCCAGATAACGGAAACCTTTGCGTGCACACCCCGGAGTTGATAATTTATTTCTCCGTTACTATACACTTTTAATATAGAATCCTTTTCCACATCCTTTTTTAAATAATCCGGAAATCCATTGAGCCTGGTGACGGCATTAAATTGGCTTAACGTCATATCAGTAGGCCACCGTCGTGCAGATGTTAATTGAATTTCTTTTTCATAGTTAATAACCTGTTCGGGAAAACATTCCCATTGAACCAGGTCAACCAAATGAGTTGTAACATCAACGATACCTTCACCTTCCTGCGAAATATCCATAAACCATGGCGGACGGGTTAATATATTTCCTGAAACATACTTATAAAAATGATGAACGCTTTCTTTAGTAATAGCTGGATTATCAGGTGATCCTTTTTCTAATTGCCCGAATACGTCAGGCAACATAGAAAATTCAC
This sequence comes from Chitinophagaceae bacterium, assembly GCA_051306075.1. Taxonomy (GTDB): domain Bacteria; phylum Bacteroidota; class Bacteroidia; order Chitinophagales; family Chitinophagaceae; genus Terrimonas_B. Next base: position 1,053 of record JBPPMM010000095.1, read on the forward strand.
GTTGAAGCATAGTTGAAATTTCATACCGCTCCGTCATGATATCGTACAACAAAACCTTTTTCTTTTCAGCTTCCGCAAAAGCTGATTTCAACAATTCAAAATTCTTTGTATCAATGGCCATGGGTTTATCTGCCAGTACATGTAGCCCGGCTTCTATGCATTTCAATATATATTCTGTTTTCTTTTCATTGTTTCCTGCCATTACAACCACATTGCCCTTTTTTTGCTGTATCATTTTCTCCATAAAATCATTACCAGTATATACTTCTTCCTTCCACCGTGTAGGATTTTCCGTTCGGTTATTATACCCTTGTATTCTTTCCAGGTGCAAAACCAGATCCGGTCCTTCAGGAGCATATACATGAACCACCGAATCCACTCCGGGATACATTGTTTTTTGCACCAGGGCTGCATGAAAATGGCCGGGATCAAGTGTTATTAGTTTTACAGTTTCTATATCTGATTCATTTATTTTTTGTGATGGGTTATTACAACCGGCTATTACCAGGAGTAAAAGGGCTCCAAATATTTTTTGCATGATTTATTTACTTTTTTTGCCTACGTAGTTTGTTCCGTATGGAAACCGCTGTGGCCTGGATAATAATTTATTTGCTTCTTTGTTATTTTTGAAAATTTCTTTGACCGGATCCCAATAAAGTTTCCCGGGATTTTTCATTGCGACATGAGCAACCAGGCAGGCGCTGCAGGATCGATGCGCCACTTCTGCAGGGCTGATCGTTTGTTTTTTTGTTCCTATACAATCCAGCCAGTTGCCATGTTGTTCCGGGCTTTCATACAAATGAATTTCATTAGCGCCAATCTTTGAGGATAATATTTTTGGATCACTTGCAGAAAATGCTTGCTGGTTAACTGCTGCACCGGGATCCGTTGAAGTAACTCCAACGTCCCCCCTTGAAACAAATATCCATCCATCAGCACCTTCAAATTTGATCCCGTTAGGATTTTCGCTGCTCATATACATGTTAACACCGTTTGCATATTTTGCATGAACATTGTAATTGCCGTGTACATTCCATAATCCTGTATCAGGAAACGATGCGTTGCCTTCAATTTCAATGGGTCCTGTCAATTCGGTATTCATTCCCCAGTGAGCTATATCAATGTGATGAACACCCCAGCCCGTTATCATTCCTGCTCCAAATTGTTCAAGACGCAACCAACCGCCCCGGCTGTCATAATCCGTTTGTGAATGTACCCGGTCCATAGTGTAATAGATATATGGTGTAGAGCCCAGCCACATATCATAATTCAAATTTTCAGGTACAGCCATTTCAGCAGCATTTCCGCCAGAAGGATCAGAAGGCAATCCTATGTGAACGGACTCCAACTTACCTATTCGTCCGTTTCTTACTAATTCGCATGCACTTTTAAATTGAGGCCATGGATTTTTAGAACGCTGCTGACTGCCTAATTGAAAAGTTACTCCTGCTTTCCGTACGGCATCACTCATTGAGCGGCCTTCTTCAATAGTTAACGAAGTGGGCTTTTGCAGGTAAATGTGTTTGCCGGCCATTGCAGCTTCCATGGCCGGTTGTGCATGCCAGTGATCTGGTGTGCTGATGATAACCGCATCTACATCTTTATTAGCCAGCAAGTCATGATAATCATCATATGTTTTTATATCCACATAATTTTCATTGCCGGTCTTTTTCGTGTACCATCCCTCCACCAATTTTTTTCCCGCTTGCAGGCGGTTGCGGTCAACATCAGCAATGGCCACTATATGTGCTTTGTCGTATTTGAACGTTTCAGCAAGATCATGTGTTCGGGCAATGCGGCCGCAGCCGATCTGGCCAATATTAATTTTGTTGCTGGGTGCATTTTTGCCAAATACTGATGCGGGAACAATGGTTGGAAAATTGCTTAATGCAATTGTGCCGGCGGTCAGCTTTGCAGAATTTTTTAAAAAATGTCTGCGGGATTGAGATGATTTAAATATAGTCATAATGTTTAAGCTCCATCCCCTCAATGGAAGCAACCGTTTAAAATTTGACACCCCACAGGGAAAGGGCTATACATTCAGGAATTAAAAGTACTAATAATGCTATACAGTTGATAAGAAGTAAAAAGCCAATTTGATTCCCTATAAAATAAACATGTTTCAAACAAACCTAATTCACTTCTTTTACAAATTATATTGATAACCATAAAGCGGAAATTATGATCGCCGTTTTAATTTCAATCTTTTAAAACAGCCAATTGGTCCTTTGTAATAGTAAATACAGTACCGTGCCGTATTCCTTCGGGCATTATTATCTTATCTGAAATATCAGTCCAGTTAACTCCATCCGGCGAAGTAACAGCGCCATACTTATGATCCCGGTATTTATCAAAATAAACGATCCATTGACCAGCGATCCTTATTGCTGTTGGGCCTTCAGCCCAATAATTACCGGTGATCGGATGAGAAGGGTTACTATATCCACCAGTCATAGAATTACTCGTGGAGATACGAATATTTTTTTGAGACGGATCAGGAGTTTCATCTTTAAGAAACATTATAAACCTGTCGCCTTCTTTAACTATGCTTGCATCTATTACATTAAATCCTTTGTCGTATAACAATTTCGTTTTACTGAATTTTTTAAAATCTTTTGTGGTTATAAAATATAGCCTATGGTTATATCCCCGCTCTATGGCAACATCGGCAGGGAATTGACCTGCAATAGTGGTAGCCCAATAGATCATATATTGTTTCTTTGTTTTATCATACGTTATCTCTGGCGCCCAGCAATTTCTTGCCGAATCTTCATGGGCCATTACTGGTAAATATTGTTGCCGGCTCCAGTTCACCAGGTCATTTGAACTGGCATAGCCAATGCCTTTGTCATCCCAACTGACCGTCCACACCATATGAAATTTCCCGTCGGCTCCGAGAATGATACAGGGATCCCTCATCAATTTGTCTTTGCTGATAACCGGTTTTAAAAAGGAACTATCGCTTTTAAGTGCAGTGAAATCATAACCATCATAGCTATAAGCCAGATGCAGACCGTTCTGTCCATTATCTTTAAAATAAGAAAACATATACACCACATCTTTTGTTTGTGATATAGCCTGCAGGCACAATAAGATCACTGGCAGCATCAAATAATTCTTTGCTGAACTGTTTTTATTAATAAATAACTTCACATCCAAATTTTTTACTGGTGAATATTGTTGCTAAATTAAATATTCTCTGCCGCTGTGGATGAATTTAAAATCGCTTGGATTTTGCAAGTCGTCTATACAGAATCCATCAATTTATTCTGCAGTTTAATTACTTTTGACAACGGAAACCAATATTTATGAGATATATCCTTTACCTTTTTCTTCTTTCCATATCTGTTGCGGGTGTGGCTCAATCCGAAACCCCATTATCAGAAAATGATTCAGTTTTACTTTTATCCCCAGTTATATTAAAAGGATATGAATCAGCCCGCAGCCTGGCCGAAACACCTGTGGCTGTTGGATTCATTCCTGCCAGAGATATTCATCGATATGCCAGTATATCCTTATTACCTTCCATTAACACGATTCCAGGTGTGAGAATGGAGGAAAGGTCACCAGGTAGTTACCGGCTTAATATCAGGGGAAGTTTACTCCGTTCTCCATTCGGCGTAAGAAATATAAAAATATATTGGAACGATATGCCTTTTACAGATGCAGGAGGCAACACCTATATTAACCTGGTTGATCCATTAACTATAGGATCTGTTGAAATATTAAAAGGACCGGGTGGTAGTTTATTTGGTGCAAATACCGGCGGTGTAGTGGTTTTGCACACAGACGAGCCACCGTTTTTTGACAATCATTCAAAATTTAACCGGTTCCGTGTACAATTGTCTGCTGGTTCCTATGGAAATTTTGGTGAACAGTTGCAATGGAAATTCAGGAATGAGAAGATCAGTTCTTCTGTTACTCAAAGTCACCACCAGGCAGATGGCTATAGGGACAACAGCCGAATGAGAAAAGATGTATTACAATGGAATGGTCAGTCAAAAATCAACAGAAACGATAAACTGGAATGGATACTATTGTACTCCGATCTATATTATCAAACACCGGGCGGATTGAATATTGCGCAAATGCAACAGAACCCCAGGCAGTCCAGGCCAGCCACTGCTACACTTCCCGGTGCAGCAGAACAAAAAGCGGCTATTTATAATAAAACATTGTTCGCAGGCACCAGTTATACTCATGAGTTTAATCCTCAATGGAGCCATACCTCCTCCGTGTCTTATTCGCATTCGGATTTTAAAAATCCTTTCATAACTAACTATGAGAAAAGAGATGAAGATAACCTCTCATTCAGGAGCAAATTTATTTTTGCCACTTACAAAAATGAACAGGACTTCCGTTTGATTGGTGGATTGGAATGGCAATATAGTCATGCAGCTGTTGATAATTACGGCAACAGGAAAGGTGTTGCTGACACAGTACAGTTAAAAGATAGAATTATTGCCAGGCAATGGTTTCCGTTTGTACAGGGAGAATGGCAACTCCGTAAAAAGTTACTAGTGCAGGCTGGAGTTAGCACGAATGCTTACCAATATAAGTACAGGAGGCTCACTGGAAGCGATCATGATCAGAAAAGGAAAAAATTTGATGAACAATTTCTTCCGCGTCTTGCAATTTTATATCCTGTCACCAAATCCCTGACTTTATATACCTCCGCAAGCAAGGGCTTCTCTCCTGCCACTATAGCCGAAATCCGTTCCTCTGATGGCAATATTAATACAGAACTCCAACCTGAAGCCGGATGGAATTATGAATTTGGCATGCGGGGACATTCAACAGACAACCGGTTTGACTTTGATATTGCAGCCTATTATTTCAAATTGCAACAAGCTATTGTGAGAAGAAATAACATCGCCGGGCAGGAGTTCTTTGTTAATGCAGGAGGTACTGATCAGAAAGGATTGGAACTTAGGGCAGCCTATATGTTAGTTGCAAAATCTACCGGATTTTTCAGAATAATCAAATTATGGTCATCTTATACAATCAACGATTATGTTTTTACTAATTATATTTCCGGAACAGTTGATCATTCCGGAAAATCATTGACCGGTGTACCCAGGACTATTTCAGTGACCGGGATAGATATCAATAGTGGCCCGGGGTGGTACCTTCATTCAAGCCTCAGTCACACATCAAAACTACCGCTCAACGATGCAAATGATCTGTATGCAGGTGCATTTAATATTTTACAGGGTAAGACGGGGTGGAAAAAACAATTCAATACTCACTTTTCTCTTGAAATATTTGCCGGGATCGATAATGCGCTGAATGAAAATTATAGCCTGGGAAATGATATCAATGCGGCAGGCAGAAGATATTTTAATCCTTCGGCCTTGCGTAATTATTTCGGTGGATTCGCTTTAGGATTTTAGCCTTTTGGTAATCCTGATTATGAATTTATTCCTGTTTCCATTTGAACAGGATTAAAACTACACAGAATTTGTTTTAAGCTTTTCTAAACAAACGGCCAGGCTCGTCTTCCAGTCATTGAGCAGGATTCCAAAAACTTTTTGAATTTTTGTTTTATCAAGAACAGAATAGAACGGCCGCCTGGCAGCAGTGGGAAATTGGGAACTGCTGATAGGGTTTACCCGGCAGGCACTACCGGAGAATTCCTTTATAGCCACAGCAAAGTCATACCAGGTTATATGACCTGCATTACTAAAATGATATACCCCTGCAAATTCGGCAAGTTGTAAGTCTTGAGAAGTTTCTTCAATTGTTGAAATTATTGTCATTATTGCTGCAGAAAGGTCGGCAGCATAGGTGGGTGTGCCTGATTGGTCATTGACCACATTTATCTCATCCCTGTTCGCCATTAAGCCTAACATGGTTTTGACAAAATTTTTTCCAAATTCAGAATATACCCATGCCGTTCGGATAATAACAGATCCGGGATGGATGCGCAATATATTTCTTTCACCTTCCAATTTGGAAGCACCATAAAGATTGACCGGATCTGGGCTATCATCCTCCCGGTATGGCCCTTGTTCGGATCCTTTAAATACATAGTCGGTGGAAATGTGAATGAGTTGACATTTATATTCCTGGCAGGCTGCAGCAATAAAAGCTGGAGCATCTGCATTTAATTGATAAGCCAGTCCGGGTTCTGATTCGGCTTTATCTACTGCTGTATATGCTGCGCAATTAATTAAATAGTGTGGCTGTTGCCTGGAAATAAACCTATGAATTATTTCAGGGTTATCAAGAGGTAATTCCTGACGGGTAGTAAATATGAAATTAAACTGCGGCCAGGATGAAACAAGTTGCTGCAATTCCATCCCCAATTGGCCATTTGCACCGGTGACCAATATTTTTTTTTGTGTAGACATTATACTTCAAAAATAAAATTGGTTTCGCATTCTTCAAGCATAGGCAATACTTTGTCTTTACCAGAAACAATCGCTTTATTAGCGGGAATTTGCCAGTTGATGTTTAGAGCAGGGTCATCAAAGCGGATACCTCCTTCGCTATTCTTATTATAAAATTCATCACATTTATATAATACTTCCGCTCTTTCACTCAACACGGAAAACCCATGAGCAAAACCTTTTGGAACCAGTAATTGCTTTTTGTTTTCAGCTGATAATTCAATATCAAAATGTCTTCCGTAAGTTGGAGAACCTTTGCGGATATCTACCGCCACATCTAATATACTTCCGGATAATACCCTTACCAATTTGGACTGGGCAAATGGATTTAGCTGGTAATGCAATCCCCGTATTACGCCAAATGAAGAAGATGATTGATTGTCCTGGACAAACCGGATATTGACACCCTGTTCCCGGAATACTTTTTCATTAAAGGATTCAAAAAAATAACCCCGGCTATCATCAAAAAGAGGGGGTTCAAAAATTAACAAGCCGGGTATTTCAGTAAGTTGAAAAGGCATGGTTTTACAAACTCCAGTATTCCCTGTTATTAATTTTATTACGGTAAATTCCCTTCAGGTCAGCCACCAGGGCATGGGTTTTTGTTATACCGCAAAAGTAAGAATCGTCAAGGCATAAATAATCAGCATGCGGCACTGTAATGATCACCGCGTCATATTCTTTACCTGTATCGGCAATAAGACCAAATCCATATTCATGTTGCAATTCATCTGAATCAGCATAAGGATCTTCTACGTCCACATTTACAGAATAAGCTTTTAATGCATTTACCACGTCAGCCACTTTGGAGTTTCGGATATCACTAACATTTTCTTTGAATGTAGCTCCCTTAATCAATACCCTTGCAGATTTCATATTTCCGTTGGTCTTAATAATATGCTGTACCGTTTTCCTGGCCACATAATTTGCCATATCGTCATTAATCGTTCGGCCGGCAAGAATAACCTGCGACTTATAGCCTAATTCATTTGCTTTATGTGTAAGGTAATAAGGATCCACACCAATACAATGGCCGCCCACAAGACCGGGTTGAAATTTTAAGAAGTTCCATTTAGTTCCCGCGGCTTCCAATACCTCAAAAGTATTTATGTTCATCCTGTCGAAAATGATGGATAATTCATTCATCAATGCAATGTTCAGATCCCGCTGAGTATTTTCAATGATCTTAGCTGCTTCTGCTACTTTTATACATGAGGCACGATGAACGCCGGCTTCCACCACTAATTCATACACTTTTGCGATCACATCCAGGGATTCTGCGTCACAACCCGAAACAACTTTTATTATAGAAGCCAATGTATGCAATTTATCCCCTGGATTTATTCTTTCAGGAGAATAGCCAGCTTTAAAATCAACAACTTGTTTTAAACCGGATAATTTTTCAATGATGGGTAAACAATCTTCTTCTGTACAGCCGGGATATACCGTAGATTCAAAAACAACGTAATCTCCCTTTTTTATTACTTTCCCTATGGTCTGTGATGCTTTTTGAATGGGGATAAGATCTGGAACATGATGTTCGTCAACCGGAGTAGGAACTGCTACAATAAAAAAATTTGCCTCACGCAATGTGTCCAGTGAATTTGTGAATACAATATCACAACCATCAAATGCCTCTTTTTCGAGTTCCTTACTGGGGTCAATGCACTGCTTCATGAGGGCTATCCGGTTTTCACTTATATCAAACCCAATTACGGAAAGTTTCCGGGCAAATTCCAGAGCAATGGGTAGTCCAACATATCCTAATCCGATAACAGCCAGTTTTGCCTTTTTCTCGATTAATTCCTGGTACATGGGAATTTTTATAGTTTTTAAGGGGTTAAAAAGTTAAAGATAGAATCTTTTAATTCATAATCATAGTACCTTGAAAATACCCTGTACAGCAGTTGACCTGTCTTATTTTCTGCTGAGAAATTCTTTGGGCTGCCTTCGCCATTCTTCCTCCGGTAAAGATTTAAAATAGTCGTATGTAATTTGCAGTCCTTCTTTCCTGCTCATCCTGGGTTCCCAACCTAATATTTGTTGTGCCTTTGTAATATCAGGTTGCCTTTGCTTGGGATCGTCAACAGGAAGTGGTTTATAAACTATAGCAGCTTTATTTCCGGTTAACGCAATTACCTCTTCCGCAAAGTCTTTTAAAGATATTTCATTGGGATTACCAATATTTACCGGCGACCGATATTCACTGAGTAATAACCGGTAAATGCCCTCCACAAGATCATCAACAAAGCAAAAACTACGGGTTTGGGATCCGTCGCCAAAAACAGTTAAAGATTCTCCCCTTAGGGCCTGGCCAATAAAAGCGGGTAACGCTCTTCCATCGTTCAACCGCATCCTGGGGCCATATGTATTAAAAATGCGGACTATCCGGGTATCTACATTATGAAAGGTGTGATAGGCCATGGTGATTGATTCCATATATCTTTTTGCTTCATCATAAACGCCCCTGGGGCCTACCGGATTTACATTTCCCCAATATTCTTCCTTTTGAGGATGCACAAGTGGGTCTCCATACACTTCGCTGGTAGAAGCAACCAGGATCCTTGCATTTTTTGCTTTGGCCAGCCCCAGGCAATTATGCGTTCCCATAGCTCCAACTTTCAAAGTTTGGATCGGGATTTTCAGGTAATCAATAGGGCTTGCCGGGGATGCAAAATGGAGAATAAAATCTAGTTCGCCCGGTATATGGATAAATTTGGTTACGTCGTGATGATAAAACTCAAACTGTTCCAGTTTGAAAAGATGTTCAATATTCCTGAGATCGCCGGTAATGAGGTTATCCATACCAACTACGTGATATCCTTCCTTTATGAACCGGTCACATAAATGGGAACCAAGAAAACCAGCCGCACCGGTAATCAATACCCTGCCTACCGGATTTGTTTTTTCATTTAAAGTTGACATATAAGACAGTAATTATATTTCTTTAATTGATTCTTCAACTTTTAAAAAAGGGATTTTTATCACCTGGTTGAAGTCTGATTTTTTATTTCGGGACGGCCAATGCTTTCATAATGAAACCCCAGGTCCCTTATGGCGGACACGTCAAAAAGATTACGGCCATCAAAGATCGCTTTGCTTTTAAGACTGGATACAATTTTTAAAAAATCAGGCGTTCGGAATTCATTCCATTCCGTTGCAATGATGAGGGCGTCTGCACCTTTCAGGGCATCATATTGACTTTCTGCATAAATTACTTTATCGCCAATGGCAGACCGCACATTATTCATCGCTTCCGGGTCAAAAACTGAAACAGTGGCTCCTGCCGCTGTCAGCGCTTCAATCATATACAATGCCGGCGCTTCCCTGATATCATCTGTATTGGGCTTGAAAGCAAGACCCCACATAGCGAAATGCTTACCGTTTAATTCTCCTTTAAAATATTTTTTTATTGCCGGAAGAAGATGAAGTTTTTGCGCTTCATTAACCTCCATAACTGCATTTAATATTTTAAACTTATAATTTACTTCATCAGATGATTTAACAAGAGCCTGGACATCTTTTGGAAAACAACTACCCCCGTATCCAATTCCCGGAAATAAAAACCGTTTGCCAATTCTCGTATCACTTCCTATTCCCCGCCTGACCATATCCACATCAGCTCCCATTCTCTCGCACAATTGCGCTATTTCATTCATAAAGGAAATCTTTGTGGCCAGGAATGAATTGGCAGCATATTTAGTCAATTCTGCAGAACGTTCATCCATGTATAAAACCGGGTTGCCCTGCCGGACAAAAGGTGCAAACAATTCGCCAATCAATTTTTTAGCTTTTTCGGAACTGGTGCCAATTACTACCCTGTCTGGTTTCATAAAATCCTCAACTGCTACCCCTTCCCGCAAAAATTCAGGGTTAGAAACAACATCAAAAGCATCTGCTAAATTTTCGCCAGTCGGCTGTTCCAGCTTACTGCTTTCTAATATAGTGGCTCTTACTTTTTCAGCGGTGCCAACCGGAACGGTACTTTTATCAACGATAATTTTATAATCTCCGGGCTTGATCAGCTTTCCAAGTTCCTTTGCTACGCCCAAAATATACTTTAAGTCAGCCGAGCCGTTTTCTCCGGGTGGAGTTGGCAAAGCCAGGAACACTATGGAAGCATCTTTTATTCCTTCTTCAAGATTTGTGGTAAAAGTGAGTCGCTCCTCTTTAAGATTACGGAGAAATATTTTTTCGAGACCCGGCTCATAAATGGTTACTTCTCCACTCATCAATTTTGTCACCTTATTGATATCGATATCTACGCACGTTACCATATTTCCTGTTTCAGCAAAACAAGTACCTGTAACTAATCCTACGTATCCGGTTCCTATTACCGCTATTCTCATACTAAATTATTTTAAAAGTGGCCAAAGATATAGAGATATGAATTGCACTATAACTTAATAATGCATTTCACATGGATTAGCGCAAATCGTAACGATTATGTTTTCAGGAACTCAAGCACTTTTGATGTGATGTGCTGCAATTGTGATTCATCCAATTCCGTGTGAACGGGAAGTGAAATCACTCTTTCTGTAAGCCAGTCCGTAACCGGCATTAACTGTGACGACACATTAAATTGTTCAAACATCTTTTGTTTATGTCCAGGTATCGGATAATAGATCATTGAAGGTATGTTATTTTTTAACAAGAAATCGCCTAAGCCTGTCCTAAGTCCAGCTGAACCTTCTCCTCCTTCAAGTAGCAGGGTATATTGATGAAACACGTGCCTGGACCATTCAGCTCTATATGGGGTTGTTATTTTTGGATGACCGGCGAATGCCTGATCATAAAAATCAGCCGCTTGTCTCCTGGCGTTATTATAATCATCCAGATGTTTAAGTTTTATATTTAAAATGGCGGCCTGAATAGTGTCCAGCCGGCTATTGCATCCTACCATGTCATGGTAATACCGGCGGCTCTGCCCGTGATTAGCTATCATTTTCATTTTCACAGCCAGGTCTTCGTCATTGGTAAAAATGGCACCGCCATCCCCAAATGCTCCCAGGTTTTTGGACGGATAGAATGATGTGGTTCCGATATGACCAATAGTACCTGTCTTTTTTATTGACTGATCCCGATATATATAATCGCATCCGATGGCCTGGGCATTATCTTCAATTACAAAAAGGTTATGCTTTTTTGCAATATCCATAATCTCTTTCATAGGAGCAGCCTGGCCATATAAATGCACAGGAACAATGGCCCTGGTTTTTGGAGTTATCAACTTTTCCAACGCAACAGGATCCAGGCAAAAAGTCTTTGGATCCACTTCTGCAAATACCGGTCTTAATTTAAGCAGGGCAATGACCTCCGTTGTAGCAATATAAGTGAAAGATGGAGTGATCACTTCATCACCAGGCTGCAGACCAAGGGCCATCATTGCAATCTGCAATGCATCTGTTCCGTTGGCACATGGAATCGTATATTTTACCCCAAGGTAGGCAGAAAGGTTTTCTCCAAATTCCTGCACGGCCTTTCCATTAATAAAAGCTGAGCTTTCCATCACCTCCAAAACTGCGCTATCTATCTCCGTTTTTATATTATGATACTGCGTTTTTGTATCCACCATCTGAACCGGAACCATATAATATTTTTGTTTTAAGATAAATTGAAAAATAAAAATTAATACCAAAATTTAAACCTGCGGGAAAACCATCATCTTCTAAAATAATTCAAACAAGCGTTTTATACAATAAGCATTTTAATAAAAGTGCGTAAAAATAG
>JBPPMM010000104.1:0-4898 GCA_051306075.1 Chitinophagaceae bacterium
GTAATTTAGTCGCAACCCAATACTAACGAACTTTTTACTTTTTTGCCTTAACGCAATCCTTCGCTGCGCTCTGGATTAACAAAACCTAAACCCGGCGAACTCGCCGCTAAATATCTTAAAGTCCGGGTTACTGGTGGCTCAAATCCCGCCTTCTGCGGGATCGGCTTCTTAACGGTTTACTGCATAATTTTCTTAACGTCATTTTTTCGAGGCCGGATGTATTATAATTTGTCAAGCCTTTTCAAATAATTCCAATAACATAATACAAACAAGTCTCGTACAGTATTTTTTACTCTTCCGTTTAATTTGATGATTTTTGTCAACTGACCATTTGAATATGGATAGCACAAAAATCCTCGAGCCTGCTAATCCGCAATTCAATATTTTGTCCCATTGCCTTTACCCTGCAATCACCCTGCGAACGCAAAACTTTATAATTACCAAGGGATCTTCCCTCAAGGTTTAATTTTATAGTGATATCATGAACAGGAATCAACTCCCGTATCGGGCGAACCGGTCCCGAACTTGTATTCACCAATGAAAGAATATGATCTCCTTTTTTTTGTAAAGATCTTGTCAACCCGATATGGACACTGGAGGGTGCATTGGTTTCAATGGGAATAGAACTGCCGGCCAGGTAACGGAATGTTCTCAGCAAAAGATTTCGCGGATCGGGATGACCGGTTTCGTAACTCAATACGTCGGGTTGATTGGCGAAATACATTACTTTCCCTTTGCCATATTTATTTTCAACAATGGTCGGAAACTCTTTTGAAAATTCTTTTACCCAGGATTTGTCCGGCGGCTGGTTTTGAATGGTGGGCACCCAGGTGCAAATAACCGTAACGTCCTTTATTGGTTTGCTCAGCGCTGTATAACCTGCATTAAATAAAAGTTCCGTTTTTGAACTATCGGGTTCCACTACCGGGTGTTTTTTATTTAAAATATATTGGTAGTTATCTTTCCTTGTATTTTCTCTTTTACCGGCATACCTGACTCCAAATAATTCCGACAAACCAAAATCGCTGCGTTCTTTACCCTCTTCATTAAACAAACTGGAGGCATAAGTGGCAACCAGGTTGCCTCCCTCTTTTACATAGTTCTTCAGCAACTCTATTTCCTTATCGGACATCCACCTCACATTGGGTAATATCACCAGCTTGTATTTCTGCAATCTTTCCTTGCTGAGCTGGTCACTTAAAATGAAATCATGCGGAATATGATTTTCCATCAATACGGTTTCCATTCCTCTTATATCAGTACCGAACTCATCGGCTTCCACTGACTTTGTGCGATAGGATACCCGGGTAGGTTGTGAATAATAAATACCCACAGCAGCAACCGGCACATGTTGCTCCAATATTTTTGAATTCGTTTTTACAAAATGAAAAGCATTTGATTCATTTAATGCATTCCTGTTGTCATTTGTTAGCGTAGGAACATTTGAAAAATAGCAGTTCCAGAATCTTCCGCCGGCAGATAAAATTTCCCAAAGCCATATCTTAAGATCCAGCGGGGGATCAATAACCAGGCGATGCGTAGTGCCATTGCCGCCATACATAACAACGGCTTCCCGGTCCGGCACCATCGATTTTAAAAACTTGATAATCGGATTGCCGTAATTCAGATTTTCATAAGGAAAATGTTCGCCCTGGCCGTTTTCAGAAAGAAAAGCGACACTTACCATTATATCGAAATGTCGTTTGGCACTATCCAGGTCTATTCCGGAATCTACTTTCTGGCCCACCCTGTATATACTAAAAACCTCTGCGGTGTAGGCTTTATCCTTTCCAAATGATTTTACGGTTTTTTTAATGCGATCCATATACTGATCAGCCGCTTCTGCCTTCCATTCCATATAGCGATCCAGTTCTTCCGACGATGCAGCCGGCAGTAAAGGAATTTCTTTTCCTGTCTTCTCTTTAAAATCAGCCCGGCATCGGGGGCAATAACAAATTCCATTAAACCCCGGTGCATTATGCCATATGCCATCCACTTCATAATTCATCATGACATATTGGACAAACTCATTAGCATATTCATTCCTGTATTGACCCAGGTAGCAGGATTCATATAATACCGGTTTGGTATAGTTAGTAGTAACCGGGTTTTGTGCTGCATCTTTTTTAAACCAGTCAGGAAATTTTTTATAAACATGTTCTTCCACACCCCGAAAATCAATTCGGGCAATCACTTTTATTCCGGCTTTTTTACAGGCTGTTGTAATTTCTTTCAACACATCCCTTTTTCCCATAAACGCATTGATATTGGACGCTTGTAAGGGATTCTGAAAAAAATCAACAATGCCACCTGCATTTACACAAAGGGCATTACTCCCGTTTTTTTTCAGGTAGTCCACCACGGCATTGGCGTCATAGTGTTCTGCATCCGTTTCTCTTAATACGGTATGCATAATGCGAAGTGGTTGCTGATACCAGTAAAGTGTATTATCACCAGGCGCAAAGGAAGTAATGAATGGCTGACCCACTAAAGGGGAAACAACCAGGCTCCCGGCAACCAGGGAACTATACTGGAGGAAAATCCGGCGGTTTAATTTACCCGCAGAAGGGAGATCATTTTTTTCCATTGACATAGCATTCGTTTATACAAAACACAACCAAATAATGACTTTTGAAATTCAAAAAAGATTTGATCGAATCCAATTGTCATTTACCTATCCTTCATTCTTATCTAAAATCATATACAACTACACCTGCTGCAGCGCTCCGTCTTTTTTTGACAGGCTGGCTTGTTTTAAAAACTGAAGCACCTGTTCCCCCATTTCTTTTGTCCCTAAAATTTTGCTCTTATCTATTGATGCGCTGGCAATATCTGCTGTACGGAAACCATTTTTCAATACGCCTGCAACTGCATCCGTAACTTTTTTAGCTTCCTCTTTTAATCCAAAACTTATATCCAGCATCAATGCAACGGATAGTATGGAGGCTAATGGATTGGCTTTATTCTGACCGGCAATATCATGTGCAGACCCATGGATAGGTTCAAATAAACCGGTGCCGTCACCAATGGAAGCAGAGGCGAGCATGCCCATAGAGCCTGCTATCTGTGATGCCTCATCCGTTAATATATCACCAAAAATATTGGTGGTTAAAATCACATCAAACTGCCTGGGATTTTTTATTAGTTGCATGGCCACCGCATCGGCAAACATGTGTGTTGTTTCCACATCCGGATAATTCTTAGCTACGTCCTGCACTACTTCACGCCACAATCTTGAACTTTCCAAAACGTTTGCTTTATCCGCGGAGCAAACTTTTTTGTTTCTTGTCCTGGCCGCTTCAAATGCTTTTATGGCGATACGTTCCACTTCATAGCGGTGATAGATCATCAGGTCAGAAGCGGAATTCCGGTCTTCACTTCGTTTCTTTTCTCCAAAATAAGCGTCGCCGGTCAGCTCCCGGAAAAATAAAATATTTGTGTTTTTAAGTACTTCCGGTTTTATGCTGGAAGCATCTAATAATTCATCAAATAAAATGATAGGGCGAAGATTAGCATACAGACCTAATCCTTTACGAATACCCAACAAACCATTCTCCGGTCTTACCTTAAGCGTAGGATCGTTATCATATTTGATATGTCCTACGGCTCCAAATAAAACCGCATCACTTGCTTTTGCTTTTTCAAGTGTTTCAGCAGGTAAGGGATCTCCCATAGCTTCTATAGCAGCATGACCCATGATGGCTTCATCGAATGTAAACTGATGACCACTGTTGGCTGCAATCTGCTCCAGCACCGCTTTACCACAGGTCGTGACCTCAGGTCCGATACCATCGCCCGGAATGATCAGGATATGTTTTTTTATTGCCATTTTAAATTTGTATTTCTATTAATTATAAATTCCGGCATTCTTTATTTGGACCGGGATGAAGATGGTTTTAGTTTGCCGGGTTTTATTTTAAAGACAGACCAACGGGAGCGGGGAGATTCTTCTTCGATATAATTCAGATCCTTGCCAAAGGTTTCTTCCATATTTATAATTCCAAATAAAGCCACTCCTACGGCTAGAAGCCCCACCAAACCAGCTCCGGCCAGTAAACCAAACTGAGTTTTAAAAATCAGGAACAAGGGCGTCATGATAATAATGCTGCCGCGAACAAAGTTGGGAACGGTGGTGGCTACGGTTGCCCTGATATTTGTTCCAAATTGTTCGGCCGCTATGGTTACAAACAAGGCCCAATAGCCTGCTGCAAATCCAAGACAAACGCATAATGCATAAAAGATAGTAGCGGACTGGAGAGGAACAAATAAGAATATAGCAGACAAGATGCCCACTAAGGAAACAAACATGATCACCACGATTTTCCTGCTTTTAAAATACTGGCTGAGTATGCCGCTGGAGATATCACCAATGGTTAAACCGAGGTATTCCCACATTACGGCTTTACCGGCAACAATTGGTACACCCAGGTCGAGCACTTTACCAAACTCAGGAGAAAAGGTCATTAATATACCGGCAACAAACCAAACCGGCACACCAATTAATATGCAGAGGAAATATTTCATAAACTGTTTGCGTGAAGAAAATAACTGGAAGAAATTTCCTCTTGATACCTGCTTTTCTTTTACGCTCTGAAAAATTCCCGATTCAAAAACTTTAACCCGCAACAAAAGCAACAATAATCCCAAACCACCTCCGATAAAATAAGCGATACGCCATTCAAAATAATCGGCGACAAAATAGGCAAGCACAGCTCCCAGCATGCCAACACCTGCTACCAATGATGTTCCGTAGCCCCTGATCTCTTTTGGTAAAATTTCAGCTACCAGTGTAATGCCAACACCCAGCTCACCCGCCAGGCCAATGCCTGCAATAAAACGAAGAAGGGCATATTGATTAACTGAAGTGACCAGGCCGTTAGCGATATTGGCCAGTGAAT
>JBPPMM010000124.1:0-4396 GCA_051306075.1 Chitinophagaceae bacterium
ACTGCTTCAGATGTTCTTTGTGTTTTTTCCGGTGGTGAGATCTTGCCATTTTTATTTATTTAGGAGCTTTTCGGCGCTCTGAAAAAAATCACAATCATAGTTAATTATCGGGCCTGCAACAAGGTATAAAAATATGCCGGCGCTTTAATAATCTGAATAATCAGTTGGGCGCATTAAGGTAATATCAATATGAGAAACATTGTTTTGATATCCCGGCATGGCAGAAAGCTTTTTCCAGTCCGGATCTGCTGAAAATGCTTTCCAATGCTTATCCCTGTCTTCCATGTTTTCAAAGGTCGTCATATACATCAAATTGGGCATTTTACTTCCTGCCAGTACATCACCATAAAACACTGCGTTAAAATTGAGCTTTTTGAAAATATCGATTTCACCTCCCTGGTTAAACATGTGTACTTTGTTTTCATAAATTTTTTCGGTAGCACCCTCATAGCTGCGCAATTCATAAACCCTTCCTGATTTCGGTTCCTTTAATGAAGGCAATTGCATTATGGGAGTGTGGGAGAAGGCCTGCAGTAAAATGGTTTCCATCCTTGTATATGGTGCTGCGTTATAAGCGGCGTCAAGGTATCCGGTTCCCTTAGCCTGGTAATCTTTATCAGCTTTGAGTTTAGCTGAAAGTTTGGGCACCAAATCAAGCGATTTAAAATTTATCAGCACATATAGTCTTTTATCACTGGCCGTGTCGTTACTCAATGGTTTGAAGGCACCAACCCTATTTATATTCATTTTATGCAAAGCAGGTATTAATGCATTTTTCAGGTAATCATCAATTAGTTTTTCCTGTGTGCTATTAGAAAAATGATAAACAGTTAATTGATAAAATTCCCTGGCTGCCGGTGCTCCTCTATTCGCTAACACCAAAGACGGGATCATAATCCCTATAAATAAAAAGCGGGATAGTATAACTGTAAATTTTTTTATCATTTTGTATGGCATTTATTAATCATTAAAAAAATATTTCTTTATAGCTGGTTTTATTTCAACACATTTGAAAAACCCTTCCCCAATTTTATTATTTTAAAGCGGTACAATTTGCAATTATTGTTCACGAACCTACTGCATTTTTATTAGAAATGATGGATACCAAAAACACTAGTGACCGGATATTAATTTGCATCCTATTTAATTTGCTTGCAGGCTCGTTAATGAGTAATTATTTCTGCAGGTGGTAAGCTAACATGACCAGCCCGGAAGGGTAGCTGATTGAGCTTATAAACTTTAAAGGAATTCTTCCCCTAATATTTTGAAATAATAATTTACCCCGGCCCAATAGTATCGGATGTACTGCTAACACTATTTCATCTACCAGGCTATGATTTATAAAATGAGTAGTTAGTGACGCACCTCCATATAGCCAGATATCTTTGCCCGGTTCTTTTTTTATTTTGTTTACTTCCATTTCTATATCTCCGTTAACGAGCATTCGATCACCGGCAACATCCTTTAAAGAATTTGAAAAAACATATTCCTTTAAGGAAGGGAAGCCTGGAGGAGCAGAACCGCCCATTGCCAGGCTCATTTCGTAGCTTTTTCGACCGATAAAGATGGCATCGATTCGCTTAAAAAAATCAATCATTCCATAATCATTATCTGTAAAACACCAGTCAAATTCTCCATTGGGCCCTTCCAAAAAGCCGTCGAGACTGAGAGCTAATTG
This sequence comes from Chitinophagaceae bacterium, assembly GCA_051306075.1. Classification (GTDB taxonomy): domain Bacteria; phylum Bacteroidota; class Bacteroidia; order Chitinophagales; family Chitinophagaceae; genus Terrimonas_B. The sequence continues at coordinate 1,679 of JBPPMM010000124.1, forward strand.
TAATATTACTTTTCTCATAAAAGCAGGGTTATCTTTTACAAAGCTAAAAGTTTGAATACAACAGAAACAAAAATTGAATAAATTCTTGTACTTATTTTCTGTCCCTGATCTGGTTAGGAGAAGTGAAGAAAGAGCCTTATTAATAAAGCCTGTCTAAATCAAAAAATCCCCGGTTGATGCGGGGATTCATTTTAAATAGTTCTATTTATTACCGGGCGACAAGGCTTCTGAAACGTTCAATGTTTTCCATCCTTTCAAAGCGAATGGGTAAATCCCTGGACAAACCTGATTTGGAAACCCGGGCCATTCCGTCGATTCTTACCAGGGCCTCTTTCTTTTTAAAAAGGTCTCTTTGATTTTTAACAGCTCCAATCATATCCAGTTTGATGATTGCAGGCACAATGAATTCGGATCTTTTTTTTACATTAACCCTCTCATTCAATCCTAAGCGGCCAAAAAATACATTATCCACGTAAACATCTCCCCTCAAATCGGAAAGCTGTACACCAAAGTTGTTGGGGTTATAATAAATAAGATATATGCCGGCTGTAGATTGTAAAACTCCCAGTTCAATCATTCGTACCTCACGGATATCCCGGTATTCGGGCTCTTTTACATTTGAAGTGCCACAGGAGGTTAAAAAGATAAGTCCGATAAAAAAAGTAGAGATCAATGTTTTCATGCTTATGGTTTTAAAATAATTTAATAAGGCTATGACGGAAAATAAGATGAAAGATCAAGCCACAATCAGTTAAACTATTGTAAATATGTTTTTTTAACAGAGTAATTGTGGATTTAAACTAATGTAAACTTTTAGTCGACACATTAAAATACATTGCAAATAAAAGCACGTTTGCTTTATTTGAATATTATGTAGCTTAGCCCTGTGCATTTTTCTTCCATATAAAAATTATATAGTATGAAAATCCTGGTTGTTCTGTTATTTTCTTGTTTCTGTTCTATTATAGTTCTTGGCCAGGAGCCAGACAAGGATTCCTTGTATATGCGGGAACACTATATAAAATCAGAATATAAAATTCCTATGCGTGATGGGAAAAACCTGTTCACGGTAGTTTATATGCCAAAAGATAAATCAAGGTCATGGCCCATTTTGATGAACAGGACTTGTTACAATGCTTCAGCATATGCAGAGTATAAAACACATGGGCATCCTTCCCGTTTTCTTGTAGAGGACGGTTATATCCTGGTTTTCCAGGATGTACGGGGCAGGTATATGAGTGAAGGGGAGTTTACTAATATGACACCCAACATTCCTGGCAACAATACGAAGAATAAAAAAGATATAGACGAAAGTTCTGATACCTGGGATACGATAGACTGGCTTATCAAAAATCTTAAAGGTAATAACGGAAGAGTTGGAATATTTGGCATTTCATACCCGGGTTTTTATTCTGCTGCGGCATTGCCAGATGCGCATCCTGCATTGAAAGCTTGTTCTCCCCAGGCGCCGGTATCTGATTTCTTTTTTGACGACTTTCATCACAATGGGGCATACCTCGAAAGTTATACCGCCGCTTTTGCCGTTTTTGGATACCAGAAAAAGGAACCAACTAAAGAAAATTGGTTTATGGAAGAACTGATGCGATTTTATGGAAAATCTGCCAAAGATGGGTATGACTTTTATTTAAATCTGGGCCCTTTAAAAAATATTTCAAAGGATTATCATCACGATAATTTCTTCTGGCAGCAGATGGTAGATCATCCAAACTATGATACTTTCTGGCAAAAGAGAAATATCCTGCCCCACCTGAATAATATTAAACCTGCCGTGTTAACAGTAGGAGGGTGGTTTGATGCTGAAGACTTATATGGCCCCCTCAACATTTATAAAACCATTGAAAGAACGTCACCAGGTGCAAAGAATACAATTGTAATGGGCCCATGGGGACATGGCGATTGGGCTGCCGAAAAAGGCAAGACCACCCATAATCATATTTATTTCGGCGACAGCATCTCTACTTTTTACATGCGGGATATTGAAAAACCTTTTTTTGCTTACTATCTGAAAGATGAAGGCAAAGAAACTTTGCCGGAAGCTTACATGTTTAATACGGGTAAAAAGGAATGGCAGCAATTTGATAAATGGCCGCCAGAAAATATACCACCTGTTCAATTATATTTTGGCGAAAATGGAAAGCTCTCAGTCAATAAGCCTGTTAATGAAAAAGCAGAATTTGAGTATACCAGTGATCCGGGTAAACCCGTACCATATACCTCCCAAACAGAAGGGTTGGATTTTACGCCACGCTTGTTCATGAGTGATGATCAGAGGGAAGCTTCCCGCCGACCAGATGTCCTTACTTTTGAAACAGAGGCATTAACAGATGAACTAACCATTGCGGGAGAAATATTGGCAAAACTAAAAGTAGCTATGACCGGCACCGATGCGGATTTTATAATAAAGTTGATTGATGTTTATCCCCCTGATCATCCCAACTACGATCATAATCCTAAAAATATAATAATGGGTGGCTACCAGCAATTGGTAAGAAGCGAAGTGTTTCGCGGAAGGTTCAGGAATAGTTTTTCAAAACCGGAACCCTTTACCCCGGGGGAACTAACCGATATAAATATTACTCTGCAGGATGTACTGCATACTTTTAAAAAAGGTCACAAGGTTATGATTCAAATACACTCTACCTGGTTTCCATATATTGACCGCAATCCCCAGCAATACGTTGAAAATATTTATAAAGC
>JBPPMM010000125.1:0-3246 GCA_051306075.1 Chitinophagaceae bacterium
CTAATTTAATATCGGATTCTATATGCATATCATAGTTTTTTGATATTGCAATATTACCAAACAATAAGCGGGTTACTTTTAAAATGTAATATAGCAAAAGGTATTATTCATTTCCTTTAACCAGTAATCCAAAACCAGGTGGCGCAGTTAAATAAGCCCCGAAAAACCAGGGAATTTTTTTTACTGTCTTCGGGTATCCTAATTTCATGTTATAAAATGTAATTTTAGAAATGCGAACACTTTGGATCCCGGTTTTAATGCTGCTGCTCATTTGTTGTAATAATCAGCAACCGGACCAGGACGCTATTGATGATCCTTTAAAACCCGGGGAGGGAGTTTCACGGCAAGATAAGCGGATATGGATTTCCGCATATGATTCAAGCAACGGCGAATTCTTTTTAAAAAAGCAAAGAAATTTTGATGCGGATACGCTGACAGCTGAGGGTCTTGTACGAGATATAAATACGGGTTGGGATAATGTAACTCTCGTATTTGATAAAATAGTGAACGATACGGTGTATGTAAGTATTCCAAACAGTGTTTACCTGACCCAGCAAATGGGAACTGCAGGTGCTGATGCATATATTTCCTCAACCACTTATACGCTTACAGAATTAAACGACATTCATTTCGTTCGTTACGATTTTGAACCAGGCGATCATTTAACGCCAGGTACCTTCAGCCGCAAAGACTTTGAATTTTACAGGTAGTCAATCCTTATCAAAATCGGTAACCAATATCCGATGTTCCGGGTATTTGATTGAAGAGTATCCTGTTCTGAATGCAATAAAATTTAATATCGGAATTATTAAACGATAATTCATTCTGCAAAGTTTAAATTTTACCTTCGCGGCTTGGCAGTTGAAAAAATACTTATTGATCGTTTTCTTGAACTCGGAAAAAATTATCCTGTACTGGATGTTCGTTCTCCGGCCGAGTTTGATCATGCTCATATTCCCGGTGCTCATAATCTCCCGCTCTTTACTGACGAAGAAAGAAAAGAAGTAGGTACCACCTATAAACAACAAAGCCGTGAAGCAGCGATAAAAACCGGTCTTGATTATTTTGGGCCCAGGATGCGCAAAATGGTAGAGCAGGTGGAAAATAAAATTGCCTCTGCAGGTGAAGGCATAGACCAGAAAAGCATATTGGTCCACTGCTGGCGCGGGGGAATGCGCAGCGAAGCTGTTGCCTGGTTATTAGATTTGTTCGGTTATAAAGTAAGTACATTGGCAGGGGGATATAAAAGTTATCGTAAACGGGTATTGGAAACCTTTGCTTTACCATTTGCATTCAACATCCTTGGCGGAAATACAGGTTCGGGTAAAACCTATGTACTGGAGGAAATGAAAAAAATGGGGGAAGCTGTTATTAATCTTGAGGAACTGGCATGTCATAAGGGATCTGCATTTGGAAATATCGGTATGCCGGCTCAGCCCAGCCAGGAAATGTTTGAAAATTTATTAAGCGGGGAGTTAAGATCTCATATGAACAGAATTCCGGATCCGGTTTTACCAGGTGATGCACCAGGAGTTGTTTTGCCCGGGAGGGAAACAATCTGGCTGGAAGATGAAAGCCAGCGTATCGGCCATATCAATATTCCTAATACGCTGTGGAAAACCATGTCAGGATCGGCCTTACTTTTTTTGATAATCCCGTTTGAAGAAAGGCTGAAGCATATACTCCTGGAATATGGCAAACTGGACAGGGAAAAAGTGGCAGACGCCATTATAAGGATTAAAAAAAGATTGGGAGGTCTGGAATCAAAAAATGCGCTTCAATTTTTAGCAGAAAATGATATGGAATCTTGTTTTCGCATCCTGCTGAAATACTATGATAAATCTTATAATAAGGCTTTGAACAACCGGGAACGAAACCCGGTGATCACCCACCTTGAATGTTCAAATGTTGACGCCTGCCTGAATGCTAAAAAAATATTGGAAATTGAATTAGTAACTAAATAAACAAAATGGAACAGGCTATTAAGCTTACACAATATTCACATGGGGCAGGATGCGGTTGTAAAATTTCTCCCAAAATATTAGAAGAGATTTTATCAGGCAGTTTTGCAATGCCCGATAATAAAAATTTACTGGTGGGCAATCATAGTAAAGATGATGCCGCTGTGTACGACCTGGGAAATGGGACCGCCATCATTTCCACTACCGATTTTTTTATGCCGGTTGTGGATGATCCCTTTGAATTTGGAAGAATAGCTGCAGCCAATGCCATCAGCGATGTATATGCTATGGGAGGAAAGCCCTTGCTGGCCATTGCTATATTGGGATGGCCCGTTAATAAATTATCCCCGTCTGTTGCAAAAAAAGTGATTGAAGGAGGAAGAAGTATTTGCGCAGAAGCCGGTATTCCATTGGCCGGCGGACATAGCATCGATTCGCCTGAACCTATTTTTGGCCTGGCTGTCAATGGCATTGTTGCTATTACAAACATCAAGCAAAACAATACGGCAAAGGCCGGTGATATTTTATTTCTTACCAAACCCTTGGGTGTTGGCATTTTAACAACAGCCGAGAAAAAGGGCCTGTTGAAGGAGAACCATGCCGGTACGTCGGCAGCACAAATGATGCAATTAAATAAAATAGGAGAGGCCCTTGGAAAGATAAATGGCGTAAACGCCATGACAGATGTAACTGGTTTCGGATTATTTGGTCACTTAACTGAAATGGCGGAAGGTAGTGGTTTGAGCGCTGTGATCCCCGATATGTCAGCGATACCGGTAATTAATAATGAGCTTGACTTTTATTTTAGCAAACAATGTGTACCCGGAGGTACACAACGAAACTGGGATAGTTACGGGCATAAGATTTTTATTAGTCCATCTTTTAAAGAGAAAAGTGATTTTGTAAAATCAATACTGGCTGATCCACAGACCAGCGGTGGACTACTTATAGCAGTCAATAAAGATTCAGTAAAGGAAGTAGAATTAGTATTAAAGGAATATAAACTGGATGACCATTTATTACCCATTGGCTATTTTACTAAAAAAGGAAATAACGTTATTTCCGTAGGAAACCAGTAAATAATAACCCGCCAAATCTTAAATTCTTCAGGAGTATTATGGGCATGATTATGTTATTATTGAGAAAGTAAATTTCAATATTATTCTTCCCGCTCTACGGAGATAGTGCATTCTCCTACCAAAGCGGCCAGGGCGCCAACTGCAGCCAGTATTGGTGCAAACACGGCACCTACTACACCTATTGAAAGTGGAAATGACATGATCTC
>JBPPMM010000133.1:0-7745 GCA_051306075.1 Chitinophagaceae bacterium
GTTTTAATATTACCTAATCAATATTATGGATCCCCGGGCTATTTTTTTGTTGTCACCTTCAAATTGGTAAATGCAAGTCCAAACAAAAACATTGCTGTCTTGAGGTATACCTTCATTGTTTCCATCCCATCCCCGGGAAAGAACTTTTGATCGAAAGACTGGCTGACCCCAACGATTATAAATGGTAAACGAATATTCTTTTACATTACCAAACAATAATGGACGCAAAAGATCATTCTTTCCATCTTTGTTGGGAGTAAAGGCATTGGGCATAAAAAAACCTTTCATACATTCTTTCGGGGTTACCATTATGGTATCTTTCCCGATACAACCATTATAATCTACTACCTCTAACCAATAAGTTGACGGCTGAGAAATGCTCAGCGTGCGGGAGGCCGAATTATTGCTCCACCGGTAGGTTTGATAATTTACAAGCGGTATAAGCTCTAAAGATCCATAAGAACATAAAGATGTATCCTGAGGCAGGAATTGCGAAGGCCGCGGATGCATTTCAGAAATAACTGCCGTATCAAATCCTTTGCATCCATTATTATCTGTTACCATCACGGCATAGCTGCCTATATTGCTTACAGATATTATTTGACCGGTATAGCCATTACTCCACAGGTAGGATGAATATTTGCCTGCGTCAAGCACCCTGCTTGTTCCTGTGCAAATACCAGGGTCATGATTAAGATTGACAACAGGATTTTCGAAAATTTTTAACACTCTAACCGTATCATACGAATGACACCCTTCGGTAGTACTGGCATCAATGGAATAGCTGCCTGCTGCATATACAGTGATAGCGGCGGTAGAATTCCCATTACTCCATTGATAATCTAAAAAATTATTACCTGCACTTAACAGCGCACTGTCGCCAGCACATAAACTAATATCAGGACCAAGGCCGATTAAAGGTGAAGTATGCACCGTTATATGAACTGTATCATACACAAAACATCCGGGTGTTTTCTCCGCTCTCACCGTATATGATGTATCAACCATCGGATTGACTATTACGTTTTGAATGGAAACAGAGCTGATATTATAGGATGGTGCCCAAGCATAATTCAGAAACCCCGCTGTTGCGTTAAGATGAAGCGTATCGTCATTGCATTTGATTCTGTCGGGTCCGATATCAAGAGCAATGGGTGGTTGGAGTGAGACCAATACTGTGTCCCGGAATATGTTACCGCAGGCATCCAATACTTCTACGTAGTAAAGCCCGGGTTGATTAACAAGAAAAGTAGAATCCGTTGATCCATCCTGCCAGGCATAACTAACAAATCCACGCCGGGCATTTAAAAGAACCGTATTTCCCGTGCAAATCATTCCATCAGCACCAAGATCAAGTACCTCGCCGGCAACCGTTACTTTGATCTCAATAGTATCACTTATGTTTTGACAAGTAGTTAGCCCGGCTATTAACGTATAGGTTCCCGATTGAAGAAAATGAACAGACAGCGTACTGTCATTTAATTTTTGCCATTCAGCAGTACCACCGCTGAGCGTCCAGTTTACCTGGGTATAGCAACCAGGGTTTCTTCTTGCAATAAAGTTCGCATCGCCATTATTACAGAATACAGTATTGCCCTGAATGGAGATCGTATCGCAAACACTCACAGCGCCACAGGATTCTCTCGTGACGGGGATTGCATCGCTGGCAGTGATAGCAGCCGGAAGCAAAGTAATCTTCGAGGTATTGGTAGCAGTAAGGGAAGATATTCCACTCGTGTAGCTGACCGCTGATTTTTGAAACGGTTGAGGAACAGAAACGCAATTATTCAGGTAGCCATTGCCATCGGCCCTGGTAAAATATAAAGCTGTTTGATTATATCCCAACCCAACTGCATACCAGTTGGCCATGCTGAACAGAGTTAGTCCTTCGGGTGTATTTATCAGTTTACGGGGAATCTCACCCCCCATGTGAAGATCATGAAAAAAAATCTCATCCTGATTACTTATATAAAACAAGCGGTATGCAAGACCTGATCCCCACGCGCCGTAAAAACTACCGCCCGGTTGAACATATAATGTCAATGCTGCATTGCCCGGTATAGTCACCAGGCAATAGGTATTCAATACATCCATATTTATGTCTGTACGGATGATAATATGTTTGTAGTCGCCTGTCATATTATCATAATACCTTGCTTGAATTATAAAACCATTGTTATAAGAATAAATCCCGTCAATAAGCGTTCGTTTGCTTTCAAACTTATAAGTCTTTGTAACAAGAAGATCGCCACTATTACCATCAAAGCAAAGAATAGTTCCCTTTTGTTCGTTCTCCCCGGTAACATATATATTATTACCTACGATCGTGAAGTTCCGGAAATAAGCAGATGCTCCTGAGAAATATTTATTCCATAAAATAGTGGAGAGATTGGGAGACAGGCATAGCAGCATATACCCTTCTGTTCCATAGGCAGATTGATCATCTACTAAAAGTAACTTGTTATTATTCGGCAGCACACCGATGCAGGTGCCAAATACATTATCGTTTGGTATTTTCAGCTCACGTGCCGATACTGGGTTACCATTTGCATCAACCATGCCAACACAATTACCATCCAGGTTAATAAAATAGTTAGAGTTACTATCCACGTTAGCCAGTCCGTAATTGGAATAAAATTCGGGATCAACCTTTCCATATGTTTTGCTCCATAAGATATTACCATCCACATCGGTATTGTGAATGATCATAGCATTGTTCTTAATACCCCCGAAATAGTATTGCCCTCCCGGCAACCTGTCAAAGAAATAGCCGGTGCCTATACCCTCAAACAGGTACCCTTTAGCAAACTGATTTACCGTACAAACCTGTGCCGTTGTAAAAAGGCAGAAAGTCACAAGACTAAACAGCAAAAAAAACCTGCAAGAAAAAAAGCAGAAGTTACGGCTAAACATTTTCAACATAAGATAAGTATCGGTAGCATAAAGTCAGTCGAAAAATAAGAAAATAAGCCGGCATAAAAGACAAAAAAAGCAAAGTTTATCTTAGCTATTTTAAGTAATTGCGGGCATTTTTCTTCTCTACCTGTGTTTGGGTCAAAAGGTTCGTGTCTCAAGAACCGGAATATTAACTTTAAACATTGCCGAAGATCTTTTTACATCCCTTCCTTGCCGAGTGTCCCCTTCTTCACAGTCGATGTGTCAGAAGGCCATGTGCGGCTGGGCTGTGGCACTCGCCGTGCTACGAACCATGAAGTATGGGAAGATTCATTCGATTGGAAAGTGTGCAGGACAAATAAATTCATTAAGCAGAAATTGGACTACATGCATGATAATCCATGCCGGGGCAAATGGAATCTGGTGACTGACGTTACAAAATATGTGCATAGTTCTGCAAAGTTTTATTTATCCGGTGAACAAGGTATTTATCTTGTTATGAATTATCTTGAACTGGCAGATATTGATTTGACAAAGCCTGTCTCTTGTTGACGCCGAGTCCACAGCCAGGCGCAAATCCAACGTGAGACTCGGCTGCGAAGCAGAACAACAGTTATATGATTATTTTAGGCTTCAAGGCCGTATTCTCGCTAATGCGATTAGGCCGGTTTGGATATACAACCAATATGGCAAGATTTATCATGATTTATCGGATAAATTTTTTGGGAACATAGCACCATTCACTGGCAGAGCTCCTGGTTTTATATTTTAGTTTTACATGAAAATCAATTAATGAAAAAAGAAAGCCAAACTCCTGATGAATTAAAAGAATGGGGAAGTTATCTTCTGGAAGGTATTAAGCATATTGGAAATGGAAAACCCGAGGAAGAATTATTACAAGAGGTAGTAAATTCTATGGAAAGTGGCCTTTCGCATTACCATGTAAAAAGAAATATCAAAACTTTGAAGCATATGGTGCATGAAATTGAATTATGGGCATTGGGGCTAGATCCACATGATTTTAAAGTTGTAAATAAAATGATGTTCAAAAAATTTGGCAAGAATATAGGTGAAGAAAATTTTTTAAAAAAAGTAGAAGTTGTGGTTAAAAGGGGGCAAATAAAAACCGTCCCTCAATATCGTTTATTACTTGAATATTTGGATTCATTCTCGGATGATGTCTCAAAAAAAGAAATGATTGAAAAAGTTACTGAACTAGTTTTCTCATTTGAAATTAAATTGAATAAACGAAAAAAAGGATAGGTGCCTTCTCTGCCCCCGTTGTCCTTCCTTCCTTGCCGAGTGTCCCCCCTGTTCTCTCCTTCCTTGCCGAGTGTCCCCACCTTCCCAGGCGAAGTGTCAGATGGCCTTATGCGGCTGGGCTGTGGCACTCGCCGTGCTACGAAGCAAAAATTTTATAATTAACCGATGCCTGTTAAAAGAAGGTCTTTGTCTTGTAATGAAATCTTGAGCTGGCAGATATTGATTTGACGAAACCTGTCTCCGGTTGACGCCGAGTCCACAGCCAGGCGCAAATCCTGGGTGAGACTCGGCTGAGAAGCAGATAAAATCAATATATCAGGGTGTGGTAAACCGGGAAAATTATTTTATTAATTTTTTCTCCACTCCTTCATTGGTAAGCTTAACCGGTTTTATAAATCCATTGTCATCAAAATACATCCGGTCAATACAGGTTACTCTTGCGTTACCATCGGTTTCAGTCAGTGGTCTGCGATGATAAACAATATACCAATGATCTTTTTTTGGATTGTGAATAACAGAATGATGACCGGCTCCGGTTGCAATTTTTGGATCCTGCTGCAATATTTTACCCACCCGGTTAAAAGGACCAAATGGAGAATCGGCAATAGCGTAAGCGACACTATAATCCGGCCCGGTCCATCCACCTTCTGACCACATAAAATAATACTTGCCCCCGCGTTTAAACATAAAGGGTCCTTCTACATAACCTTTGGGCGTTATCTCTTTAAATGTCTTTCCATCTTCAAAAGGAATAAAGCCGGTAAACTCATTATTGAGTTTTGCAATATTGCAATGCCGCCAGCCACCATAAATTAAATAGTACTGGCCACCACCATCTTTGAATACAAACTGATCTATGGGTTGAGCGCCGTTATGAAATTTATCGATCAAAGGTTTTCCCAAAAGATCTTTAAATGGACCTGAAGGCTTACTGGCAACGGCTACCCCTATGCCGCCTGTTTCTGCATCATTCTGAATATCATTGGCACCAAAGAATAAATAATATTTTCCTTTTTTTTCTATAATGGATGGCGCCCATATGGCCCGCCTGGCCCACGGCACCGAAGAGGTATCTAATATATGCTCGTGCTTTGTCCAGTTCACCAGGTCAGGAGAGGAGAAAGCATCCAAAAAAACTTGCTGATCATATGGAGCGGAATAAGTAGGATAGATCCAGTATTGTTTATTAAAAATGATTCCCTCCGGATCGGCATACCAACCCTGGAATACCGGGTTGCCCGACATGATTTCCTTGCTTATTTTCTGGGCATGTATGTTTATCAATAAAAGAAGCAAAAAAGCTTGGACGATATAGAAAGGTTTATTATTCATACAGCAATAAATGAATCAGGGAGCTTAATTGCTTTATTACATCTTACTCATTGCAACTGAAGGTACGCAATTCAAATATTTTTAATGAGATGCTTAAAATGCGAGCTGAAGGCTGTCATTGCATTTTCTTTTAGTAAGTTGCATTTTAATAGTTGGTTTGGTCATTATAACCCTGTTCATCAACCCATTTCCCGGGACTGGTTATCGTTATCGAAGCCCCGTTTATTACTGTCATTTACTTTAAAGTTTATAAAGGAATAATATGACTACGATCCTTATTACCGGTGGCACAGGTATGATTGGTAAAGCGCTGACTTTTGCTCTCCTCGAAAAAAACTATAAGGTCATTATTCTTACCCGGCAAACTAAATTATTGTCCCGTGATCCGGGAAATGTTTCATATGCCGCATGGGACATAAATAAACAAACGATAGATAAGGAAGCCATCGCAAGAGCAGATTATATTATTCACCTGGCCGGTGCCGGCGTGGCTGATAAACGATGGACAAAAAAACGTAAACAGGAGATAGTGAACAGCCGTGTAAAAGGCAGTGAATTGTTGGTGAGGGCGATAGAGACTTATCCTAATAAAGTGAAAGCCCTGATCAGTGCATCAGCCATTGGCTGGTATGGTACGGATGCTAAAATCTCAACTAAAAGACCCTTCCGGGAAGATGATCCGAATGACAACACATTTCTCGGCGATGCCTGCCGGTTGTGGGAAGATAGTATAGAGCCAGTAAAGAAATCAGGTAAACGGCTGGTGAAGCTGCGAACAGGTATTGTGTTAAGTAATGAAGGCGGGGCTTTAAAAGAATTTAAAAAACCTTTGCGATGGGGAGTGGCGAGTATTTTAGGCGACGGGAAACAAATCATCAGCTGGATACATATTGAAGACCTGGTGCGTTTATATATCACAGCTATTGAAGATGAAACCATGCAAGACGTGTATAATGCTGTTGCGCCGATACCGGTTTCCAATAAGAAACTGGTTATGGAGATGGCCAGGATTCAAAAAGGGAAATTTTTTATACCGGTTTATGTTCCTTCTTTTATTTTGAAAACAATTTTGGGAGAAATGAGTACTGAGGTATTAAAAAGCGCTACCGTCAGTGCTGATAAAATTCATTATACCGGGTTTATCTTTCTTCATCCCACTATTGAAGCCGCCCTGCAAAACCTGGTGAATAACCAGCAATAAGATCAAATATAAATTAGGGTGTTTTTTATACCAGGTGCCTGTCTTGTTATAATTTAATCAATATTATAACCATTAAGGGTTATCCAAAAATTCCGGGAAGAAGATAATCGTTTGTGTGGATATCAGCATGATTGGGATGCCATACGCTGGTAAATTCTCCTATTATTGCTTTCCCGTTTTCGAACCGGAGCTTCTGTATTCTTAACTGTTCTATATCTTCCTGTCTTACTCTGCGGTGTACCGGGCTCATGGTGCCTCCGTTGGTATTATCACCGGGTATAGCAGCCGGGTTATATTGATATTGCGGATCTGTTATAGTGCCACGGGGATACATGATTCCGGGTATGCCTTTACCTCTTATATCAAGATCAACCGGGTGTTCTGACCCCAGCGTGTGCCCGTATTCATGAGCCGCTGTAGTGGAGCCCTTATATAAATTTTCCAATTTAAAATATCCGCTGTTGCAGCCCAGTCCATCTACAAACGAAATATTGCCATGTGCAAATTCTTCTATCCTGAAATAGTTATTGAGTGGGTTGGTGTTTTCATAAATTTCAATTGCATCAATATCAGGCTGAAAAGCAGCTGTGATCTTAAAAACAACCTGGAAAATTTCATCGTCTACCTGGATTTTTCCTCGCGGTTCATTCCACATAGTTTCAATCTCATCTCTTATGCTTTCGGTAATAGCATTATTGGCCGCTTTTCCATAGGTGATGATATGGGAATAAATAGTAAGTAGATTATTTTCTAATTCTGCTTTACCCATTATTGTTGATCAGTTCAGGTATACTTATAAAAGAATTTACAGAACTAGCTGCTCATATTTCATTAGCAACCCTGTTGATTAATTCCTTACCGGCTTACCGCTTTTTAATACGCTTTGAATTCTTTCAAGCGTTTTCTTTTCGCCACAAAGAGATAAGAAGGCTACTCTTTCAAGATCCAATAAATATTGCTCAGAAACCAAGGTGGGTTCACTCAGGTCTCCCCCGCACATAACATAAGCTAGTTTTTTAGCAACCAATGAATCATGTTCTGTTGCATAGCCAGC
>JBPPMM010000153.1:0-18013 GCA_051306075.1 Chitinophagaceae bacterium
CATTTGAAATAATTGTAGTTGATGATTGTTCAAAAGATGGATCCTTAAAAATGTTACAGGAAAAATTTCCTTCAGTAAGGATTTTGAAAAATGAATACAACAGGGGTTTTTCGGTTACTGCTAATTATGGAATCAGGGAGTCCATGTATGACTGGGTATTGCTTTTAAACAGCGATGTAAAACTGGAGCCTGATTATTTTAATTCGTTATTAAAATATACTAACCGAAGCGATGTATTTGGTGTGATGGGCCGCATTATTGGTTGGGATGATGATGTAATACAGGACGGGGCTAAGTACCCCTTCTTCCATGGTGTAAAGATCAAAACCTCTGGAAATTATTTGTTGAAGAATGAAGGCAGTATGAACAACGGCATCTTTTCAATGTATCTCTCAGGTGCCAATGCATTCCTGAACAAAAAGATTTTCCTGGCTATTGGCGGTTTAAATGAATTATTTTCTCCCTTCTATGTAGAAGATTTTGAATTGTGCCTCCGGGCCTGGCGATTGGGATATGTTTGCCTTTTTGACTATCATGCTGTATGCCGGCACAGAACATCAGCAACAATAGTAAATAGTAATAAAAGAAAGTATATCAAAACAATTTATAATAGAAATAAAATGTACTTGCATGGCATTCATCTAAACAGGGGTATGAGACTTTTATGGTTCCTTCAAATAATTGGTGAAAGCCTCGTTCATTTTATTAGTTTAAAATGGAGTTATCTGAGTGCATTTTTCATGTTTTTGAATTCATACAAAAAGGTAATAAACTCCCGTAACAGGATTCATCATATAGCCAAAGAAAAAGAATTATTGACAGTGCACCAGGTGGTAAACAAAATATTGAGTGAAATAGAGAGTAAAGAGATCATACGGTTTTAGGCTGTCGGTTTTTTATTCCAGGGTAACTGTTTTTTTATGAGGATTTTTTTTCATTATTCTCCGGGCCATGAGTTTTACTCTTTGAATAAATTTTACAAAGAAAAATATATAAGAGGTATTATAAATCTTGTTTTTTAAAACGGAACTACTCAGGTAAAATTTGGTACAGGTAGTCTCCATATACCGGCTCCTGATTTTTCTGCCGTATTGCTCAATGAAAAGCCTGGCATTCTTATTTAATTCCGGCAGGTTGCCAAGGCTGAGGTGGCGGACCATAAAAGGAATTACATAGCAGGTATATCCCAGGTAGTCAGCAATCATGCAAAGATCCGTTCCGTAAAAGTGAAACCCTGAAAGATCTGATGAGGCAATAATGGAAGCATCTTTTTTGATAATTAAAAAGTTTTCATCCAGGGAGCTAACTTTTGCCGGCAAATTAGAATGCCTGATGATTTTTCCGGCATTTGTAATGTGATAAATAAATTGATGGTAGCCTATGGCCCCTGCATTGCCGCAGATGGCCCATTTATTGTCAATGATTGAAAGTTCTTCCAGGCATTGTACCAGTTGTGCCCTGGGATCAATACATCTTACATCCTGGTGTACAATGATCAGGTATCTTCCACGGGATTCACGAATAAACCGGTTGATGGCACTATATGCATCAAAATTGTTTTCACTTGTATTATCAGCAATAATGTATTCACAGTCTTCAGTAAAACCACATGCTTCAAAGCTATGCTGCATTAAAGCATATTCTTCTTCATTGGTAATGATAGAGCAAATGGAGAAGAAGCATCCGGAATGTTCCTTGTTTATTGATAGACTCTTTGTCATCAAGAGACAGTTTTATTTTCGGTATAAAGAAATGAATCTTTATTGAATATAAAATCAACTTAATAACTTTACGCGGCCGACAGGCATAAATACTTCATTTCTTCCAGGCTTACCCGGTACTTTATCAAGAGGACTGGCTGGGTCTGCAACCCATTTCCAATTATGAAATTTTTCAAGCCAAAAAGATTTACACCCTATTCAACTGCATTCAGGGGTCATACACTTTATATTCATGATCGTGCTTCCTTCCGGCTAGGTAAAAATGAATTGTTTAAAGATGAGGTGTATAAATTCATTTCTTCCCGGCCCGATCCTTATATAATTGATTGCGGCTCCAATATTGGGATGAGTATACTTTACTTTAAATCTTTATTCCCAGGTTCAAGAATTTTAGGCTTTGAAGCAGATCCGTATATCTTTTCTTTCCTCGAAAAAAATATTCGGTCATTCAATCTTACCAGCGTCACCGTTATAAATAAAGCGGTTTGGAAAGCAGATGATCAGTTGCTATCCTTTTTGGCAGAAGGCGGTGCAGGAGGACGTCTCCAGCAGAAATCAGGGCATTTTAAATACATTGATGTGATGACGGCCAGGCTGAAAAATTATTTAAATGAGGAGATCGAATTTTTAAAAATCGACATAGAGGGAGCAGAGTATAAAGTGATTGAAGATTGTTTTGACCAATTAGGTTTAGTAAAAAATTTATTTATAGAATATCACAGCCTGGTGAACGAGGAACAGAACCTTCATCATATATTGAAAATTGTGCATGAGGCAGGTTTCAGGTACCACATAAAGGAGGCGTATACTACACCCACCCCTTTTATAGAAAGAAGATTGAATGTGGGTATGGATCTGCAATTAAATATTTTTTGTTTTCGCATCTGAATGTGATCAGGGCACAATCTTTATATCCATATTGTGTTTAAAAATTTGCATACAGGCAACACTTCAAATGAATGTATTTTCAGAACTTAGCGTTCCTTTATTCGTACAATAATGACCAACTTCATTCCAATATTTCCATTAGGCATAATCGTTTTTCCGGGCGAGGATCTTAACCTGCATATCTTTGAACCCCGGTATAAGCAACTTATAAATGAGTGCTATGAACAGAAAAAACCATTTGGTATTCCTGCAGTAATAGACAATAAGTTGCAGGACCACGGTACCCTGGTAGAGATCAGGGAAATTTCCAATGTTCAGGATAATGGCGAGATGGATATAAAAACAGTTGGCTTACAGGTTTTCCTGATTTTGGAACTGATAAAAGAAATACCTGATAAATTATTCAGTGGTGCTATTGTTAATTATCCGCATACGCAAGAACAGGGTAAACCTGAATTGATGAAAAAAGTACTGGCTGGTATCCGTGACCTGCATGTATTATTAAAGGTGAGTAAAGATTTTAAAAAAGCAGATGAAGAAATAAAAAGTTATGACCTTGCTCATCATATAGGATTATCACTGAAGCAGGAATATGAATTGCTGAGCTTACTTGATGAACGGCAACGACAGGAATATTTAAAAAGACACCTGGCTAAGGTGATTCCAACTGTTGCTGTTATGGAACAATTGAAGGAAAAAATTAAATTAAACGGCCATTTTAAAGACTTGCCTGGATTTAATTTATAATTGTATTGAATCATTGTTTTTTAATATCATATTTCGTCATTCACTAAAATTTCTTCATGTCCAATACTCTTTGTTTCGACTTTGGCAATACCCGGCGTAAATGCGCCATATTCAATAATGAAGAAATCGAAAGAGTGATTATTTTAGAAGATGATACAAATGAAACTATACAATCGCTGATAGACCAATATAAACCCGGTAAGTCAATTCTTTCTTCAGTAATAGATCATAATACAGGAATGGAAGAAATTTTAGGGTCTCAAACCCGATTTCACAAACTCAATCATTTAACCAAATTAGCTTTTACAACGCCGGTTGGCAAGCCAGAAACAATTGGTGCAGACAGGCTGGCCCTCACCGCAGCCGCCGTTCATTTTTATCCCGGAAAAAATAACATGGTCATTGGGTTGGGAACCTGTATTACCTATAATTTCATCAATAAGTATAATGAGTTAATTGGTGGTTCTATTTCACCCGGCATGGAGGTGCGACTGAAATCATTAAATTATTATACTGCCAGGTTACCAATGGTAGAAGCTGACAGTAATGTGCCATTGATTGGCTACGATACCAAAACAAATATGCTGAGCGGCGTGGTACTGGGAATGGCATATGAGATCGATGGTTTTATTAATGATTATGCTAAAAAATTCGACAACTTTAACGTGGTGTTAACCGGGGGCGATATAGTGCATTTGGCTTCGCACCTTAAAAACAAGATATTTGCAGACCCCGATTTAATATTCAAGGGTCTTTATGCCATCAGCGAAATTAATAACCTCTAAGAGAATCAAAGGATTAGCCGTATTACAAGTTGTATTTAGCCTTGTGTTGGCTGGCTTTGTTTTTCCTTCTTTTTCCCAGGATAATTCACCATATAGCCGTTATGGTTTGGGTGATTTGGTTCCTTCTACCAATGTTAATAGCCGGGGTATGGGGAGTATTTCTGCAGGATACAATGATATCTTTTCTATCAATTTTAATAATCCGGCATCATATGGTTCTTTTCAAACAATAAAAGAATTGAATGCAAAAAAGATGTTGTACGGCCGTGCAATATTGGACATGGGAATAAATATTGAAAACCGTACGCTACGTGAACCAAATAATATCGAAAAATTTTCTGCAAGCAATGCCTTGTTTTCGCATATACAGGTGGGTGTGCCATTAAGTCCTAACTGGGGATTAAGTTTTGGGTTACGTCCTATTACCCGTATTGCGTATAAACTAAATAAAAGGGAAGGATTGACCGATCCTTTCTCCGGTCTTTTCATTGACTCCGCAATTACAACTAATGAAGGAGACGGGGGTTCTTTTCTTGCATCAGCAGGCCTGGGACATAAAATTATTTTAAGTAAAACCCAATCATTAAGCCTGGGCATGAACGGAGGCTATTTTTTTGGAAAACAGGATTACAGCAGTCGTCGCTCTATTTTTAATGACTCCATAACCTACACAAGTGGAAATTTTCAAACCAGGACCGCATATGGTGATTTATATTTTAATGCCGGCCTCCAATATGAAACCAGTATAAAACAAGGAATGCGGCTTATTGTAGGAGCTCATGGAAATTGGAAGCAACAATTCAATGCATCGAGAGATATAATCAGGGAAACCTACTTTTTTGATGAGTCAACAGGAAATGTAAGGATAGATAGTGTAAAAGATCAAAAAAATATAAAGGGAGAAGTTATTTATCCTGGCTCTTTTACCGCGGGTTTCGTTTTAGAAAAATTTGTGACCTCAAAGGAAGCAGGTTGGTTGATTGGTATTGACTACACGCAAAACAAGTGGAGTGATTACAGGGTCTATGGCCAGGCTGATCCATCAATAAAAGATAAATGGGAGCTACGTGCAGGAGCTCAATTAAGACCTGCTCCAAAAGCTAATTACTTCAGTAATGTCGCTTATCGTGCCGGTGTATTTTTTGGACCAGATTATATTAATGTCAATAAGAAACTACCCGTCTTCGGAGCTACGTTTGGACTGGGATTACCGATTCTCAATTATAACCGCCAAAGCCCCGGGCAAGCTACAATCATTAACCTGGCTTTCGAATTTATAAAGCGTGGAAATAATGATAATCTGCTGAAGGAAAATTTGTTTCGATTGTCAGCCGGTTTTTCTCTGAGCGATTTTTGGTTTACCAAAAAGAAATATGATTAGGGCTGGTAATCATCAAATGAAAAGGAACTCCGCAAAATATAATTTACTTTATTCAGCAGCTTTATTAATGAGCTGCTTTTTTGTTTGCGGTTGTGAAAACACCCAGGAGGAGATTGATGCACTAACCCGTACTAAAGTAATGGAGGAAGTGGCAATAGGAGTAGAAAGCTTTTTGAGCCAGGATGGCAAAATGAAGGCAAAATTGAAAGCTCCGATATTGTTAAGAGTGATGGCCGACACACAATACCTGGAGTTTCCCAGGACACTTCATGTTGATTTTTATGACGACAGCACAAAAGTTGAAACCTGGCTTGATAGTAAATATGGCAAATATCTGGAAAACTATAATAAGGTTTATTTAAGGGATAGTGTAGTTGTCATTACGGTGAAGGGAGATACGCTGCGATGCCACGATCTGTGGTGGGACCAGAACAAGGGTTTATTTTATACCGATAGTGTAGCTACTTATCGTTCTCCCGGAAATGACATTACGGGAGGAAAGGGAATGGAAGCAACCCAGGACCTTAAGACAGTTAAGTTCAAATATCCACTGGGTGAAATAAAAATAAACGATAGCGGATTCCCCGAGTAATGATTGCTGATTCTTAAATTTTCCGGGTTTTCCCAATGCCCCTGGTTAAATGATAATAAAAATCAATCCCGCCTTTTTGGAGACGGGATTGCATTCATTTTTTTGGACGAGTCATTCGAATTTTTCAGTTGGTTGGATATATTGGATCAAAAACGGGACGATTGTTAAGAAAGTTTTCTGATAATGATTTACCATGTAACTTCTGAATCAAAGCTAATCACCGTTTTGATATACTGCCAGAGCATATTTTACAAATTCCTCACCTAATGAAAATACGGCTAACAAGGGTTATTTACGATAAATAATAACGAGTCCTGTCGGGCTGTTTTCTTATCTTCAACAGACAATTTTTTATATGTCATTGAAAAACAAAACAGTTCTTATTACTGGTGCCAGCCGCGGTATAGGAAAAGCCATTGCTTTGCGATTGGCCAGGGAAGGAGCAAATATTATAATAGCCGCCAAGTCGGTAGAGGAGAATTCAAAATTAGGCGGTACTATCTTTTCTTCAGCGGCAGAAGTAAAGGAGGCAGGTGGCCAGGCTTTAGCTGTTCAGTGTGATATTCGCTTTGAAGACCAGGTTCAAAATGTAATAGATAAGGGGGTAGAAGAATTTGGAGGAATTGATATATTAGTCAATAATGCCTCAGCCATTTCATTGACCTCAACAGAACAAACTGAACCCAAACGATATGACCTGATGCATGATATCAATGTCAGGGGAACGTTCTTTGTAACTAAAGCATGTATTCCCCATCTTAAAAAATCTTCCAATCCACACATACTGACTTTATCACCACCGGTAAATTTAGATCCAAAATGGCTGAAAGGTCATATTGCCTATACCTTGACCAAATATAATATGAGTATGATGGCCATGGGCTGGGCTGCCGAACTGAAACCTTACAATATAGCTTCCAATGCTCTCTGGCCCAGGACGACTATTGACACAGCAGCAGTAAGGAATTTATTGGGCGGAGAAACCCTTGCTAATATGAGCCGGACCCCGGATATCCTTGCAGATGCGGCTTTTTATATTTTTAATAAGGCCTCTTCATTATGCACTGGAAATTGTTTTATTGATGAAGATGTTTTTGCAAAGGAAGGGATTACTGATTTAAGCAAATATGCTGTGGTACCGGGTGCAAAACTTTACCAGGATTTGTTTCTTTAACGGGTTTGTATAAAAAATGGCTGTATTACTTTCTATATAATACAGCCATTCAGAAATGCAGATCATATATTTAATTGGTTGCAGGCGGCACCGGCTGTGGCACCACATTCTTTATTGGTTTAGTTGTTTTCAGGTAAGCAAAAATGGCCTTTATTTCATTGTCTGTCATATTTCTGTACATCTGCCAGGGCATGGGTGGCAATAAATCTCTGTTTGTGACAAGGCCTTTAAATTTACCTTCCCGGATGGCCCGAAAAAACTGCTCTTCTTTCCAGGAACCGATTCCGGTTGAATCAGAAGTCAGGTTTGCGGTATAGGAAATACCCCAAGGTCCCACCCATGATGTAAGATCACCTGTAACTACAAGACCTTTATCCTGCATTTCTTTCCTGTTGACTTCGGGTACAGGCGAACCCGCCATATGACCGGCAAGCAAAAAGGCGCTGTCAATGTCCGGTCCCATTGCTGTCATTTTTTTTGGAGTATGACAATCATGACAGGCTGAAACAGTTACTAAATGTTCACCCCATTTTACCTGACTTTCAAAACCTCCATAATTTTCAGTGGTTGATGTGTTTTCCTTGCTGGTAGAATCAGCACAGGCATAAAAAATAATAGCTGATAAACAAATGAACATTACGACTGCGAAAAAATTTCTCATGATAAAAAAAATTAAAGTTGAAAAATCATACTTCAAAGTTTTCAGGGAGCAAAGAGAATAGAAATCACAGAGCCGGGATAGAAATATAGTAGTTAATTAAAGAGGAAGGTAGAAAATTTTTTCAATAAAAAATTCATCTTATCATTTGTGAAGTGAAAAATTTATTCTTCTCCTTTTTTCTCAGGCCGCATTTGAGGAAATAATAAAACATCCTGAATAGATGGTTGATTGGTTAATAACATGCATAACCGGTCTATACCAAACCCAATTCCTGATGTAGGAGGCATGCCATATTCCAATGCCCGTAAGAAATCATGATCTATAAACATCGCTTCATGATCACCTCTTTCCATAAGTTTCACCTGTTCTTCAAATCTTTCACGTTGCTCTATCGGATCATTTAATTCAGAGTAGGCATTGGCAATTTCTTTTCCATTGATCATTAATTCAAAACGCTCTACCAATCCTTGCTTATCACGATGTTTTTTTGTCAATGGACTCATTTCTACAGGATAGTCAATGATGAAGGTGGGTTGTATATAATGATGTTCGCATCGGCCCCCGAATATTTCATCTATTATTTTACCCTTACCCATTGTTTTATCAACATGAATATTTAATTGCTGGCAAACGGAACGCAATTGTTCTTCATTCATACGATCCACTTCAAAGCCGGTATGTTCTTTTATCGCATCATAAATGCTGATTCTTTTATAGGGAGCTTTGAAAGAAATAGACTTGTTGCCTACCTGAATTTCCGTGGTATTACAAACATCCCTGGCCGCCTTTTCGAGCAGTTGTTCTGTTGTTTCCATCATCCACAGGTAATCTTTGTAAGCAGTATAAAATTCAAGGATGGTAAATTCAGGATTATGAGTGCGGTCCATTCCTTCATTACGGAAATTGCGGCTGAATTCATAAACCCAGTCAAACCCACCTACAATCAATCTTTTTAGATACAACTCATTGGCAACACGCAGGTAGAATGGTACATCCAGGGCATTATGATGCGTAATGAAAGGCCTGGCGGCTGCTCCCCCGGGAATACTTTGGAGCACCGGTGTATCCACTTCCAATGCACCATGGCCGTTCAAAAATTCCCGCATGGAATTAATGAGCTTTGTTCTTTTTATAAAGGTTTCTTTTACGGAAGGGTTGATGATCAGTTCGGCATAACGCTGGCGGTAACGAAATTCCGGATCGGTGACTGCATCGAAGGTTTGTCCTTCAGCTTCTTTTACAATTGGGAGAGGGCGCAGTGATTTGCTGAGCAAAGTAAATTCTTTTACATGTACAGATGTCTCACCCGTTTTTGTTATGAAAGCATACCCCCTTATTCCGATGATGTCACTTATATCCAATAATTTTTTCCATACTATATCATATAGGGTTTTGTCTTCTCCCGGACATATATCATCACGACGGATATACAATTGTATTTTACCATGGGCATCCTGGATAACAGCAAAATTAGCTTTACCCATATCCCGCACACTCATGATGCGCCCGGCAAGACAAACATCAGCAAATTCTTCTTTTCTTTCTTCGCTATAATTTTCTTTTATGTAAACCGAATTGCTGTTGACGGGGAAAAGGGGTGCCGGGTAAGGTTCGATACCCATCATGATCAGTTCGGCTAATTTTTCCCTGCGTAGTTGTTCTTGTTCTGACAGTTGTTGTGTACTCATTGCTCATCTTTTCAAAAGTGGGGCAAAGGTACTGGAAACGATGCTTTTTTATTGATGGTCTTTTCCGAAATAAAACTGATGGATCCTCTCTGAAATTTTACTTTCCTTTGGTACTGATGTGTTAAACAATTTATCCCAAAAAGTAAAACAAGTGCTGAAGCAGTGATCCGGGTATTTGCAATGATGATGAATATGTGATAACTGCAATTGAGGAAAAACTTTTTTGGCCCAGGCCTTATGCAAAAACACATGCATAAAACAGTAATACAAAAACCCTAAGGAAATGCCGGTAAAGATGGTAAAATAATTGTTTAGCAAAATGGAGATAACTATCAGGAATAAATTCGCTATGAATAATTTAGTTCGGAACGTAGTCGTTATTTTCAACTCAGTCGGGTGCCGGTGGTGGTTCATGTGCCTTTCAAGACTTTTCCCGGGATGTTTGATCTCTTTGCCATGCATCCAGAACCGATGGGCAATATATTCAAAAAAGGTATAGGTAATAAAACCTATAGAAAATAACAGGAAGTGAAACAAAAATTCGATTTCATTTTCCAATTTAATGACAACATAAATGAATGGGCTGAGTAAAAGAAGAAAAATTGCATAGCACTGAATCTCTGAAAAATATCTTGCTTTTAAATAGTTGCCAACAGATGTTGATTTCATAAAATTATTTTTATAACGATTAACTTAAATGGAGCAGTTGGTAAATAAACAGTAATTATTATTTGATAAGAACAGCAGCCGGTGACAGGTAGCGGGCGAAGGGATTAACAGCGCTTAGTTTTTTCATTCCCTGGCCGGTAATTATTTTTTTGATAGCATATGGTAAAATTTTATCGAGGAGCATAAACATGTTATTCAACCTTCCCGGAATAATTACCTCCTTTTCATTCAATAATCCATCTATTGCAATGGACACTACATCTTCCGGGTTCATCACTGACAGACGGGAAAGGTAGTTGCCGGTTTTATTCATCAGGGTAAGGGCAAGATTGGTGTTCATACCACCGGGGCATAAAACGCTTACATGTACATTGCTTTTTTTAAGTTCCTTTCGCAGGCTTTTTGAAAAAGAATAGATAAAGGATTTTGTCGCACCATACACTTGTTTTTTGGGCAAAAAGAAAAAGGATGCCATGCTGCCCACATTAAGTATATAGGAATCCGGATGGCGCTGAAGGGTTTTGAGAAATAACCTTGTTATAAGTGTAGTGGCCAATACATTTAGTTTGATCTGTTTTTCATAAAGGCCAATAGTTCCTTCTTCAAACAAAACTGTGCTCCCAATGCCGGCATTGTTAATAAGCATATTGATCGGCAGATTCATTTCCGTTACTTGTTGGTACAACTCCATGCAACTTTCATCTTTGCACAAGTCCTTTTCAATGGCTATTACATCAACAACATAATTACGTTTGATATAAGAACTTAGACCGTGAAGCTCTGGGCCGGCCAATGCAACCAATACCAGGTTCATATTTCTCCCTGCACATTCAATGGCAAGGGCTTTTCCAAACCCTTCACTTGCGCCGGTGATTAATGTATAGCAGGAGTAAGACATACGAAAGGGGTTAAAAATTGAATAGTAGATTGTAAGGCAAGCGGAAATGGTGTAATAGTGTATCCTAATTGTTCTATAGCTTTTAGACAACTAAAAGATTTATTGCAATAAATACTATTGGCACCCTTCTCGTTGAAAAATGGTTCTTTGTCCATCATTTTTGAATAGATGACGTGCCAGTAACCATACAACCTTGCAATTTGTTTTGGGATCGGAATCAATGAACCACTTGCGCCTGCATTGCGTATGGTTTCAAAAAAAGCAGCATAAGAAAGATTTTCACCTCCCAGTATATATTTTTCACCAATGGTTCCTTTTTCCATGGCGAGGATATGGCCTTGAACCAAGTCATCAATAAATACAAAATTGGAAATGTAATGAGATGGACTGGGACAAAATACTGGCTTCCCTTCCATAAACCGCTTTAGGGTACTATTGATGCTTATAGGATGCGTTTCTATTCCCGGACCAAAAACTTTCGAAGCATTAACTATTACTGTATGCAGGTTTTTTTTTGCATACTCTGATACTAGTTTTTCTGCTAAATATTTTGTGAGATCATAATCATTGTCAAAACTGGTAATTCGTGGATCTGTCTCACTAATCGGCACATGAAGCGAGGGACCAAAGACACCGCAGGTACTTGTAAAAACAAATTTCTTTACTCCTGTTTGTAATGCTGCTTCTAAAACATTGCGGGTACCTTCCACATTTATATCATAAAAATCAGAAGGATTTCTGGCATAGAGTTTTACCAATGCTGCTGTATGAAATACTTGTTCACAGCCCTGCATAGCAAGGCGGATGGTTTCATTTTTAGTAATGTCGCCGGTAAAAACATTTATATTGGAATGTTCCGGGATAAAAGCAGATTGAGGATTGCGCACTAAAATATGAACGATCTTTCCTTGCCTGGCCAGGGTTAAAGCCAGGTTATGCCCAACATATCCGGTGGCCCCGGTTACTAATACTTTCATGTGTTTATTTTTTATTGTTTTTTTTGTCACAAAGAATTCGCCATAAATAATCATCCACGATAGGGGGACAAGTTTCCGGTTGTTGATCCGCCGCGGTGGATCATAGCTCATTTCATAAAACAGGTTTAGAATTTTTAAAAAAAGGCGATAATAGAAAGAACTCATGCGATGATGATAAGAACAAATGCAGCAGGATAGCAGGCCATACTGATTGAAACCACAAAGTGAATACGCACAGAATTAAGCCAAATGGTACGGAGCCGTACATTTCCTTTTTACCATTGAATGAATGAATGAGAGTGTACAGTAAAACATTAATAATTATTGCCGGCAGTGCGCCAAATAATTCTAAACAACTGATCAGAATATAACCTCTGAAAAATATTTCATAGCTGATAAGAAAGCCTGTTCTTAATGCGATATACAACGTGGCATCAAAGATGGAGCCTTGTGGGTGGATAGGCTTTTCAAATGATCCGCCATACCTGTTTATTATGGCCAATGTTATTAGCATCAATGCTGTCATAATCAGTGTAAGCCATTTTATTATATTATCGGACGATGGCCATAAGAACATACTACCAGGAATTTGTAGTGTTAGGGAAGCCGGTAATACAGCCATTATAATAATGCCTGCTACCTGGCGCATGTGCAGCAGGATCCAATTACCATTCAATACTTTTTCTGAGAGCAGGGTTTCACTTTTCATTTTCCCTATCAATAAACAAAGAAGAAACAGAAGGCAATAACAACCGCCAAGAATATATATTTGAATTAGGGGCATCATTTTATTTATCTTTCAGGGTGTGGGTTTTAATTCAAAAGTGGACCTGTAAATACTATGGTGTACGTTTACCTTTGTACATAGCCCGTTGTTATAATAATATTCATTGTAATTACCATCAGGGAAATTGATTTTATAATGATGATCATCCAATTTGTGAATATCAAGCAACCGCTGAAAATTGTCTGAATATATTTTTGAAATGCCCGTGGGCTCCTTCATATACAGGCATATCATATTAAAAAGTATAGGATATCCTGTGATCGTTTCTGTCTGATTCCCTTTTGTAACTACATATTTCCTGCCCATCAGGTTTATTTTTTTATTAATCCGGTCACTGCCATTTATTTTCTGATGTACAGTTGACCAGTTCATAATCCCATTTTCATACTCAGCTTCTTCCAGTGCTTTAGCCGTTATCATAAAGATGAAGCGGGTTTTTATCAGAGACTCAATCTTTAGTAGAGTCTTATTCCCCGACAATTGCTGTGAAAAAGACATTTTACCGATCGTACAGCCATTTCTTTTGATATTATATTCAAGTCTTGTTTGTTGGGGCAATGCAAAAAGACTCATGAGGAGGAGAAGGATAAAAAGTAGCATCAATCGGCTTGCTTTTTTGAAGATTGTTATGAGTCTTTTTGCTTTTTCTGGATGGGTTCGCCTGTACCTGCGCAGTAGCAGGTAAATGAAGGTGGGAATCATATAAGAAGGTTTAATAGTTAATGAGCATTTGATCAGGACCCTTTTATCAGAGATTGAAAGCATACATAGCATAATACAATCCGCCGATGGATGGGTTGGCATAGCCGTTCTGATAATAGTGATTGAAAATATTTGTGCCTCCCAAACGAATGGTTGATTTTATTTTGGGAAATGTATAGCTAACCTGTGCATCAACGGTGGCAAAAGCTTTCAAAGGTCCATTAGCTAGTTCACCTTCCCACTCGAAGGCATCCTGCCAGCGCATCATAATATTAAATCCAACTTTTTTGTTTTTACCCATCCCGTCATTGGCAAAGCCGGCATTCATCCTGTATTTGGGTGTGTTAAAATATGCTTTGAATCCAGAAGGCACATCGGTGATAACATCGGAGTAAACATTGATGAACATTGAATAATTTTTCCTCATCCGGTAATCCATTCCCAATCCATATCCATGAGTTTTTACTTTGTTTGTGCTGTTAATTACAATAGAATAGGCCTTTTTCGTTGCAGGCTGGTATAATCCGATCCGGCCAAGAAAATCTTCATATTTCCCGATATAGGCATAAGCATCTATCAACAGCTTGCTTTTTATAAGGGCTTTATAACCTGCTTCAAATGATCGCATGGTTTCGGGTTTGAACTCTTTGTAGACGTAAGGGGTTGTGGAACCACTTTCAAATACCGGATTTTTTGCAGCTTGCATATATTCCATTACCCAGGGCAAACCGCCCAGCAGCATAAAACCACCGCCAACCTCCAGTCGGATCCATTGTGCCAGGTTGCCGGGAAAACGGTAAGCTGTCTGGTATGACATACGGAGATTATGATTCTTTGCCAGTTTTACTAAAGCCGCAAACCTGGGCGTAAATTGTGCTTTGAAATTTTCGTTTTTGTCAAAACGGCCAGACGTACTCAACGTTAGTTTATCTTCAAATAGTTTTTTAGTAACCTGCATATAAGCCCCCATTTCATTAATGCCAATAGAATTGGACGTATCAATAAAAATGGTGCCGTCAGAGTCAAGGATGTATTTTTTATAATTTCCACCCACAATAATCTCAGCGGATTTTACAGCGTCCCCGAATGTGTATTGTCCCTCTGTCATCCAGAGTTGTGATTGCTCTTTAAACAATCCTCCTTCAGGAATTGGTGTCTTTCTTACTTTGTCAAATATTTGTTTGAACTGTGGCGAACCTGCTTCAGGCCGGTCCCTGTCAGCATAAGCCCGTCCTGCTGCATGCAGCATGGTAGCTCCATTAAGAACTGCAGCCTGGGCCTGTTCTAGAGTACCACCACTCATAAGTACTTTTTGAAAAATCTCTCCTGCTCCGGTGGCAAAAGCCCCCAAATATTGCGGGTACCAGCTACCTGGAATATTGGCCGGATTAAAACTTCTTTTCCAGGCTTCATTTACATATTGCGTAGCAACAGTAGAGCTGTATGCTTCGCCAGCGTCTTCCTGTGTTGTATAGCTTCTTACAAACCAGTTCTTATGTTTTAGCTCCAGCTTATACTGCCCAATTTTTATTCCTTTCAATGCATATCGGTTATCATCTGTATAAACAGTATTGCCTGTTGACCAGTATCCCATTAAAATTGCTTCAATGTTTTTGGTTATTTTATAGTGAAGCGCACCGGACAACTTGATGTTTTTTGTAATCGGGTCAATGACATCCTTTTCATGATACCCGGTTCTGGATACTTTCTGCGGATCATTTAAAAAAGGAGATAAAACCGGCTGGAGGCCGGGATTGGCCTGGATAGCCCCTTGTATAAATGGTCTTATATCAACTGATGTCTCATCCCCATAAACATTTACTCCATCATAATTAGGATCAGTAGCACGGGTTCCGGAAATCAATTTTCCTGAAGTACCTGACCGCAGATAATTAGAACTATCACCCGCCAGCCAGTCATTGGCGCTGAGATATTGGGCCCCTATCTTAATGGCAAATTTGTCTTTGAAAGCTTTCGCCCACCGCAATGAATAGTCATTATACGCCGATGCTTTGTCACGCTGGCTTTTACCAAGATGCATTATCCCCTGTTTGGCCGTTATACTTAGCCCCTGGTATTTAAAAGGATTTTTGCTGTTAATTAGTATGGTACCATTCATACCCCCCGGGCCATATAAAGCGGAAGAAGCGCCTGGTAATAATTCAATGCTCTCCAAGTCAAGATCAGTGATGCCCGCAAAATTGCCAACAAAGAAGTTGAGACCTGGTGCCTGGTTATCCATGCCATCTACAATCTGGTTTACCCTTGTGCTTCCGCTTCCATTAAAACCACGGGAACTGGGTGTTTTAAAAGTAAGGCTTGGAGTGGTTATGTCTATTCCAGGTGTATAAGCGGCTAAATCATAAACACTGGGAGAGGGTGATTGACGTAACCTTTTTTGACCAATTACATAAGCTGGATAGGTTGAGTTAAACGGAGTGGTTTGAAAAGCCTTACCCTGCAATTTGACTTCTCCCAAAATTTCAGCTTTAGGAACCAGGCTGATAACCAAACTTGCCTGATTTTCAACAATGATCTCCCGGGGTTCAAAACTGATATGTGAGATTAGAACAATTGATGGAAGAGTGGGTACGGGCAATCGGAAGATTCCGGTTGAATCGCTAAAGGTTCCTATGTTTTGGCCTTTTAATTTAATGGAAGCCCCAATAATGACTTCCCCCGTGTTCTGGTCCGTCAATTTTCCATAAATAAGAACAGCATTAGGTTGGGAAAAAACAAGAACCAGTGTGTTTAATGCTATCCATGATAATATAAACTTTTTCATGATTAGAGGTTTTGGTAAAGAATGGTTTGTTTTATTTGTCGAATTAATTAAATTGAAAAGAAACGAGAAACTGGTGTGGGTCAACCGAGGTTTCACTTTCTATTGATTTCGGATAACTTCCCTGGTTAACCAATAGAAAATGATCGGCAGTCAGGATATCCCAAATAAACAGTTTGCTCCCGCATAAAGAATGAGGAGTCAGTTCCGGCAACATTTCGAAAAGCATACCTGCCCAACAAGCTTTTTCCAGTTCTACCTTATTTGAATTTGTTTCCAGCCTTTTATTTTCATCAGCCGGACCACAGAGTTCCCGGTCGGAAAATTGCGTGCTGGTAAAGAGCAGAATTTCCTGGTTGGTGATTATCGGTTTCATTTGTATATTTTTTATTGTTGTTTATTAAATGGAATTTGCCATAAATATTCACCACAGTTGTTATTGCCAAAGTCGGGATGGCTCATTTCATGATGTTTGTTTTGTGATACCAAATTAGGATACCACAAAGCGGGTATATAATTGAATTTTGCTGTGGAGTTTCCCTCATTTGCAATTATTGCGTCTAATGACCAAAGGGGGATTGCTTCTTCTCTTAAAATGATATAACTTAACTGTAATGCATTTGCAGTTTTTGCAAAAAAGGCCACCAACTATTGTAGCGATGTCAAATTATCAATCTCATGAATTTCTTTTCCAAAGGATAAAGGAACTTTTGCCACCGCATATTTCAGTAGTAGATTCTGTTGCAGAAATTCTTCATATCAGCAGTGACAGCGCTTACCGGCGAATCAGGGGAGAAACACCCATCGTATTGGATGAAGCCCGGAAACTTTGCAACCATTATAAACTTTCTTTAGATGATATACTAAATGTGCAAAGCGGGGCTACGCTTTTTCAAAATGTACGGGTGAATACACAGGAATATAATTATGAACAGTATCTGAAAGACCTGATAAGCCAGACAAATCACATCGCCGGTTTTATTCATAAAGAAATCATCTACCGTACAAAGGATATACCCCTCTTTCATAATTTTTATTACCTGCCCTTAATTGCCTTTCGTTATTTTTTTTGGATGAAAACTACTATTCAGCACCCTGACTTTAGTAAAAAGAAGTTTACCATTGATTGTGTTCCAAACGAAATTGCAGCGCTAAGCCACCAGTTGATCAGGGCCTACAATAATGTGCCATCAACCGAAATATGGAATACGGAATGTGTTAATGCAGTTATTTCACAAATTGAGCTATACAAAGACGCAGGCTATTTTTCATCAGCGGCAGATATAAAAACAGTTTACGGGGCGTTGGAAGAAACTATTGTTCATTTGAAAAACCAGGTGGATTATGGTGGAAAGTTTATGCCGGATGAAAGCCCGGAAATGAAACAAAATAATTTTTCATTTTTCCATAACCGTGGTGTTCTGGGTGATAATACAATATTGATCGTCACGGATAACCAAAAAACCGTCTTAATTAATTATGATGCCCTTAATTATTTAACAACAAGGGATGAAGTTTTTTGTAATTATTGTTATAGCGATCTCCAGGTGTTACTTAAAAG
>JBPPMM010000156.1:0-5790 GCA_051306075.1 Chitinophagaceae bacterium
ATTTTAAGGTGGGATTATTTACAACAAGCCTTTGATATAATTGGTCCCGAAAAACATTCGATTTATAGGACTGTATAATTTCCAAGCAATTCACGCTATAGCCATTTTACGGGATCCCTCCTTTCTTTCTCCTTGTAATTTAAGGAAAGACTTAGAAGTTTAATTGAATTCTGGAAATTTTTAATACTGAAATCGGAAATATCAATCTGGCTGTCATCGTTTGGTTGTTATTGTTTTGCCTCATTTTGCAATGTCAGGACAAATTTTAAACGGATAGCTTTCTTTGCCAATAGAATCAAAATCCACCTGATACTACACATCCAAACTGTACATTTCATTTCACAAAGAGCACAATTGTGATTCTGCAAAGACAATGTACTAAATCTATAAGACCATTGGCATTTGTGCCAAATTGGAGAATCACAAGTGGTTTTGCAGTTCAAATACGCCTCTTCACTGTTTTAATTATCGATAAGATCTTTTGCCTAAAGCACTCTATAGGAGGTCAGTAAAACCTTCTGATCATATTGTTCAAACCATCACAGCAGACTTTTATATAAAACAAAGATCGGTCAGTTTCGTCAATGGTTCCTACGAAAACTCAACAGCTGGTTATTTAATGACAAAATGCCTATTGGAAACCTTGGTTGTTACGCTTAGAAATGGGAAAAGTGTAAGAATTTAGGTCTTTGATAAGAACTTTTATTTTATCTCCTTTGATGCTGCGGCATTTACGAAAAGTACGTTCCCAATGTCGTCATAACCATCAAATGCCTTGGTCCCCAAGTGCTCAACAGACTTTTCAATAAATCCGATGATTGTAAGATCCGCATCTTTTGATTTTTTGTTGATTATATGTTTGATATCCATGGCCGATTTTTGGGCAATAAACTCGATGTTTTTTGGTGAAATGGGTAGTCTTCCAGTTTGAATAAGAAGTAAAAGCCTTTTCCTTTCCTCATCGATAGATTCTTCAGGGAAAATAGCGTGAATATTGATAGTGGCCTCTTTCCAATCTGGATGACCCAACAAAATATAGGCAAGTAGGATCATAAGGTTGGCATTTTGAAAGTCATAAGGGGAAATCCAAAGGTGAATCTGTTTCCTTAAACCAAAACCCCTTTCCGAACTGGCCAGAATAATAAGGTCGAAGTCAACGGCTTTAATTAGTCTCAGATTATCCACTATGTCCAGAAGGTTGTCGGGATGGTTTTTGTGATACTCAAACAGAAGAAGATTATTTTCCTTGCCCGCAATACCAGGCAACTGGATAATCTGCGCAACGGTAGAGGTAAAGGACGGGGAGACTAAGGTATCTATAAAAACATTGCTTCCACTGACATCTGCCATTGCTATCAACTGTTTCTTACAGCGGGTAGCCTCCAGGTTGGTCTCTTTGGATAAATAGCCCATAATATAATGAATGTAGGTGCCAAAGCCATAGCGGTGCGCTATCCAGCGTAATAACTGGAATGCGGAAAATCTTTTGAAACTATCTTCCGAAATGGCTATGGTCGAAGGTCGCCAACTTTGCGATTGTTCTTTATCTGTTTTTTGAAGAAAAACATGCATCTGTCGACTTAGCTGAAAAATAACTCCCTGAAATATGACGGCCAGGTTTCTTTTTTCCTGATTGTAATACATTACCCATGCAAACAAAACAAAAATTAAAACTATGGCCAATAGTGCATAGGCAGCATTCATAAAAAACATCAGGGCGAGGCAACTCAAAGCACCGAACAACGACACATACCATCGGGATATAAATTTTGGTCGGTAAGAAGGGTCAGCTGCAAAATGGTTAAGAAAGGAAATCAGGCAAAGCGACCCATAGGTCACCATAAAAAACATGGAAATGATCTGTGCCACATTGTCAATGGCTCCCATAAGAATAAATAGGCCAGCGATAAATATCGTTATGACAGAGGCGTTGTACGGTTCATCTTTCTTTCCCTTTCCCCTTGATAACCAGTTGTTAAATTTTGGAGTGGGGAAAATCCCGTCCCTTGCAATAGCCTGCAGGGTACGGGGAGCAACCATAATACTGCCCAAAGCTGAAGAAATTGTTGCTGCAGCCAGACCCAAAGGTATTATCCACCAGCCCTGCCAGGCAATATCCGCCATTATCATTTGTGAGGTGTCCGCCAACTCCTGAGGCGGCGCAGATACTGATAGTTTCCAGGCAATTAAAATGTACATGAACATCCCGCAGAGCGTACCTGCCAACGTACCCAACGGAATTGATTTACCGGGATTCTTCAAGTCGCCCGACAATCCAACGCCCGCGGTCATTCCAGTAAACGCTGGAAAGATAATCGAAAAAACAATGAAAAAACTTATAGCCTGAGGAAGGCCGTCACTATTGTCAATGCCATTTCCCCTAGACTGGTCAATTTCCGACCGCTTATCCTTTTTAGATATATCCCCTGCCGAAAGACTGTCCGATAAATGAGTTGTTTCGTTTTCCAGTTTAGAAGTGTTCCCGTTGATCGTATTAGGCCTTGCTATCTCATCAGCCA
The DNA here is from genome assembly GCA_051306075.1 of Chitinophagaceae bacterium. Taxonomy (GTDB): domain Bacteria; phylum Bacteroidota; class Bacteroidia; order Chitinophagales; family Chitinophagaceae; genus Terrimonas_B. Next base: position 2,520 of record JBPPMM010000156.1, read on the forward strand.
AGGTTACGAAAGGATCAAAATCATGAGTCTTGCTATATTCGGTCGTTCCTATAAAGAATGCAAATAGCGAAATGGCAAGAACAGTCACGACGGAATAGAGAAGCTTAACGCCAAAGTCCACTCCTTTGGTCAGCATTACATAGGTAAGCAGTAGCAGACCGGGGATGCCGATGGTCTGTTTCTGCCTTAACAACCATTCGAGCCAGTCCGGCATGGACAGGATAGCGATCAACCAATCAAAAAATAAGCTGAACGCTTCCGAAAAGGCCATCACATAAAAAGCTACGCTTATAGCCTGTGAGAAATATAAGGCAATGCCAATTGTAGAGCCTATAACCAGTCCAAAAGAGCGAGAAATAATATAATACTCCCCTCCCCCTTCCACTTTTTGGTTGGTGGCAATTTCCGCAATGGCCATCGCCGTAGGAATAGTGACCGCATGGCCAATTAGAATAATGGCAATAGCTCCCAAAAATCCTACCTGCCCTACAGCAAAGCCAAATCGAAGAAACAGGATAGCCCCTAAAATTGTGGCTATAGCGGTAAAAAAAACCGGGGCGGTGCCGAATGTCCGAACTTCATTTACGATGTTCTTCTGCATTTATTATTGATATTGGTTTTTTGTTGGACTAAACTTCCTGCAATTTTGATTTTGGTATATATAAGGGTAATCTCCATTGAAAAGTCCGGGTCATGATCAAATTAAAAAATGTATAGTGGACTCGGGTCTTCAGTCACATATCTACAAAGTCTTCCACAGGCTTTTTTTTATTATTAGCTACTATTAAGATACCAAAAAGAGCGGATTTTTTCCGTTTTCGCACTTGAAAGACACCCTGTGCTATAAATAGATTTATTGCTGATATTATTTGAATTAAACGAATTGCTTGCTACTCAGATAGCTGGATTTTCAATTTACGAAAATGAGGCCGAAAGGCTTGACTAAATCTGCCGGAGATGCTGTGCCATAAAACGTTCGCTTAACGGGACTTTGAAATAACCGACGTTTTATTCATTGTTAATCGTTGGCTATTGAACTCCTTTTCGTTCCGAGTTAAATTAGTACTGATAATTCATCTATCCCATTTCAATGAATGGATTGTAGGATGTGGAATTCTATACCCTTATTGTAATATTATTTGGTTTTCAATTAATCCAAGCAAAATAAGTATTGGTATTAGTGGAAATATTGATAGACTTCCGTCATACTGTGAACTAGATTTGTATAGCACCATTAAAAACTTTATCTAAACCTTTAATGGAGAAATTATCCTGGTGTGTGAACTAAAAAAAGCTTCCTCTATGAAATCTCTGAAAACACTCTTTAAAATATGGATTATTGGTTTTATAGTCAATTTTCCTATAGTGTATTCTCAACAAACCTACACGACCCCAAAGGAATATGAAGTTGATATTTCTCAATGGAAGCCCTTAAGCATGGATAATGCACAAATCTGGTCTTTAGTCAGCAATCAGGTAATAGGAGGTAATGGGGTTTCAAATGTAGAGTCAAATACCTATTTAATTTCCAATGCGACGTATAAGGATTTTGAATTCAGTTGCCTGTTCAGGTTGAGTGGAAATCACGATTTGGGATTGATTAACAGCGGCATACAATATCGTTCAACCATAGATGACAACAAAATTATTGGATATCAGGCCGATATAGGAAATGGGTACTGGGGTGATATCTACGATGAACATAGAAGGGGAAAGCTGGTTGGCGGGAATCTTGAAGCCATAGAACTATTACTCAATGAAGATGGGTGGAACAGTTATATCATTCGCTGTAAAGGCAATAAGCATGAACTTTATATAAACGGAATCAAGTCTTGCGAATACATTGAAAAGGATGCTTCAATCCCTGACGAAGGTGTTTTTGGTATCCAATTGCATAGCGGGGGCAACGCACGGATCGAGGTTAAAAATGTTACCATAACACCTCTTTAATCAAGTAGTTAATTATTAAAGGAAATGAAAATAATGAATTCCAGATATAGATATAGTACATTCCTAATTATCAGTATTTTCGTCGCCTTATCTATCTCATGTGATTCAAAAAAAGAAGGGGGTAATGATGGAAAGTTATCGTATGGTATTGCTTTGGACAAAATCACACAATCAACACGTACAAAGGTATTATCCCCAGAAGAAGAACTAGCTGGTTTTACAGTGCCTGAAGGTTTCGTAGTGGAACTGGTTGCAAGTGAAGCAGATGGGATTATGAATCCGATTGATTTAACGTTTGACGATGCGGGACGGCTCTGGACACAAACTGCGGTTATGTACCCGCTAGATCCAATAAAAGATATACAGTGGCAGGATCTTCAAAGGTTAATGAATGATTCTGAAGCTCAGAAATCTGATCCGAACTTTAAGAGGGTATTAGACTTGTATCAAGGCAGAACAAAAGGAGAAGATAAAATTCTGATTATTTCGAATTTATACAATTCCGGGGCGCCAAAAACAAAAGTGTGGGCAGATGGTTTAGCCATCCCCCAAAGCATTCTACCATACAAAGAAGGTTGTTATGTTGCCCAGGGATCCGAAATGTTGTATTTGGAAGATTCTGACCGTGACGGACAGGCAGATCACCGGGAATCCCTGCTAACAGGGTTCGGATTTACAGATACCCATACAATGGCCCATCAGTTGGTTAGAGGCCCGGGTGACTGGATTCACTTCAGCCACGGAGCGCTAAATAAAGGTGTAGTTAGTTCCCTTAAAAGCAGTGCCGAACTCACCATGAACTATAGCAAAATAGCCCGATTTTCCCTGGATGCGAAAAAAATAGAATTGGTAAATGCAGGGCTGAACAATATATGGGGATTTCAATTACGCGCCAACGGGCAGTGGTACGCCACCGAGGCTAATGACCTTGGGTATTCTGTGGTTCCTCTGGAAAAAGGAACATCATTGCCGGGTATCGGTGGAGAAAAGATTAGGTCCTATCAACCATGGTTGCCGGAGTTGCATGATTTTAGGGTTGGAGGAACAGGGCTTTCTTCCCTGGCATTCAGGGAGGATCGATCTGGATCATTTCCGGAGGAATGGCAGGATGTAGCCTTTCTGGCGAATCCTATCACAAGTACTATCAATGCCGTTAAGGTAATAAGGAAGGAAGACGGAACTGTAGAAGCCAAACATTTACCTGATTTTCTGACCTCGAAAGATGACTGGTTTCGGCCTGTAAATATGGAGTTTGGCCCCGATGGCTGTTTGTACATTGCTGACTGGTACAATAAAATTATATCGCATAATGAGGTGCCTA
>JBPPMM010000164.1:0-4745 GCA_051306075.1 Chitinophagaceae bacterium
GAAATGATGTAATACCTTAATTTAATTACGTTTCATCAAATATCTGTTATGAAAAAAATGAAGATTGCCTTAAAAAATATTCAAAACCCTATCGTCATTGCAGTTTTAATGGTTGCTGCATTTTTCCCTTCATGCAAAGAGGAATCTGCTGGCAAGAAAATAATTCAAATAGACCCAGCAAGGGCAGCTCAGATGGCAGCTTCCATTTCTTCCACGATTAAGCCTGAACTGGCAGATAACCTAAGCCTGAGTTTATGGGGTATAGATTCACTTGTTGTCTCTCCCATTGCTATTGATATTGATGATGAGGGTAACTTGTATTACACAACTACGAACAGGCAAAAGAATTCAGAATTTGATATTCGTGGACACCAGGATTGGGAGATACCTTCTATTCAATTACAAACCATCGAAGATAAACGGGCATTTTTGCACAAAGTGTTATCTCCTGAAAACAGTAAAAATAACTCATGGTTGAAAGATGTTAATGGTGATAGCTCACACGACTGGAGAGACATGACCGTAGAAAAGGATAATGTTTATCGGCTAAATGACAGGAATGGTGATGGCGTAGCTGATGAAACACAATTGATCGTAGATGATTTTCATGATGAAGTAACTGATGTAGCCGGCGGGCTATTAAAAAATGGTGACGATCTTTTTGTGGCTATAGGTCCTGACCTGTGGCGTATGAAAGATAAAAACGGCGATGGAATACAAGATGAAAAAACTTCTATTTCACATGGATACGGAATCCATATCGGATTCAGTGGCCATGGTATGTCAGGAGTGGAAATGGGCCCCGATGGCAGAATTTACTGGCAGATTGGGGACATTGGCTTTAACGGTACAGATCAAACCGGAAAAAAATGGGAATATCCCAATAGCGGTGTTATTGTAAGAAGTAATCCTGATGGCAGCGACTTTGAAGTATTTGCATCCGGCAATCGTAATACCCACGAGTTTGTTTTTGATGAATATGCTAACCTTATCAGCGAAGACAATGATGGCGATCATCCCGGTGAAAACGAAAGACTGGTATATGTAGTAAATGGCGCTGATATTGGCTGGAGAAGTAACTGGCAATATGGTAAATACAGGGATCCTGATAATAACACATACAAAGTGTGGATGGAGGAAAAAATGTATACGCCCAGGTGGGATGGACAACCGGCCTATATTACTCCCTGTATAATAAATTTTGTAAACGGTCCTACCGGGATGGTGTACAATCCCGGAACTGCACTAAGCCCAAAGTATAAGAACACTTTTTTCATAGCAGAGTTTGTAGGCAATCCTGCCAGATCAGGAGTGCATAGTTTTAAATTAAATCCCAAAGGAGCAAGCTTTGAATTAGGTGAACATAAAAAAGTTCTGGGTGGCATTTTGCCAACCGGCCTTGATTTTGGTCCGGATGGAGCATTGTATGTGGCGGATTGGATTGATGGCTGGGATACAAGAAGTTTTGGCCGCATATGGAAGATGGATGATAAAAACGGTGCCTCATGGGAAGAACGTAAGCAAACGCAAGTTTTATTATCAGCTGATTTTAATAAAAAAAAGGATAATGAACTGGGAAATATTTTGAGGAATGCTGATATGCGTGTGAGAATGAAAGCACAATTTGAGCTGGCGAAAAGAGGTGCTAATGGTAATGCTGAGTTTCAAAAGGCACTCGGTCAAACAACTAATCAGTTAGCAAGAGTTCATGGTATTTGGGGAATCAGCCAGCTGGCCCGCCAGGATAAGAAATATGCAAAGAGTTTATTGCCTTTATTACAGGATAAAGATCCTGAGATAAGGGCCCAGGCTGCAAAATGGATAGGTGATATAAAATATAAGGAAGCTGGTGACCAGTTGATTCCTTTATTGAAGGATACTTTTATCCGTGCCCGTTTCTTTGCCGCGGAAGCATTAGGAAGAATAATGTATGAGCCTGCTATCAATCCCATTATTGAATTATTAAAAAATAACAATGATGAGGATGCCTATATACGCCATGCCTGCAGTCTTGCCCTGTCAAGAATCGGGAAGGCGGAACCTGTAATTTCCTTAGCAAATAATTCCTCCCGGGCAGTGCGGATAGCAGCCGTAGTTGCACTCAGAAGAATGAGTCATCCGGGCGTCGCAAGGTTTTTGAATGACACGGATGAATTTGTGGTTACTGAAGCAGCACGTGCTATCAATGATGATCTGTCAATAAAAGATGCTCTGCCTGCACTGGGCAATTTATTAACCACCACAAATTTTTTAAATGAAGCATTGGTGAGACGTTCTATTAATGCAAATCTTAGGGTAGGAACAGATGAAGCTTTACAAAATCTGATCAATTATTCCCTGAAAGAAAGCAGCCCTGCCAAAATGAGGGCAGAAGCAATTGATGCTCTCAGCACCTGGGCAAAACCCTCCGTGGTTGACAGAGTTGACGGAAGATACAGGGGTGTAATACAAAGAGACGCTGCAATTGTAAAAAATAAATCAGCTGATGCAATGATCCGCTTATTAAAAAGTAAGGAAGTAGATGTAAGAATAAGTGCGGTGAAAGCAATCAATAAACTTAACATCGCGGAGGGTACTGCTTCGTTGCTGGAACTCCTGAAAAATGACAAGGAGGCTTCCGTACGAGTGGAGGCTCTGAAAGCACTGGCATCGATGAATGATCAAAAAATAGGTGAAGCTATCAAACTGGCACTTTCTGATAAAGACAAAATGGTTCGGGTAGCTGGAATTGATCTGATAGGGAATATGGATATTCCTAAAGACCTGATGGTTTCCTTATTGTCCGACGTAATCAGAACAAAAACCACGGAAGAAAAACAAGCATCCCTTTTAACGCTGGGTAAGTTACCTGTTCAATTTTCTGCCGGAGTTTTCAACGGGTTACTTAAACAAATGGCCGAAGGAATATTGTCCCCGGAAATCCACCTGGAGCTGGCGGAAGCAATTGATAGTACAAGGTCGCCGGAATTAATAGACCAGTACAAAAAAATAAGTGCGGAATTATCTCCAGGCGTAGTAGCTGCAGCATACGCCGGAAGTTTGTTTGGCGGAGATGCGGACCGGGGAAGAAGAATTTTTTTCAGAAATGAATCGGCACAGTGTATTCGTTGCCATGCATATGATGATATGGGAGGCAGTGCAGGTCCCCGGTTAAACGGGGTAGGCAAAAGATTATCGCGTCAGCAGATACTTGAATCTCTGATTGATCCAAGTGCCCGGATAGCTCCAGGTTTTGGTGTTATTACTCTTGAACTCAAAAATGGAAAAACAGTTTCTGGTATTTTAGTAGAAGAAAATAACAAAAGCCTGGTAATGAAAGGGGATAAGCAAAATGATGTAATACTCAAAGATCAGATCTCAAAACGAACCAATGCTTTATCCAGCATGCCGGATATGAAAAATATACTTTCAAAAAAACAAGTAAGGGATGTCGTGAGTTTTTTATATGACTTAAAAGAGGAGTAAAAGAAATTTTGATGTAATAAGTTCCAGGAACATTATTAAGGCAACTTGCCTGAATTAACTTTTCTTTCAGGCAACGTTGCTTTACCAGGCCTTGTCTCAAGGAATTTATAATTAAACTTATTAATCAAAATTTTTATGCCAAAGATTTTATCCATTTTCACATTTCTTTGTTTTTATTCTCTCACTTCTTTTTCCCAGGAACAAAAAAATAATATTTCAAAAACCCCCGGACAAACCAGTTTCTATGCAGAATTAGGAGGGCCCGGTATTTTATTTTCTGCGAATATCGACCGCCGGTTTAGGCCTTCCACTTTAGGATTTGGATTCAGGGCCGGAGTTGGTTTTGTGACGGCTGATGAAAGTAAAATTGTAAACGGCAATTATGAATATAATCCCGCCTCTGTAATAACAGTGCCTGTCCAGCTCAATTATATTTTTGGAAAATTTGATTCACCGCATACGTTTGAAGCAGGAGCAGGCTTCACCTATGCCGGAAGGAAACTGGACATTATGAATTTCTATGATGAAAGAAAATCAAAAATATTTGGCAGTTTTTCATTTATGTACAGGAAACAACCAATGAATGGTGGGTTTTCATGGCGGGCCGGATTTACCCCCCTCGTTGCCAATGGATATATTCAGCCATCAGGTGCGGTAAGTGTGGGATTTAATTTTTAAAGTGATAAAAGAGTTGATAGATGATATTATACTCCAAATTGCTGCAAATGATAATCAGGATGCTTCCAAGATCCCTTGCTCCATTCCTTATTCGTTAATTATCCAAAGAAAGGATGCGGGATATCAGGAATGGTATCCTCTGAAAATGAATGTATCATTTGTATAAGGTTCTCTCTTCTTTTCAAATTCTTTTGTTCCTGAAATTCGGAATGACTTATCTGTTGGCAATTTTTGTTTACAAGGCCTGTCATCGAATAAAGTCTTTTTATAAAGTGTCCTATCATTTTAAAAGAAAACTTCTATTTATTTTGTACTTTCCTAAGCAACACCCAGGGGTATCTGGCAATGCACCAGCATTTGTGCTGCTTCCATTTTGCCCCAATTCCGTTGCGTCTCTGGCGACAATTTATTAATCCGCGAAATTATATCCTGTTTTGCGGAAGATTCTAAATGGTTTTTTGCTTCTATGTCCCCTTATTTATACAGGTAAGGACGTATATTTTTATCAAACCGGCACGGGCATAAAAAAAATTATACCTAATACCAAATACATAAGCGGTAATGCCGTTTAATAAGCAGATTTTTGCTTAACTGGCTTGTAC
>JBPPMM010000172.1:0-11684 GCA_051306075.1 Chitinophagaceae bacterium
ATGAAAGAAAAATATATTTATTGGATATTGTTGGTATTAATAAACATATCTGCCTTGTTCTTTTTGGGTTTAGTTTTTCTGGGGGCATCTAACAATAATGGCGAAGGTGCAGAAATAATCACGGAACAACAGGCTGTGTTTAGGCAAATTTCATATGGCGTGATCGTATGTATGGTTTTTTCAATTTTCGCTTTATTACCCGGACTAAACTTTAGAAGGAAAATGTCATTCAATTGGAAGTATTTGATAAGGTTTTTTTTGCTTCAATTTTTTGGCCTTGTTACCAGCTATATAATAATTTTCGCCTTTATTTATCTCCGGTAAATAACCAAATAAAAGACTGACAATCGTCCTTTATTTTGCTTTCAAATCAGCATAGAAGGAAAATGTAATACTATTCCTGCGTAGATCAGGCATCCAATTCTCCTGCAATTTATTATTGTTTCAAAAATGGGCAATTCCTCTTCCCGATCATGCAGGCTAGTTTTATCGCTAACTTTATTTTATATTATCACCAGCAAGATTCCTTCTGAACTTTTAATTTAAAAAAATGAGTTATTCCTTTATTACCACTGTACAAATAAGAAAATTTGCAAACAACCTGGTCAACGACCAAAATGATTTGCTGGCTGTTGAAGAGCCCCTGGAAATTCAGTTGGTAACCGGGCCACTGGCGAACAGGATAAAAAGATCTGTTTCCGTTACTATGCGTACCCCGGGCCACGATGATGAACTGGCAACCGGTTTTTTATTTACCGAAGGATTGATCAACCATAGCCAGGAAATTAGTTTGGTGGAGAAGGATGTTCTGGAAGGAAACAAAATAGTAATAGGACTGCAGGAGTATGTAAGCCTGAACCTTAAAAAACTGGATCGGAATTTTTATACTACTTCCAGCTGTGGAGTATGCGGCAAAACAAGTATTGATGCCATCAAAACAATATCGGTTTATAATAAGGAAGCCGATACCATTTGTTTAAAGGCCGGGTTGTTTTATCATATACATGACCGCTTAAGAAAACAACAAACCCTGTTTGATAGTACCGGTGGCTTACATGCCTCGGCGATATTTGACCTGGAAGGAAATCTGATCATGCTCCGCGAAGACGTGGGCCGCCACAATGCATTGGACAAATTGATTGGCGCTGCATTATTAAAAAATGAATTGCCTTTAAACCAAACTATTTTATTATTGAGCGGAAGGGCCAGTTTTGAATTAGTTCAGAAGGCCTGCATGGCTGGCATAAAAGTGATCACGGCTGTGGGTGCGCCTTCCAGCCTGGCGGTGGAATTGGCCAGGGAATGTAATATAACGCTGATCGGTTTTTTGCGTGATGAGCGATTTAATATTTATACCGGAGAGCAACGAATTATAATGTGAATTCGAAATCCTGATTAAGTGAATCGAGAGAAAAAGATAACAGGAAAGATGTGTCGATTATCCGGTTCTGCAATTATTATCAATGGGTGATATTTAAATTGTACAATGAGTAACAAACAACCAGAAAAAAATGATGCTGAAAATCCGGAACGATTTACGGGTTTAAAAACCGGCCCTGTAAAAAAAACGGCTGCCGGTATTCCCGCCGTGATATCAGGCCTTCGCCATGTAATGGGAGAAGCAGGTTTAATCCGTGGGTGGAAAGCATTAAAAAAATTAAATCAGAAAGATGGATTTGATTGTCCCGGCTGTGCATGGCCCGATCCCGATGACGATCGAAATACAAACACAGAATATTGTGAGAACGGCGCAAAAGCGATTGCTGAAGAGGCCACTGCGAAAAAACTGGAAACGGATTTTTTTGCCCTGCATTCAGTTAAGGAATTAGCAGCTTTAAGTGATTATGAGATCGGGCGGAAAGGCCGGATAGCACAACCCATGTATTTGCCGGAAAATGGTTCACATTACCAACCCATACCATGGGAGGACGCCTTTCAAAAAATAGCAACTACATTGAACGGACTTGCTTCACCGGATGAAGCCATATTTTATACATCCGGAAGAACGAGTAATGAAGCGGCTTTTCTTTATCAATTATTTGTTCGTGAATATGGCACTAACAATCTTCCTGATTGCAGCAATATGTGTCATGAAAGTAGCGGCGTAGCCCTTGGAGAATCACTTGGTATTGGTAAAGGTTCTGTAAAGCTGGATGATTTTTACCAGGCTGAGGTCATCATCATACTGGGACAAAATCCCGGAACCAATCATCCCCGGATGCTGACGGCATTACAAAAAGCAAAAGCTAATGGAGCTGTGATCATATCCATCAATCCATTACCCGAAACGGGGCTGATGGGATTTAGCAATCCGCAACAACTAAAAGGAATGTTGGGTGTAAGCACGACACTCACTGATATTTTTTTACCCATAAAAATAAATGGCGATATGGCGCTGCTGCAAGCCATTGCCTTGCTGTTATTAGAGCAAGAACAATCCCTTCCCGGCAATGTATTTGACCTGGATTTTATAAAAGATAAAACCGAAGGATATGAAGCGTATGCGGCCCATTTGAAAAAACAGAACCTGGATGATCTTGCAAATGCCTGCGGGATTAATCCGGTGCAGATAAAAGAAACCGCTGCTGTTTTAAAGGATAAGAAAAGAATCATTGCCTGTTGGGCCATGGGTCTTACACAACATAAGAATGCGGTGGATACGATTAAGGAAATCGTAAATCTATTATTACTGAAAGGCAGCATTGGAAAGCCAGGCGCCGGCACTTGTCCCGTTCGCGGACATAGCAATGTGCAGGGCGACCGTACAATGGGTATTTATGAAAAACCTCCCAAGGCATTATTAAATTCACTGGAGGAGAATTTTCATTTCACGCCACCCGCCATGAATGGGTATGATGTAGTGGAATCCATAAAAGCCATGCACCAGGGAAATGCGAAAGTGTTTATTGCAATGGGCGGCAATTTCCTTTCTGCAACACCCGATACGCAGTTTACAGCGGAAGCATTGCGAAAATGTAAACTCACGGTTCATGTCTCCACCAAGCTCAACCGAAGTCATTTGGTTCATGGTGCAGAGGCACTGATCCTGCCCTGCCTGGGAAGAAGTGACCGCGATATGATGAATGGCGAAGAACAATTTGTCTCCTGCGAAAATTCGATGAGTGTGGTGCAATTGTCCAAAGGTGTACTGGAACCCATATCCCGCAATCTGCTTAGCGAACCTGAAATTGTGTGCAGGATGGCAAAAGCTACTTTAAAAGAAAGTAAAGTAAACTGGGATCAGTACCAGGAACATTATGATCATATCCGGAATGATATTGAACGCACGATTCCCGGATTTGAAAAATATAATGAGCGGGTCAGAATACCTGGTGGATTTTATTTGCCCAATTGTAACCGGGAGGGAACTTTTGATACGGATACTACGAAAGCAAAGTTTACAGTAACGCAACGTTCTATCATTTCTCTTGCTGCTGATGAATTGATGATGATGACCATCCGCAGTAACGACCAGTTCAACACCACTATCTACGGACTTAATGATCGCTATCGCGGCATTTATAATGAGCGCAGAATTATTTTTATGAACCAGCTGGACATGAACAAAAGAGGTTTGCAAAAAGAAGATGTGGTGGATATTTATAACCATGATGATGGGGTAGAAAGAGTAGCAAGAAAATTTCTCGTTATTCCTTATCCCATTCCTGAAACATGCACGGCAACTTATTTTCCCGAAACAAATGTGTTGGTGCCTATTAGTAGCGTAGCGGAAAAAAGTAATACACCTACTTCGAAGCTGGTTATTGTGAAAGTGAAGAAATGTGTGTCGTGATTAATTTAATTGAAAACTAAAGTGTTGATACACTTTCCGCTTGATCAGTCGTAAATTTTCATTTTAATCATGCCTCAATCCTTCCGCCACACGGAATACGTGGAGCAGGTAGGGAAATAAAGCATCCATTGTTTCCTCCACACCACGGGTAGAACCCGGCAATGTAATTACCAGAGTATTTTTTATAAATCCTGCAATGCCTCTTGACAACATAGCATAAGGCGTTCTTTGCTGGCCGTAATTTCTTGCAGCTTCCATGATACCGGGAATTTCCCGATCTATCAATGGCCTGATGGCTTCCGGCGTTACATCTCTTGGAGAAAGACCCGTACCACCGGTGAGCAGGATAAGATTATAATCTTCCCTGCATAAGGCTTTTACTTTTTCCTGAATCAGATCAAACTCATCAGGTATGATCTCATATGTATCTGTAGTTATACTTTGCTTTGACAATTTTTGGATGATCATTTGTCCGCTGCTGTCTTTTTTCTTATTATGAAATACTCCATCGGAACATACGACCACAGCGGTTTTTAGTTCTTTTATTTCCCGGTCTTTAAAATCTGTTTTTCCTCCTTTTTTATTTTCTAACCGGATCGTTGCTATTTCCACCCCTTTATCTAAAGGTTTCAGCATATCATAAATCGTTAAGGCGGTAATAGCCGCTCCATGCATGGCTTCCACTTCAACACCCGTTTTATAAATACAGTGCACCTCAACTGTAATGATGATCTTTAATTCATCCAACTCATGTTTGATGGATGCAAATTCTACCGGCAGGGGATGACAGTCAGGGATTACGTCGCTTGTTTTTTTGATGGCAAGTAATCCTGCGGCCCTCGAAAATTCAAACACATCACCTTTGGGAACCTGTTTATTTTTTACAGCATCAATGGTTTCCTGTTTTGAAACAATTATAATAGCAGAAGCAATGGCCTGCCGCAGCGTACTTACTTTATGTGTTATATTAACCATAGACCTTGTTTCTTTATGACCACTTTCAATTGAATAAAGGCAGGATCATCAATTAAATTTTAATCAGAATAAGTTTTTATTACTTGTTCTGTTTCCATTGATGCGTTTCATCTTCAAATATTTCTTTACCCCACACCGGCAATTCCGCCTTGATTCTTTCCACTGTTTCTTCGCAGGCATTAATGGCCGCTTCCCGATGAGCTGATGAAGTAAAGACAAAAAGAGATATTTCTCCCGCAGCTACGTTTCCCAATGAGTGATAAACATGCATGCAGGTCAGTTCAAATTTCAAAAAAATATCTTCCCTGATGGCATGCATTTTTTCCAGCGCCATTTCTTCATAGGTTGTGTATTCAATAGCAGCCACTCTTTTTTCGTTTATCTCGTCGGCCCTTACCTGGCCAAGGAAAATACTGTGTCCGCCAATACCTGTTTGCGTGCTGTGCTTTTGAATGCTCTCTGCTATAAAGGAAGCAGCAACTGGCCCTTGAATAAAAATATTTTTTGGTTTTCTTTCTTTCATGTTGGTTGAACAGGTTGTCGCTTTTTCCAATTGACGATACCGCCTTTCAGGCTGTAAATTTTTTTGTTGGTTCCAAAGATACCGGATAGAAGAGTAGCAGCCTGTTTGCTCCGGTTGCCGGACTGGCAAAAAACAACGATGGTATCCGAATTCAGATCCGGGATGGATTTTCCCAATTGTTGTAAAGGAATTTTCAGGTGATCAAATTCATGTATTGCCGGTAATTCATGAGGCTCTCTCACATCAATGATATCTATAGAATTTTTTCTCCATAGTTCATCAAATGCTTCCGGATCAATTTCCATCAGGGATGGTGAAGAAGCACAGAGCCATTCATAGTCCATTTGCTTAAACAGGGTTTCGCTTGCAGGTATCAGTATCTGTGTTGATTCCCTGGCAGCAAGTTCCAATTCATAAACCTGGTTATTTAAAGCATTATAAGTTAAGAGCCGGTTGATCAATGGTTCTCCGATTCCAGTGATCAATTTGATCGTTTCATTGGCCATCATGGTTCCAATTATTCCGGGCAACACACCTAATACGCCGGCTTCAGCACAATTAAGCACTTCATCCTCTTTTGGAGGATTTGGAAATAAATCGCGGTAATTGACGCCGGATGTATTCTCTTTATTTGGCTGCGGATGAAATATCGTCAGCTGCCCTTCAAACTGCGAAATGGCTCCGTACACTAATGGTTTTTTTAATAACACACAGGCATCATTGATCAGGTAACGGGTTGAAAAATTATCCGTGCCGTCCACAACAATATCAAATGACCGGATAATCTCCAGGGCATTATCAACAGTGAGTCGCTGATGATAGGGCGTGATATTAATTTCAGGATTCAATTGCTGTAAAACATGAGCTGCCCGTTCTGCTTTTGATTGGCCGATATCAAGGACAGTATATAATGGTTGGCGGTGAAGATTAGTAAGAGCTACTGTATCATCATCCACGATTCCTAAAGTACCCACACCGGCGGCAGTAAGGTATTGAAGAACCGGGCAGCCAAGGCCTCCGGCGCCAATCACCAATACTTTTGCATGAAACAATTTTTCCTGGCCCGCTTCGCCAAATTCATTTAATATAATCTGACGCTGGTATCTTTCATATGAAATTTTATCTTCCATTTTTATCCACCGGAAAAAGGAGGTAACAGGGCAACAATGCTGTCTTCATTTAATTCTGTATTAGCTGTAATGGTTTGTTTATTTACAGCCATAATATATTTGGCTCCGGCCATGGCAGGATAATTTTTATTTAATTCGCTCACAAGAGCATTTGTATCAGCAACACCCGATAGAATCAACTCCTTGCTTTCAAGAATCTCGGTAAGCTGGCCAAATATTTTAATTCGTACAGGCATAATAGCACAAATTTAGTTTAGTAAGTTCTTATTCCTGTACCGATAATAAAAAAGCAGTGATATCTGCCAGGTTTTTTTCTGATAAATTCATGGCAGATGCATCTGGCATCAGGGCTTTTTCCAGTTTCTTTTTTGTGCTTATCGTTGATTGGGCAATCACATGTTTTTTCCCCGCAATATCTTTTACAACCACATTGTCCTTATTCTCAGACAAAAGAAATCCAAAAACAGATGTTCCATTTTTCGTATTCAGCAACCAGGGTTCATAACCAAATACAATGGCGGCGTTTGGATTAATAATGGCGTCAAGCAATTCCGTTTTGCCTAATTTTTTTCCAATGTAAGTAAGATCGGGACCGATATCATTTCCCGTTTTTCCCATGCGGTGACAGGCACTGCAATTTTTTATAAACACTGGTCTGCCTTCCACTGCATTTCCTGTTATGCGGGTTATTGCATCCATTGAAAATATTTTATTGTTATCCTCACTTGCGAAATAGTTGCCTGCCTGCACCCGGATGGCTATATCAGGGTTATTGAAAATATGTTCCTGTATAACCGGTAACAGGAAAGAAGGTAATTTTTTTTCGGATAACAGGCCGATCAGTAATTGTCCGCCCAGCGAATCCTTTGCCATTTCAATTGTGCGCCTCTTGCGTTCATCCTGCGACTGCCGGTCGTCCAGTATGATTTGCTTTTTAACTTTCATGGCAGCAAGCTTTCTTTCATAAGCTGTATTCAGGTCAATCTTTGACCAATCAAGCAAATGAAACCAATCATTACTTTGACGGAAGGAAAGCCAATACAATGCCTGCTCTTTTATATCCGGCTTATTTGATTTAGCAGCGGCAAGCATATAACCGGCAGCCTTTTTATCATTGATAAATGCAAGGGCTGTGATCATTTTATTTCTTTCAGCAGCAGGTAATAAAGTATCCATTGCCCTTTCAGCTATGTCATTTATCGCATTTACCGGGTGAAGTCTCCAGGCAAAATCACTCATTTGTTTTTTCCATGTATCCTGTCCCGCATTCTTTTTTTCGGTGAATAAGATTTTTAATTCATTGTACCATAAAGCTGCATCGGCATCCATTGCCGCTCCAAGCGTTTCAAGATACCAGCGGTCATTTCCATCATAACGGGCGGCAAGCGATAGCATGATTTCTTTTTTCTTTGCAAAGGCAGTATCCCGTAATGCAATAGCTACTTCCCTGCGAACAAAAGAAGAAGTATCCTCTGATAATATTTTGGCATAGGGTAAAATATCGCCTGCCAGATGGCGCAAGGCCCGAAAGGCGGTAATACGTATCTTTTCATCCGGAGCAGTAATTAAATTTTCAACTATTTTTTTCCCTTCTTCTCCCATTTGCGATAACAGCCATATAGCCCTTGCCTGTATAAAAGGATTTTCATCCTGCAATAAAGTTTTCACCTGTGCCAATGCAGGAGCCCCTTGTTGTTTCAATTTTTCAAAAGCCAGGTTGCGAACATTGACAGCCGGACTCCGGAGTGCATTTAATTGTCCTTCCACGGTGGCCAGATCTATTTTTGGATTGACAAGCTTTTTATTCTTTGGAGCAATGCGGTATATTCTGCCATAGCCAACACTGTCCCTGGTTTGATGACCACCAACCACAGGATCATACCAATCAGCAATATAAATAGCTCCATCCGTACCGATCGCAATATCAGAAGGCCGAAACCATTTTTCTTTTAGTTTATTCTGTGCCGTATCGTTCCATACATATCCTTCGTTATCATCTGGCAATGATGTAATGAAATTTTTCCTTTTACCTAAATCATAACCTGATTGTTTGATTTGCGGGTGGTAACCAAAGATCACATTTCTTCCAGCATCGGCACTTAATAACATTCCTCTATAATCTTTTCCTAATGCATCACTTTCATTCATCACAATACCGGTGGGGGAGCCGGCGCCTGAGCGGTCACCAGCTGGCATAACGCCCGGATCATCCTGGTGCCAGTGGGCTGCGAAAATATCTTGTCCCGGTCGCTGATCTGCCTGCCAGTAGCGGGTGCCATCTGTGCTGAAATATCCGGCATTGCCTCCCTCCATTAACCATGAAGTGCGGCAGGTTACCACCTGGTCATCATTATCATTTTGCCATAGATTTCCATACGAATCTGTAACCACTTCATAGGAGTTGCGAAAATTATGACCTAATACAGTCAATGCGCTGCCATCCGGTTTCATACGCAATGCAAGTCCACCTACCCAAACTCTTCCATCATCACTTTTAAGACTGCCTTCATTTTTATTATTGTAAGGGGAGCCTCCGGTATATAAACTTCCGGAGCGTAAAGTCCAGCCAGCTTTATCTGTTACCATATGCGGACCCGCATTCCCGGCATTAAAATACCAATTGCCATCGGGTCCTGCTGTAACTGAATGAAGGGAATGATCATGATCTTTTCCACCAAAGCCAGTTAAAAGAATTTCTTTTTTATCCGGTATATCATCGCCGTTTTCATCGGTATACACGATCAGGTTTGGAGAACAGGAAACAATGACTTTATTCCCAATAACGGCAATACCTACCGGCGACAACAGATCCCTTTCCTGTACAAACACCGTGGATTTATCAGCTTTTCCATCCTGGTCGGTATCTTCTAATATCATGACTCTGTCACCTTGTTCATGATGAAGAAATTGTGTTGAGTCGTTGTTATAATTTCTGTAGTTCACTGCTTCTGTTACCCATATTCTTCCTTTGCTGTCCACATCAATATTGGTTGGATTGTAAAACAGGGGAGACTCCGCCCACAGGGTCGCTTCCAGGTCATCAGGCAGGTAAAGACCGCTTTCATTTTTGGGAGAGGATGGCTGGCAACCCGGAGAAAATATAAATGCTATAGCCAGAATAATAACAGGAAATATAAATTGCTTTATCATCAATAATGTTATGAAGGTCGCTTTGAGAATATACTTTTTAAGTACTTAAAATTTTGCTTGTAGCTTTCGACAGTGTTTGCACCTTCAGGTATTGAACCTTCAATTTGCATCCAGCCATCACCGTAATAGCCCGTTTCGTAAACTGCCTTTCCGATAGCGGCCCAGTCCAATGATCCTTTGCCAAGTAAAAAACCATTTTCTTTCATATGCAGTTCACAAATCATTTCCTTACCCAGTTTTTTAAATTCAGTTATGCAGTCGTGTCCGGCATCAGCTGTATTTCGAAAGTCATAATACACCCTTATGTTTGATGAACCCACCTGGTCAATGATTTCGAGGTGCTCGTCAGCATTTAAATAAGATTCGATGCCTAAAATAATACCGTTCTTTTCGGCATGCGGGGCTACCTTCTTTAAGCGACTGATCACTTCTTTTTTCCCTGCCGGATCATTGCGCAAATCGTTTTTATGGAAAAACGCAAGTAGCACAACGGGTGCCCGGAGTGCTTTGGCTGTTTCTATACTATCCCAAACCCATTCTTCGGTTCGTGGATCCGATTTGTAGGGCACATTGTTGAGTTCGCCAATTGCGATACTTGAAATTTTTATTCCGGTTTGCTTTGATTTTTCGATGTATTGCTGCTGCACATTTTTATCCCGGAGGTGCAAGTTGTTTTTTTCTGAACCCATGTTAACCATGATGCCATCCAATCCAATTTCCTTTGCCAGTATAAAAGCAGCGGGATCACTGCTTTTGCCCAGGCTCCAGTCGCAAGCCCCAATATAGAACCTCTTTTTTTTGTTTATTCCGCCGGGGCCCGGTGATAAAGAAAGTCCTGACAATGCTGCCAGCCAGGCAGATTGTTTAATAAGTTCCCTTCTTGTAAGCATAAGAATAGTATTGCAATGAAATTATACCATTTCATTGAATTTTGAACTCAAATTTATCAGGGGAAATAATACTTCAAAAAGGAGTATCCTGATGAACTATTTTATTTAAAATTATCTTTGTTTCAATATTTATTTTATGGGAAAGTTTCATAACTCCATTGCAGACCATCATAAAGAGTTTATTAAATCGCAACACATGTTTTTCGTGAGCACGGCTCCATTAAATGGTAAAGGCCACATTAATCTTTCACCAAAAGGATTGGATAGTTTTAGAATATTGTCATCCTCCAAAGTGGCTTATATGGATATAACAGGAAGCGGTAATGAAACATCGGCGCATATACTTGAGAACGGGAGAATCACTTTTATGTTTTGTGCATTTGATGGTCCGCCTAATATTTTAAGGCTTTATGGTAAGGGTCGAACGGTTTTACCTGCCGATCCGGAATGGACAGCACTCGCTTCTCATTTTGTTTTGTTACCATCCACCCGGCAAATCATTATAGCCGAAATACATAAAGTGCAAACATCCTGCGGCTTTGCTGTTCCCTATTATGAGTATTCTGGTGAAAGGGAACATTCACATGAATGGGCCAGTAAGAAAGGTCCGCAGGGGTTGGAAGAATACAAGCAGGAAAAAAACCTGGTAAGCCTGGATGGCCTGCCTACAGCATTAGCGCAACATCAGGCATGAGTGAACAATAATTTATAAGCCGCCACCGCTAAAACCGAAGCAAGTACATATTTAAGTATGGTTGGTTTAAAGCGCAAGGAGCCGAACCAGGCACCGAATATTCCACCGGTAAATGCAATGGCTACATACCAATACATGTCGGGACTGAATTGAATGCCTTTAGTCAGTTGCCCGGCCAGACCTGCTATAGAATTTACGAAAATGAACAAGGCGCTGATACCAGCTGTTCGCTTCATGTCCGACCATTTTAAAAGTAGCAGGACAGGCGATAAAATAATGCCACCACCGATACCAATCAACCCGGAAAGAAAACCGATAGAGGCACCAATGAACAGGGACAATAAAATATTTGAGGGTTTTATTTCTGACGGTTTCAGATTTGCGAACAATAAAAACCGAAGAATGGGGATGATTAGTAAAAGACCTAATATCTTTTTGTAAACACCGGCATCCACCGTAACCAAGCCACCTACAAATGCCATGGGTACGGAAGCAATAGCGAAAGGCAAAAATATTTTCCAGTTAAAAT
>JBPPMM010000202.1:0-9391 GCA_051306075.1 Chitinophagaceae bacterium
AGGAGTACACCACCACATGCCAATTGCGTATTGTTTACCTTCGCAGCCTGAACATAATAACATTGTAACTTTAAACCACCATTGTCCGAAGCTTGCACCTATGGCAAATATTATTGAAATAAAATTACCAAGGGCTCTCGCCGCAGCCTTGCGGATTCCTCCCAATGACCCCCGCCATCAACAAATACGGGTTTTAAAAAAACTATTGAAAAAAGCCAGGTTTACTGAATTTGGTCAGCAGTACCGGTTTGATGATATATTATTATGCAAACAACCTGAAAAAAAATTTAAAGAATTAATTCCCGTACATGATTATAATAAGATATATGAAGAATGGTGGAAGAAAACACTGGAAGGTGTGCCGGATGTAACATGGCCTGGGAAAATAATGTATTATGCTCTCAGTTCCGGTACTTCTGATGCCGCAAGCAAATATATTCCGGTAACCAGGGATTTGCTAAGAAGCAATAGCATTAATTATATCAGGCAATTGATCAGTGTATTTGGCTATGAAGATGCAAACAGGAAAGCCTTAACAAAAGGATTCCTGATGCTGGGCGGGGCCACCGATCTTCAAAAAGGAGAGGCAGGTTGGTATTCCGGTGACCTGAGTGGTATACTGGCAAAAAAACGTCCTTTCTGGTTCCAGACATTTTATAAACCGGGCGGTCGTATTGCGGCTATAAAAGATTGGAATCAAAAACTGAATGAGATTGTAGAGCATGCAAAAGATTGGGACATCGGTTATATTGTGGGTGTGCCGGCCTGGTGCCAGATGTGTATGGAAATGGTGATCGATCATTATAAATTGAAAAACATTCATGAGATATGGCCAAATTTCGGCGTCTTTGTTCATGGCGGCGTTTCCTTTGGCCCGTATAAAAAAGGATTTGAAAAATTATTGGGCAAGCCCATTGTCTATATTGAAAATTATTTATCCAGCGAAGGGTTTATTGGTTATAAAACCAGGGAACATGCAAAGGGCATGCAACTGATATTAAATAATAATATTTTTTTTGAATTTGTTCCCTTTGACGAAAAGAATTTTGACAGCGAAGGAAAGATTGTAGAAAATCCTGAAGCCAGGATGATTCATGAAGTGGAAGAAGGAAAGGAATATGCGTTGTTGATGAGTACGAATGCAGGCGCCTGGCGTTACCTGATAGGCGATACGATAAAATTTGTTGACCTGGAAAGAAACGAAGTGGCAATTACCGGCCGCACCAAACATTTTCTTAGCCTGGTAGGCGAACACCTGGGTGTGGAAAATATGAACAAGGCTATACAAATGGTAAGCGAAGAATTTAATATCAGTATTCCTGAATACACGGTGCTTGGATTTCCCTATCAAAACTTTTTTGCTCATAAATGGTATATAGCAACTGACGATAAAGTAGATGCGGATAAATTAAGAAAACGAATTGATGAAAATCTACGGGCACTCAATGATGATTATGCTACGGAGCGTGACAGTGCTTTAAAAGAAGTGTTCCTGGAAGTGTTGCCGGAGGAAAAATTCCTGGAATTTATGACTCTCAAGGGTAAGATTGGAAGTCAGCATAAATTTCCCAGGGTGATGAAAGGTAAAATGCTGGAAGATTGGAATAAATATTTGGAAACAGGAAAATTATAATTTGTGCAAAGGGCAAAGTGATGTAAATGCCATATTCAAGTGAATGAATAAAAAACGTTGGGCCTACTCGAAGAAGTTTTTATTAATATGCTCAAATTTCAGGAAGAAGATATTCTTCATATCCCTGAATTATAAAAATAACTCTGCACTTTTATAATGCTGCTTCGTTAAGTATTTTAGCATTTCATAATGAGTAGTTCGTAACTTGACAAATCATAATGAGATTGTCAGAACTGTTCCATTGCATCATCCCGGGTAGTTCTAACTTCGAAATTGCACCTTATGATTGAAGCTTTCCTCAAAGGTATTACGCTGGGTTTCCTGCTTAGTATTGCAGTAGGCCCGGTTATATTTTCCATTATCAAGCAAAGCCTTAATAATGGACATAAAGGGGGTATCACATTTGTCCTGGGTGTTTCAGCAAGCGATATTTTCCTCGTATTGATCAGTAATGTTTTTACAGAGTTGTTCAGCAGCTTTAGCACCCATCGTACACAAATAGGTATCGGGGGCAGTATATTCCTGATCGTAATGGGTATTTATTTTTTGTTCTTTAAAAAAGTAAAAGTAGACGGCCTTGGTCAACAAATTATTTCCGTATTCAGCAAAGGCGATTATGTCAAAGTTTTTCTTTCCGGGTTTTTTATGAATACATTGAACCCCGCCATTCTACTCTTCTGGATCACTACTTCCACCACTTTTGTAGCTGATACTATTCAGCAACGCCTGATCATATTTACCACCTGCCTGATGTTTGTGCTGGCTGCTGATACAACTAAAGTAATGCTGGCAGGAAAAATTCGTAACCGCCTGACACCACATAATATTCATCTTATCAACCGGCTCAACGGAATCATTCTTATTGGTTTTGGTGTTGCAATGATATGGGGCCTGCTTTTGTTTGCATGAAGCCATTCGTGATTTTAACATTTTATCGCGTACAGGATTGTAAGTTTGAGTTATGAACCGGCTGATCTTAATAAGTATTTTTTTATTTACTTCTTTTCTTTGCCTGGCTCAAACCGGTTATCTGTTTGTAAAAAAAGGGATCCGTAAGAAAAAAATTTATACTGAAGGATCGGCCATATACCTGCGATTACACAATGATCAATTGGTTAGTGGAATGATCACCCGGTTAATGAATGATACTAATTTTTTGAGGGGTCGTCCCATTCCCCGAAGAGAAGTGAAAGAGGTGATCATTGATAATACCGTCCGCAAACCATTCCATATACCGGCAAAAGATTGGCTATTGATAACAGCCGGTGCTGGAATGGTTACCGGTGGATTGACGCTGAGCAAACAGGCGGAATTCAAAGAGGCTTTGATAGCAGGTACCGTTATCGGTTACGGACCCCTGGCTTTTGGGTTTTTAAAAAATAAAATTTCATTAAAACGGAAGAAATATAAAATTGGAAAAAAATTCCATTTGCAGTTAATTGATTTTTATCTTCCGCGGAAACGGGCCTTTTAAACCCGTATGCAATGATTTAAGTTTTAATATTGCAGCTCAAAATGAAAAAGAAAGGATTTTTCCCGGCATTATGGCGATGGATAAAAAAGATTTTTATTATTCTATTCGTTGCACAGCTACTCTATATTATTTTTTTAAAATGGATTAACCCTCCTGTTACGATCACTCAATTGGTGAGTTGGGTTAGTGGCCATGGATTAAAGAGAGATTATGTGGACTATCAATCCATTTCTTATACGGCCAAACTTGCCGTTATTTCTTCAGAAGATCAGTTGTTTGCTGATCATAGCGGATTTGACTGGAAGAGTATTAAAAAAGCGATGAAGTATAATGAAAAAAAACCCGGGCGGGAAAGAGGTGCCAGCACGATAACTCAGCAGGTGGCAAAAAACGTTTTCTTGTGGCAGGGCCGGTCGTGGATTAGAAAAGGATTGGAAACTTATTTTGCTTTCATGATAGAATGGATATGGGGAAAAAAGAGGATACTGGAAATGTATTTAAATGTGAGCGAAATGGGCCCCGGAATTTTTGGTATTGAAAGAGCGGCCAATATTTATTTTAATAAATCGGCCCGCAATCTTAGCCGCCAGGAATCAGCACTTATTGCTGCCTGCCTGCCCAATCCCAAACGTTATAAAGTAAAACCGGCATCTCCTTACGTTATGAGCCGCTCCAGGAAAGTAATGCAGCAAATGAATTTCATTCAACCTGATCCCGATGTTCAGGAGCTGATCGGTAGTAAATCAAAAAAATAAGGCATAGATATTTTTCTATCATTTTTTTGTCAATAGCATGTCAACACCCCGGATCGCTTTCTGCAATCTTTCGGGGTAGCCGCCACTTATTTCTACCCAGGGTGTAGCCTGGTTTATCAATAATTCTTTATACATGAAATATAATTTCTGTCTTGTTTCTGCATCGGGGTATTCACGTAATTCATCTTTTACCCAGGGCAGATCCGTATTACACAAAAGATAGAGATCATATTTTCTTTCAGCTATCTGGTCATTGATAAATGGGTGACATTTGCCAAAAACAAATTCACACCAAACTTTCATCACATACATATCCGTATCAATAAAAAGAGGTATGGCATGGCCGGGAAATGAGGCCGGCGAATTTGAACTTAAACGATCAATTATTGATTTAGCATACTCATCCTCCAGCTTTAGTTGTCCCTTTGCAATGTGAAGCAGGTCTTCATAATTATAATGGGTTCCATTCAATAACAGATATTCCCTGGCATATTCAGGACACCATAGTGTATTAAAATGGTCAGCCAGTTGCTGGCTCAACGTACTTTTGCCGGTACTTTCGGGCCCTATGATGACTATTTTTTTCAGCATATAATGCAATATACATGGTTGCCATGTTCTCCTTTCTGCGGCCCTAAAAACATTTTTATTCCTGTATTGTTATTCCTTTTGTAATCTTATTTTTTCATTTTAAAAAACAAAGACATGAACTACAATCAGTCATGTGCCGCAAAAGGCAATTATTCCGGAAACAGGAACCGGCACCTGTTTAACCGTTCGCTGCAAAGAGCCGCTGTAAACGTGTATAAAACAGACAGCAGCTTTGAAATGCTTGTATTTGCTCCCGGCCGCATCAAAGAAAACTTTAACCTGGGTGTAAAGGGAAGAGAACTCACCGTTTCCTATACTCCACCCGAAGGTTTTCCGAGGTTTGAATGGGTGCAGCGGGAGTACAGCCGGGGTGGTTTTGAAAGAACCTTTTCCCTGGATGAAAAAATTGACATCAGCAAAATCTCTGCGAAGTATGAGGATGGGGTTTTGCAGGTTAGTTTACCGGTAATTGCCGGTAAAGAGGCCAGTAGCCAGGAAATCAAAGTGAGTTAAGAAAACGATTAAACGGTAAAATAAAAGCGGCGCTAATTAAATAGCTGCCGCTTTTATTTTAAAATAGGTTTGATCAATTTTAATATATACAATCAAAGTTATCCCGGTGTATCACGATTGATTTATTTTGGCCCTTCTCCTCCATTCAGCCAACCCCCAGAAGGCGAATACTAATAACACCAGGTAGTACACGCTGGTGAACACAAGTCCTTTTACAAAATACAAGGGTATGGAAGCTATATTAGTTGATATCCACCAATACCAGCTTTCAACTTTTTTGCGGGCCATCAACCACATGCCTGTAAATGCAGTTGCCGAAGCCAGTGCATCTGCCCAGGGAATTGCACCGGGTGCAAATTCTTTTTTCAGGTAAGCTAGTGAAATGAATATACTTATATAAAAAAAAGCAAAGAATAAAAACTGGTGGCGCCAGTCCTTCCACGAAGATGTTGTAATGATCACTGCAGGCCGGTGTTCCTGGTTTTTTCGTGTCCATAATATCCAACCATATATACTCATAATAGTATAGTATAAGTTAACTGAGGCCTCGCCCAATAAATGATATTTAAAGCTCAGATAGATGTAGATGATCGTATTAACCAGCCCCACCGGGTAAACAAGGATGTTTTCCCGCCGGCTGAACCAGACACTGGCTATACCTGCAAAAACAGCTATATATTCCAGCCAGCTGGTATCCTTCATACCTTCTTCAAACTGTTGATATATTTCCTGTAAAGACAAATTAATTTTATTCCAAAAATATATTGATATTATATACCTGCAGGTT
This sequence comes from Chitinophagaceae bacterium, assembly GCA_051306075.1. Taxonomy (GTDB): domain Bacteria; phylum Bacteroidota; class Bacteroidia; order Chitinophagales; family Chitinophagaceae; genus Terrimonas_B. Next base: position 5,754 of record JBPPMM010000202.1, read on the forward strand.
ATTAATGAGCTTTTTGAGATGCAGAACTTTCCAAACCGGAATCCTGATGAGGCAAGGCATTTTTATATTTTTTTAATGGACGCAGGTATTTTATTCCTTTCGATGTTTGAAACCGGGTAGCTACCTGGCGCCATTGTCTTTTTGAATCTGTAGACCATACTAAAAAATGCAAATGAGGAATAAAAGAATAACCCGTTTTACCGCTGATTGCAATGACCTGTCCTTTTTTCACGCGGTCACCCAAATTGACCAGTACACCGTTTTTTTTCAAATGCCAGTAACCAGCTCTTGAACTATCAGCATGCTGTATTATGACGTAATTTCCATAAGGCCTGTACTTCCTTTTTAACCCACCCCGGTCACCATCTTCTTTCACTCTTACTACTATCCCATCCCTGGCTGCACAGATCTTTGTTCCTCTTTTCATCTTAAAATCAAGTGCTGCCCGTTCTTTGTGAGTAAAAGAACTAAAATATCCCTGCACCATTCTGTAAGATTTTCCCTTTTCATAAGGTAAACCGTAAACATAGCTGGTATCCTCTGTTATTACTCCCTTTTGTAATAAACGTACTTCTTTGCGCATGGGATTTTTACTGACGGAACAGGCAGTAAATAAAAGGATAACAAGCGAAAACCAGGATAATTTCATTCTAAACTTTTATTTTTTATGCCGGAATAATCCTGAACGGGTTAATGGAAATAAAGACAATGATTGTAAGAAGAACAATATCATTATCAGAAGGTTTAGAATCAGCTCAGGCTTCGGATAATTTTTTTAAATTGATGAGACCCGTTCTGAATTGATGAGTTAAATTTTTATTAAGCATAGGGCCCATCAATCTGGCAACTGGCCAGGGCAACTCACCATTGTTTTGCCATCTTACCTTAGTTTCATTTTCATTGATGGTATCAAAACGCCAGTTGTCTTTAGCTTTTGCCTTCCATGGTTTTAAAAATTCAAGGTCAAAATGAATCTCATTATTATTTATGTTTCTTAATGTAAGGCTACCCTTCCCCACTCTTTTCCCTTCCCACGCATATTTATGATCAGGGGTGCCCGCTGTACCGGTAATTGTTTTTATCGATGAAGGATCGGACTGCTGCCAGGGATTCCAGAGAGCATATTCATTCAGGTTGCTGATCCGGTTCATTACTTGTTTTGAAGGTCTATTTATAACAATGGTTTGTGAAATATTATATACTGCCGGCATAAAGGCTGCCGCCAGAAGAATACCGATAATAAGGGTTGCAAAAATATAAATGAAAATCATTTTGTTGTCTTAATTAATTCAAGGTAATAAATAGCGATGGTTCGGGCAAACCGCCAGAGTTTATACAGGAGTATAATCCGGCTATTGATTTTTTATTTTAATTATTTCCGCCGCAATGCTAACTGCAATTTCTTCAGGTGTCTGGCTTTTAATTGAAAGACCTGCAGGAGCTTGAATGTTTTTTAACCAATCCGGGTCGATACTTTCTTTTTTGTATTCATCAAGCATTTTTTGAATCTTATGGGAGCTGCCCAGTACACCAATATATTTGAATTTTTTACCCGCCAGGGCCCGAATGGCTATATCGTCGCTGCGATATCCCTGTGTCATTATCACTAAGTAATGATTATTATCGGATGGAATAAGGGAACTGAGTTGTGAATAATCTCCGATAAAATGTTTTTCATGGGCAGTGTTGTTTTCTTCCATAGTCCTCAGGTTTTTCCTGTCATCATAAACCCGGATAAAAAAATCCATTGACTGCATTAAGACCGAAAGAGCCAGTGCACAGTGTCCACCACCAATAATAGAAAGAAAATTTTTATGGCCGGTTTTTTCTTTATACTCCCACTCATTTTCTGAGTGCATGTCAAAATAAAAATCTTGCGGGGGTATTGTATCTGAAAATTTTAATCCACCAGGAAAAAAGTGCAAGGTTCCATTTTTATTTTGTTCCAAAGAGTTAATAAGGTTTTGAATAGTTGATTTATCACTGTTTTGTATGTGGTATAATAAAATGGTTTGCTCTCCTGAACAAATCATTCCACTCTGGTTTTTTGGAGCTGTTTTATTATGTAGTTGTTTCTGAATATTTGCCGGTTCGCTCTGCCCCTTGAAATTGGTTAGTTGTTCTTTCGCCATTTCAGCAAACTTATGTTCCATAATGCCTCCGCCTATAGATCCTACCATGGCACCCTCAGCATTGATGGCCATAAAAAACCCCTGTCTTCCCGGGCTGCTTCCCTTACTTTCCAGCACATATAAAAGCATAACGGCGATCCCGTTTTTCAGACTTCTATCTATCAGTTTCCAGGTAGCAATATTTTTCATAACCTATATGGGATATAAACATATTTCTTTATTGGTTGTTTACAAAAAAGGAAACGCTATCTTTTATTTGAATAAATGAATTTCAAAATAAAGAATAGCAGGGCCATGATGACAATTGAAATCCTATTTGGCTAGGGTGAAATAGTAATAATAATCACCGGTGATAAACAAATGAATAATGAAAGCGATACTATTGGAAAAAGCGGGACCTGCAGAAAATCTTCAATTTACAGATATTCCCATTCCTGGCATACAGCATGATGAAGTATTGATAAAAGTAAAAGCGATAAGCATTAACCCGGTTGATATTAAAACAAGGATGGGGAAAAGCTTGTATGAAGAATTAAAAACTAATAACTCATCCATTATTTTGGGTTGGGATGTTTCGGGTATTATCGAAGAAATCGGATCCCGGGTAACTCAATTTAGAAAAGGAGATGAAGTATTTGGAATGATCAACTTTCCCGGTCATGGTAAAGCCTATGCAGAGTTTGTTGCTGCACCCGCAGCACACCTCGCTATAAAACCATTACAAATCTCTCATGAGGAAACTGCTGCTGCTACACTCGCTGCTCTTACTGCCTGGCAGGCAATGGTCAGCTATGCAAAGGTTCAAAGAGGTCAAAAGTTATTAATTCATGCAGCAGCAGGAGGTGTAGGCCACTATGCTATTCAAATGGCCCGACATCTTGGCGCATGGGTAGCCGGTACATCGTCAGCCGGCAACAAGGATTTTGTGTTAAGCCTCGGTGCACAGCAGCATATTGATTATAATACACAGCGGCTGGAAGACGAGGTGAACGATTTTGATTTTGTCCTCGATGCGATGGGTGATTCCACAATCTCTTCATCTGTTGCTGTAACAAGGAAGGGTGGAACGGTTATATTTCTTCCGGCGGGCGTTAGCGAAGAGAAACTTAAAAAATTGAATGAAAAGGGCGTGCATTGTTACCGGATCCTGGTAGAGTCGAATGGTTCTGATATGAATCAAATAGCCCAACTTCTTGATAAAGGAATCATCAAATCTCACTTGTTCCGGGTTTACCCGTTTGAGAAAATGCAGGAGGCGCACTTACAAATTGAAACGGGGCGCACCGTCGGAAAAATTGTTTTGACATTTTAGTCTTGTTGGCTTTCATTCAAAGCAAATAAAATTGATTTCGATAGTCAATGAACAACTTTTTTTATCGGAATCAATACTTCCACCTGTGTTCCATTTCCCGGGGAACTAATTATATTATATTTCCCATCCATACTAGATGTCCTTTCACGCATGCCCAGTATTCCCAATGTCTTTTTATTTTCATTACAATCCAG
>JBPPMM010000225.1:0-4854 GCA_051306075.1 Chitinophagaceae bacterium
AGTCATCTTCAGTTTTGCCAGAAGTTTCTGCTACGACAATTTCGTTTTTAACTTCCTCCGGAATGAAAATGCGACCTTGCTTACCTAATTCATTAAGAATGTTCCAATAATCAGGACATAGGTCAGGAGAATAATATTTTTGCCACGATTGGATGAGTACGTTTGCATCTATACAGTAAATATGTTGCTTTGCACTCATCTATAGATTTGTGCTTCTAATTTGTGAAAATTATTTGCAGGTGTTCCAAGTAAAAAACTTGCTTGAGTTGGTTGCACATAACCACTTCTAAGTGCATCCAGTACTACTTGTGTAAAAAGCCTGCTGTTTTTATTCAAGCGCAACAAATAAGGATTTGGACCACCCGGCTTTTCCTTTTGTCTTAGTCTTAAAACTGCTTTTTTTTCTGCTTCTCTTTTCAAAAAAGCTTGAAATTCAATCTCAGCTTCCTTTTTCAATTTTTGATATTGCTGTACAGTAATTTGATTAAGGTTTAATGCCCTTACTAGAAAAGCGAATGAACTTACACCAAGTATTTTGGCTGCTTTGAAAACATCCTGTGCGTTTTGATATATTGAACTATTAAAACCTAAAATATTTTCTCTCGGCATTAATGCATTTGCAGCGACTTCATTGCAAAATATCTCTACAGGGTGGAATTTGTCTATATTTTTTATCTCAGGTTCTATGTCATTGGAAATCCCTGTTTCTGCTATCCAACTGTGAGCCAGTTCATGAACTAAAGTAAATAATTGAGGAGCATTCCAATCATCAGAATTTACAAATACAAAGGGGGCATAAGGGTCTGCAATAGCAAAGCCTTGTAACTCGTCAGAGTCTAATTTTAATCTTGAATGAATAAAACTTGTACGGGAAACAAAGATGCCATTTGTCTCAGCCGCATCTATCCATTCTTTAATTGGGTTTTCGGTTCTATAGTTTGCCGGGGTAATATTCAATATCTTTAAAATATTTTGTGCAACAACTTCAGGTCTGTCATTAATTGTGAAGCGTCCAAAAAATGACAATTTTTCTTCATTATCTTGTGCGTAAACATCACTTATCCAAGCTTGCTTTTGTTGGATTTCTCGGATTATAAATATGGAAGATGTTGTTAACTCCTTTGAACCTTTTTTTCTGAAATCCTGTAGCGGTTGAAAGTCTCTTGGGATGTCTGGTAGAAAAAATAAAGCAAAAGGTCGCCTATATGCTTTAGCTAAATTCTGGGCTTGTCTAATGGTTGGTTGGCTAGAGCCTAATTCCCATTCTTTTAGCTTATCTGCTGTCACTGAAACTTTTGCTGCAGCAGTTTCCTCAGTCATTCTTGCTGATTCCCTTGCCCATTTCAGAACATTTGGCGTTATGTAAGCTTTGTCTCCCATGTTTATGCAACAAATGTATGGAATATTGTTTTTGGGGAATTCAATGGAGAAGTTTATTGAAATGAAGAAGTTCAAAAGCATAACCACCAACTCTTAATATAGCCTCCCAAGCCCACTTATTTTTTCATCATCAATACTATTAATTTATCCAGCCCTTGCAACTGCGTAATACGCTACCCAACTTAAAAAGTGGTACAGTTGTATTTTATTTCAAGTTCTTCATGTAAATTCTGTTCATGTTGACCCGTGTTCTGGGATGTTGACCCACCTGTTAATCAGGTAATAAAATGTAAGAGCTGAAAGATGTTTAAAAATAATGATGCTTATTGATATTCTTTTGTTTTTTTTCTTCTCAATGATTCTCCTTTTAATTCTATTCGATGAACATTGGCTGTCAGTCTGTCAAGGATTGCATCTGCGAGTGTGAGGTCATTAATATATTCATACCATTTGGCCACAGGTAACTGCGATGTTATAATAATACTTTTTTTGCCATAGCGATCCTCCAGTAATTGTAATAGTGTAAGGCGTACATCCTGCCCAAGGTTTTGCAATCCAAAGTCATCAAGGATAATGAGGGTTTGTTTTTCCAGATGATTCAGCAATTTAATGTAGGACCCGTCAAGTTTTGAGAGCATAACTTTTTCAATCAACCGGTTCATATTGAGGTAGGTTGTTTTGTGTCCCTGCATGCATGCCTGATGACCGAGGGCACAAGCCAGGTAGCTTTTTCCGCAGCCGGTAGAACCTGTAATAAGTACATTTTCTCCCTGCAACAGGTAGCGGCCTTCTATAAGCGTTGCCAGTTGCTGTTTGGTTAGGTTACGGGATGGGGAACATTCGATTTGTTCAATGGTGGCGGGTAACCGCAGTTTTGCCAGCTTAAGATAATAAGCCGTTTTTTCATGTGCCCGGTTGAGTTGTTCGGACTGCACCAGTTGAGCTACCAGGTCGTGGCCCCCGAGTTGCTGATCCAGGGGAAGCTCCAGTTGTGAACGGTAAGCCTGGTGCATGCCCTGCAATCTTAATTGCTGCATTTGTTGCAATGTTTCTGTTGTGTTCATTTTTTTTATTTTAAAGGATGATTATTGATAATGATCTTTACCACGGATGTTATCGTGAGCCGGTATAATATGTTCGTTTAATAAAGAGAGTTGTTTGTCAAGGCTTCTTTCCAGGATATTTTTTATCATGGTGTAATTAACCCTGGTTCCCTGCAGAGCTCTGCTACAAGCAGCCTCAAGTCGCTGGGCACTATATTTTTTTTGCAGCATCAGCATACCATAACATGCTTTATAATTCTGTTCGATATAGATACTGTTTTGCAGCATTAATGTAGTTGCCTGCACTGTACATACACCGATATGTGCTGCCTGTGCAAGCAGGTCTTCTTTGTTCCAGCCTTTTACCTGCTGCATGTGCTGGTGGTGGGGAGGCATGTGATCAGCAATTGTCGTGTAGGCTTTACATTGAGGTTTGCGTATATGAAGAGCTATGCGGTTGTTATCATAATAAACTTCAACTGCATGGCTATCATAAAGCACTTTTACTTTTTTACCAACATACTGATAGGGTACGCTGTAATACAAAAAATCCTCCCGCAGTTGTACATGATAGTTGCGCTGAACGGTAAGTATCACCACTTTCTTTGGTGCAAAGGGTTCTGAGGGAAGTGGCTTTAGCAGGCTGTTCTCCTGTAGTTCATAATAGTACTGCCTGCTATAAACCGTGTTTTTATAGGGCTTGTTATTAAGTAGTAAAAGCTGTTCCTGCATGGCGCTGTTAAGTGCAGACAGGCTGGTAAAATCAGTATTGCGTAAAGGTGCATATACATGGGCATATACAATGCTTACTGCCTTTTCCACCATCGCTTTATCCCGGGGACTATAGGGTCTTGTTGCACTAAAGGTAGTTTGATAATGCTCTCCCAGCTGGTAACAGATCTCTGTAAACACCGGCTCATAGCGACTTGGACGGCTTACTGCAGTTTTAAGATTATCACATAAAATAGTTGCCGGTACGCCTCCATAAAAGCGAAGCATAGCGTTGATACAATCTGTAAAGTCTGCTGTTTTCTGAGAGCCAACGGCATAACAGAAGATAAGGCCGCTAAAAGGAAGGATGGCAACAAAGACCTGGCAGTCGATACGTTCACCGGTAGATACATCCACATAATATTGTTTCTTTCCGGCAAAGTCTATCATCAGTGTATCTGCAGCTGTGTATTCCAGGTGCATAGCCACATTTTTATCTTTCAGGTATTGATTTAAGTGATAGCAGTAATGGCTGTATACGTAACCATCAGGGTGCTGCTGCAGGTATTCCTGCCAAAGTAGTTGGCGTGTCACACCGGTCTTTGTAAGTTCGGTATGTGCATCCCTAAAATGTTTGAGAAGTTGATGTAATCGTTCTGCATTATGTTCAATCACATCGCTGCGATAAGCTTTATCTGCCAGCGCTTTATTGGATATTGCTTCAGAACAGTCATTGTCTGCTTTAAGAAGTAATAGATATTTACGAACGCTGTTGCGGCTCAAGCCTGTGCGTCTTGCAATCTCCCGGATGGCGATACCATCATTTTTAAGTTGAAGGATCTGTTTTAATTGTTCCATTACTATTGGCTTTTGTGACATTGCTCCTTTATTTTGTGAGGAGCAAAAAACATCAAAAAGCATCGAACAATTATTACCTGCCGGTGGGTCAACATGCCGGAATGACAGCAAACTGGTAAAAAGTAACTCCAGAATTATCTTATTAAACAAGGTGGGTCAACATCCCAGAATTATTCAGGAAAACTAAATACTTAACCTATAAAAACTGGTGGGTCAACATTCCAGAATGGTGGGTCAACATAAAACAGAACGGTGGGTCAACATGAAACAGAATCTACACAAGAGTACTATCATGACACACACCATCTTTTCTTTACAGACAACACTGCTTATATTTTGCTTTGGGAAGGTTCATCAAATCAATTCGGAGAGCTAGAAGTAGATCAAAGACAGACAGATCTTTCGTGGAAAAATGTTAAAATTCAAACTTTCCCTTTGGAGTACTGGCTTGACTCAATTAGATATCATACGCATAAAAAGAGATTGAGCCAGACCGAGCGATCCATAGAAAAACTTCTTGATGACCGTGATGAGGAAATTAACGAGGCAATTAAATCGGGCACAAACTGGACGGACGCTGTCGTTGACTCAGTTAACAAAGTTGGTGAAGTATTGCAAGAAGAAAGAAACATCCTAGTGGTTCAAAACAAGGTTGATGAACATTACTCCAAAGTTTTCATCAATGAAAGGTTATTGAAAGAAAGTTATCCTTATATCTATGACTTCAGCGAGATATCAGTTTTCAATAAACAAGGCCTTGATATTTCAAAAAATATGTTGATTGACGTCTTTCAAAATTTGGAAATATCAAACAAGCAAGTCTTGGGGACGTGGAATCGGATAAAAAGTGAGATTTTAAAAA
>JBPPMM010000356.1:0-2080 GCA_051306075.1 Chitinophagaceae bacterium
CATAAACTGTTTGCGTGAAGAAAATAACTGGAAGAAATTTCCTCTTGATACCTGCTTTTCTTTTACGCTCTGAAAAATTCCCGATTCAAAAACTTTAACCCGCAACAAAAGAAACAATAATCCCAAACCACCTCCGATAAAATAAGCGATACGCCATTCAAAATAATCGGCGACAAAATAGGCAAGCACAGCTCCCAGCATTCCTACACCGGCTACCAGTGAGGTTCCGTAGCCCCTGATCTCTTTTGGTAAAATTTCAGCTACCAGTGTAATGCCAACACCCAGCTCACCTGCCAGGCCGATACCTGCAATAAAACGAAGAAGGGCATATTGATTAACTGAAGTGACCAGGCCGTTAGCGATATTGGCCAGTGAATAGATTACGATAGAAGCGAAAAGAACGGTGATCCTTCCTCGCTTATCACCCAGTATTCCCCACAGAATTCCCCCGAGCAACAGACCACCCATCTGCATATTAATCAGGTATACACCTTCATTCAACAAATCGCCTTCGGCAACGCCAAGCGATTTAAGACTTTCAATACGAACAATACTAAATAAAAGGAGGTCGTAAATATCTACAAAGTATCCAAGAGCCGCTACGATAACAGGTATTTTGATCAGTTGTTTTAAAACAGAACGGTCCATCATTTCAATAAGTTTTGGCTATTGTACAGTTGCAGTTAACAATTTTTTTATTCATGCCCCGGTGTTATTTGATGCCCCCGAAGCAGAGGTATTTTATTTCCATAAAATAATCCATACCATATTTTGAACCTTCGCGGCCAATGCCTGATTCTTTTACGCCACCAAAAGGCGCTACCGCTGTTGATATCAAACCTTCATTAATGCCCACCATTCCTGTCTCCAGTGCTTCAGCCACCCGCCAGCAACGGGCCATATCTTTTGTATAGAAATAAGAAGCAAGACCATACTCGGTATCGTTTGCCAAATTGATCACTTCTTCTTCAGTACTGAATATAAATACCGGGGCAACGGGTCCAAACACTTCATCTTTAGCTATGATCATATCTGAAGTGGCACCTGATAATACGGTTGGCTCATAAAACAAATCCTTAATAGGTTTGCCGCCTTCTACAACAACAGCTCCTTTTGCAATGGCATCTGCTACATGAAGTTTTACTTTTTCTATGCCTTTGCTGCTGATCAATGGACCTATCTGTACTCCATCATCCAGTCCATTACCCACTTTCAAAGCTGCAACTGCAGCAGAAAGTTTGGCAATAAATTCATCATAAATTTTTTCATGTGCAAAAAGACGGTTAACACAAACACAGGTTTGACCGCTATTGCGAAACTTGGATATCATAGCTCCTTTCACTGCTTCATCAATATCTGCATCTTCAAAAACAATAAAGGGAGCATTGCCTCCCAATTCCAGCGATAACTTTTTTAAAGTAGAGGAACATTGACTCATTAATATTTTACCTACCTGGGTTGAACCGGTAAAAGAAAGCTTCCGGACTTTTTTGTTTTCACAAAATTCTTTTCCCACCTCGCTGCTGTCGGTAGTTGTTACCGTATTATACACTCCCGGTGGAAAGCCTGCTTTTTCAGCCAGGTACGCCAGTGCTAAACCCGTTAAAGGGGGTTCGGATGGCGGTTTTACAATGACGGGACTACCTGCAGCCAGTGCCGGCCCCACTTTCCTGGTGATCATTGCCAGTGGAAAATTCCATGGTGTAAGTGCAGCCACTACACCAATAGATTGTTTGATAACAACGATCCTTTTATCTGCTGAGGTAGCGGGTATCACATCGCCATAGGCCCGTTTGGCTTCTTCAGCAAACCATTCAACAAAGGATGCACCGTACTCTACTTCACCCAGGCTTTCAGATAAAACTTTTCCGCATTCCATGGTCATCAACCTGGCCAGCTCTTCCTTATTTTCTAAAATAAGGGCATACCATTTTTTTAAATAACCAGCCCTTTGTGCAGCCGTCAATTCCCTGTACGCCTTCCATGCCTCATGAGCAGCATCAATAGCGATGCGGACATCGTCGCGGTCCATATCCGGAATAGTAGCAATCCGTTCACCGGTAGCCGGATTGGTAACATC
>JBPPMM010000396.1:0-3914 GCA_051306075.1 Chitinophagaceae bacterium
CCCCGCATTTGTGCCTTAAGCCGGAATATATAATTACCTGGTGCCAGCCTTGTATAGTTTATCCTGCGGTTAAACGAATGAGTGTAATGCCAATCCTTATCCATACCCGTTAATTGATAAGCATACACAATCCGTTCGGGGAAAAAAAACTCTTGGGCTGAAAAAGAAAAATTAAGATTGTTCTGAAAATATTTTAACCGGATGATCTCACCGGTTTTTTTCTCATTCCTGGTAAACACCAGGCTGTCATTGACTGTAACTGTATTGAGTATTGGAATCTTCGAAAAACTGATTTTTGAAAAATCATTAAGATCATAGTAGAGTATCCTGTTTTTTTCATTGGCGAAGAGAAATTTATTACAATGGCCAAAATAATAAGGAAGTGGTCCTGCAATACCATTGTTATAGGCTAAGAGCCAGGATTGCTGTTTTTGATAGTTATACATTAAGATCCCTTCGCCACCTATTATAAACATAAAACCAGGGCCTCCATGCCGGATATAATTATAATTGCCTGATAAAAGCCCTTTTTTCCCAACGGGTATAGAGTCAGAGCAGGTAAGATTTAGCGGGTCGATGATCCGGATGCCGTATGAAGGTATCCAGATCCATATCCTTCCTTCTGCATCCAACGCATAGTCAATAACTTCCCGGCTTGTTTCAATATTATTGCCGAACAATATTTGCCCGGTAAGTTGTTTCATTTTTTTTGATGAAAGATTATATTGAACCAATGTATTGTTATTGTTCAGGTAAAGCGTATTGCTCAAACTTTCATAGATCACTTTTTTTGTGCCGATCTCAAATTTTTTATTATCTGTTAGTTGAGGTATTTTAATACTATCCGTTTTAAAATTATCATGCCTGATACGATAAACGGTACCATCCATAAAACGGATTAAGACATTGCCTTCCTTTGTTGATAAAATATCCAGGCATTCTCCTTTTGTTTTGATCCATCTTAACTCAGGAAACATTTTTTCTGCATATTCAAACCTTGTGCTTTTATCAGTATAGATATATGTTTCCATACCTGAAGCCCAGAAACGGTTACTCCCGTCCTTTGTTATCCATTCTATACTGGTCTCCCTATATGTCCATTTATTGGTATAAAGAGGTGCCGGAATAATTTTTTTAAACTGAAGCAGGCTGTCAAATACATATATCCCGCTGGAGAAATAAATTGCTGCATAATATTGATGGGTTCTCTGGTCATAATAAATTTTGCCTAAATGGTTGGGTAAATAATCCGGGGTTTCCTGCTTTTCTATATTTATTGACTTAAAAGTAAAATAACCTGGAACTGTCGCAAATAATTTCCCACTATTCAAAACCCATACATTTCCTTCCCTGTCATTGCCGGCATATTGCACACCATCTATACTGTTTTTGTCATGATTAATTGTAAACAAAGTATTGGTAGTGGTGTGTGTATCAAACAGCCCTGGGTGAGGATCGGCAATACCAAGGATATATTTGCCGGGTAGCCACCTTGCAAATGACCTGAATATGTAAGATTTCCATATATCCTTTGTCTTCAATCTTGCATCGTGCAAAAACAATTTCACTTTCCCTGTACGAACAGAATACCTTCCGAAGCCATTGGTGGAAGTGCTAAACCAGATGGTGCTGTCATCCGGGATATCCATTTTCCTGATATCGCAATAAAAAGGCCCAGGACGGTAAATATTAATCATGGGGTTCTCCACGTCAAACCTTCGGGAAAACTTTTTGGACTTTTTATTGAAAAGATAAATACCATCAAATGTTCCTACCCATAGCCCGTTATTGTCAGTAGCATGATTAGCAAAGGCCGATACGGTATTTAATTGCAGGAGCTCACAGTTACAGTCTTCAATTTTATTAGTGCCTGGAAAGAAGCTTTCAATTTTTTTTGTTTGCAGATCATATACCTGCATGCCGATAGAACTAAAACCAACATAAAGCGTCCTGCCATTATCCATGTATAAATTTCTTACCCGGATGTTAAGGTCACTTACTCCTTTTGGATACACTAATGGCAGTAAAGTAAATACTGTTGATCTTCTGTTATAACTTAGCACTTTGCTCTCTGTCCCTATGTATAAATTACCCGTTGTATCTTCTGTCATCGTAGTGATATTGCTCAGCCGGAATATCTATGCCTGTTCTAGGGTGGAATAATAAACAATTTCTGATCCATCAAATGAAGCAAGCCCCCGGGTTGTAGAAAACCATAGCAGTCCATCTTCTGAAAAATAAAAATACTCCGATGTCATAGTAGGCATAAAAGGGTGGCTGATCTGTTTGAAAACAGGCATATCCGGCTCCCGGGCTGATAGCCACCCCGGGCTCTTAATTGCAATAAAAGCAACCAAAATAATTTTCCAAAAACCGGCCATCTCTTAAAATTACAAATTCTTCTCTCTTATAATTCCTGTGTTTATCAATTATTTCCTCCCCATTTGCCTGATCACCTTTTCAGTTGACAATTGCCTGAAAAAAAAATTTATTGCACCATCTCCGGTGCAGCTATTCTGACATTATTAGAACTACCAATTCAAACCAGCTAACTGTAATTTATCATTCACATCTGATATTAACTATCAGGTAATTTGATGAAAGAAAATTGTCTTTAGCCATGCGGCTTCCGGCGTTATTACGGGTTGTATTGGCCATATGCTACTTTTGTCAGCGTCCTGATTTTATTGCTCAGGAAGAGAAAAATAGCCGATTCTGTTTTCCTTAAAAATGTAAAATACGACTATTGATAATATGGTCTCTACTACTCAAATAAAGCCGGCGCCGATCCTACAGCCTTTTGTCCATTGCTACTCATTACGTGTATTTAATACCGGCAACCAGGTAATGCCCCAACCGATACATGCTGTGCATGAATATTATATGTCATTTCTTTTGAAGGAAAAGTTTTGCTATTTGACAGATAATTCAGGAAAGATGAATCACAAAAAGGCAAGTAGTCTGATTACGCTGCTCACCGAACCACTGGGTTGTATGTATTACAAAGGGGATTATGTTTTGTTTTCTATACAATTTAAATCCAACGGATTTTTTGCCATATTCGGGATACCGCAAAAAATTTTGTTGAATACTATAGTTCCCATTGAGGATATTTTAGGAAATGATGCCCCTTTAATCCAGGAGCAACTGGAATCTTCAAAGGATATTGGTGAAATGAGCGGTTACATGAATGCCTATCTTCAAAAAAAGCTATTATCCCATAAACACAATCTTTATACCACCATTATTGCCGGCATTTCCCATACTATTTCTAATAATAAAGGGATTGTATCTATTGGCCGGCTTGCGTATGATGCAAATATGAGCCGCCGCAATTTTGAAAGGAGATTTATAGAAAACGTAGGTATTTCTCCCAAACTATATCTCCGGATCACAAGATTTTTCAATGCGCTTGAAAATAAAATGCTGAACCCGCAAAAAAACTGGACAGCCATCAGTCATGAAGGCGGCTATTTTGACCAGGCTCATTTTATCAAAGAATGCAGAGAGTTTTCTTTAAAAGCTCCTGAAGAACTTTTTAGATATACGCCTCCGCCCACTGAAAATTTTATAGATAAAGTGTAAATATAAAGTTGTCGCTTTTTTACAATCTGGCGAAACCGCTTAATTGTATTTTCACTTTCAATATAGTTGATGGTGATAATATTTCATTTCTGATACGTTAATTTAATGAAGCATACGCCACGATAATTTTCAGAAGTTTATATTGATTCACCTTCTACTGCAAAATCTGCGAATGCTATCCTTCCTGAGTGCCGGGAAATGGCTCCTTATATCTTATTAAAACAAAGCAGGTGAATTCTAAAAATTCCCTCAAGTATTCTATATCCTTACTGAAAAGCAACATGACCTGGCAAGACTGTGACTCAGGGTGGCTTGCCCATATACAATTC
>JBPPMM010000403.1:0-2766 GCA_051306075.1 Chitinophagaceae bacterium
CAGGTCATGGTTATAATAATCAAGACCGCTGGTAGCAATGGTAGGGGTCCATGCTTTAATTGGTTCCATAACATTTTTAGCTGTGCAGAAGGTTTGCTCCGCAGACAAATTGCAAAACCCATGCACATCCGGCCATCCATAATTTCTTCCTTTTTCAATAATATTAATTTCATCATCGTTGCTGGGTCCATGTTCTGAACTATATAATTTATTATTGGCAAAAACTAAACCCTGGGGATTGCGGTGTCCCCATGACCAGTATGGATTGCCGGCAACAGGATTATCCGATGGCACGGTGCCATTAAGATTCAGTCTCAAAATTTTTCCATTGGGCGAAGAGATATCCTGGGGCAACGATTGATCGGAGGCATCACCGGTTGTAATAAATAATTTTTGATCCACAATGAGGAGCCGGCTGCCATTATGAATACCTGCCGCATTAATATTTTCGATTAAGGTAAATGGATTAATAAGTGTCGTTCCATTATAAGTATAACGAACTACTTTTTCCTTATAGCCGTTGCCGCTGTCATAATTATAAACAACAAAAAGTTGCCCGTTAAGCAAAAAGTCGGGATGTAAAGCCATTCCCAAAAGACCACCTTCCCCGGTTGATTTAACCTCACTTATATTCAGCACGGGTGTTACAATGCCTGTGTTTGGATTTAACCTGCTTATTTTTCCCCCGCGTTCTGTCATCCAGATATTGTTGTCAGGTCCCCATAAAATTTCCCAGGGAAAATTAAGATTTTGAACGATTATTGAATCCTTAAGTTCCACCTGTTCTTCAGCTGGTTTTGCATTCCTGGTTTCCTTCTTGCAAAAAAAAGAAACAGATAAAATTAATGCAAGAAAGAAAAAAATTGAACCTTTTGAAACATTCATAGTTATTGTTTGTATAAAAAATCCGACTAAAACCTTACCATATAGTTACAAACAAACCCAGGAATAGTTTTCCATTCTTTATGAAATCAATAATTAACATTATGAGAGGCTTTGAGCGTTTTCAAGTAAACCTTTAGTTTAAAAAAAAAAAAGTAATGTTCACCGGTTTTACCTGGCCGTTGGGCGAAGATTACTGCTGCTTGTCCGGGTTAGATGAAAATTTGGACTCATAAAATCTGAAATACCTTAATTTTAAATCCAACACAAAAAAAATAAAAATGAAAGGAACCAAAAATTTAGGAATAATGATCGTTCTCGGACTCATCCTCTTATTGGGTGTTTGGGGATGCAGCGGATACAACGGACTTATTACTGCTGATCAGAACGTGAAAAAGGTTTGGGGAAATGTTGAAACCAATTATCAGCGCAGGACCGACTTATACAATAGTGTAATTAAAACAATTGAAAGTTCGGCCAATTTCGAAAAATCGTTGTTGAAGGATGTGGTGGAAGCCAGGGCAAAAGCAACTTCTATTACTGTAGACATCAATGATCAGGCAAGCCTTGATCGTTTTCAGCAGGCACAAGGGCAATTACAGGGTTCATTTTCCAGGTTATTGGCTACAGTGGAAAATTATCCTGATATCAAAACCACAAAAGCCTTCCAGGATTTTCAAACCCAGATAGAAGGAACGGAAAACAGGATAAACGTAGCACGACAGGATTTTAATGCATCGGTTGAAAATTATAATTTGAAAGTAAAACGATTCCCGATGAATCTGATGGCCGGTATTTTTGGATTTAGTGAAAAGGCCTATTTCAGGTCCGATCCTGGTTCAGAAAAAAGTCCTGACATTCAATTCGACATAAAATAAACGATCTCGTCTGATGTTTGCTTTTTTAAAGAGAAATAAAGATTTTTTTAGCCCGGACGAAACAAGGCTTATCGTTGACGCTATCAAGAAGGCAGAACTTTTGACCAGCGGAGAAGTAAGAGTTTTTGTTGAAAGCCGTTGCCGATTTGTTGATGCGATGGATAGGGCGCGGGAAATTTTTGATAATTTGAAAATGGGCCAGACAAAAGAACGAAATGGGGTACTGATTTATGTAGCTATCCAGGATCACCAACTGGCCGTGCTTGGAGATGAAGGAATACATCAGAAAGTGGGTAACGAATATTGGAATGTGGAAGTAGGAAAAATGATTACGTTGTTTACCCGGAATAATTATGCAGAAGCAATTGTAATGTGTATAGAAGATATCGGCGAAGCCTTACATTCTTATTTTCCTTACGATAATAAAATAGATAAAAACGAGTTGCCGGATGATATCGTATTTGGCAGATGATTTACATGAAGAAATTTTTTCCCTTTATATTTTTATTGATTTCCTTTTTTGCGCAAGCGCAAATTGATAAGGTAATACCACCACGGCCCAATCCTCCCAGGCTGGCTAATGATCTGGCGAACATGATGACACCTGAGCAAGAGCATGCACTTGAAGCAAAGCTGGTTGCTTATAATGACAGCACATCGAGCCAGGTCAGCGTTATTACAGTTACTTCATTAAATGGTTATGATATTTCAGAATTTGCCCTGGCATTGGGGCGCAAATGGGGAGTAGGAGGCAAACAATATAATAATGGGATTATTGTTTTGGTGTCAAAGGATGACCGGAAAGCTCGTATTGAGGTGGGCCCGGGCCTGGAAGGTGCGATACCGGATATAACGGCAAAAAGCATAATTGATAACGCCATTGTTCCTAATTTCAGAACCGAAAATTATTACCGGGGATTAGACCAGGCAACCGATCTTATTATAAAGGCCGCAGCAGGAGAATACAAAGCCGAAGAAAACAGTGGTAAAAAAGGGGGAAAGGGAA
>JBPPMM010000405.1:0-7962 GCA_051306075.1 Chitinophagaceae bacterium
CAGCATATACTTACAAAAAGAAGGCCGGGGCGAAAAACAAAACTAATAACCTGAGAATGGACCTGGTAACAGTGGTAATTGAAACACCCCGGTATAGCGCAGGCAAATACATTTTTGATGAAAGAGAAAATTGTTTTGTTTGAAGAAATTACTTACGCTGGGGATGACCTTTCCTTATGATTTTGGAATGGTAAAAAATACACTTGCCGAAGATGGGGATCCGGTAGATGCAATGGTTTTTACAGAATGTACCACCTATCCCGGTGTAGAACTAAAATACAGGGTCATTGGAGCGCTGCTTGCCAGGCAGACATCGCCCGGACAAAAAACAATCCGGAATGGCCGCTATTTTTTTATTCCGGAATATTCCGCGGTATATGAACATATTAAAACAATCGGAGATTTTTTCAAAAAGCATAACAGGCAACTGGCCGATTTTTTCGTTAATAATAATAAAGCTGATAACAAAAAATTTTAGCCCATTAAATAGGTGCCTGCAACTGAAGCTTACAAATTTTTGGGGAAACTATTGCACTTATAATCATGCCCTGGCAACAAACTCATGTACAAAACATAATCATTTTAATCACTCTTTACATATTTTTCAAACCACATTGTATTTTCAATAGCGGCCGTTGGTATTATGATATCATTTCCATTTCAGTTAACGACCATATTTTACATCCCCAGAGGCAGCCGATATTTTTAAAATGTTTTATAGCACGCCTGAAACCAAAAACAAAAAAGGGTCAGGGATGGGCCTGGCTATTTGTAAAAATAATAATGGATATACATGGAGGTTTTATCCATACTGAAAGTATTCCCGCGGAAGGAGCTAATTTTTATTGCTATTTTCCAAATGATATTGATCAGGCCGGACTGCAATAATAATGCTTCTTCAACTCGATGATCATATTATCAAGCGTCGCTGTTTTTTCAAGACAACCCGTAATGCCAAGTTCACGGGCTTTTTGAAGCGTAGCCGGGCAAATGTGATCGGAGTATAAAAAAACAGGTATGTCCTGCAATTCCTTAATCTTTTTTAATTGCATTGTAAATTCAAGACCATTCATAACAGGCATATTATGATCAACAAAAATAGTTTCCGGTCTCAGGTAAAAAAGCATTTTAAGGGCATGAATACCATTTGAAGCATAAGTGCATTTATAGGATTTAATCACTTCCTGCAAAGCGCTTAAAAAAAATCTCATTTGAGTTATATCGTCGTCAATTAATAAAATATGTGTTTTCATTTTTACCTGGTTGAATTTGAAATAATTCAAAAGGTTGTTAAATTCACCCCCAATTTTCCTATTCTATATTTTAATGAATAAAATAACTTCAACTGCAATTCCCCCCAGGGATCAAGGATTAATAGTAACAGGACTGACTGTAATTCAAAAGGGCCCGATAAAAGGAAGCGGGAGAATCACAGTTGAAGCTGCAATTTGTATTATCAAAAGCGGGAACTACTTTAGTATTATATATGTATCAATTTCTATACCCAAAAAAATCCCGTTGAATATTTTTCAATTCTAAGTTCATGTATTTGGATGTTTGCAGATCTGCCAGTAGTCATATATTTTTCTAACGAGCTCAGTAACTTCCTTAAAGGAGGAAGGCTTTTCAAAAAACCCCTGTACGCTCATTTCATATGCTTTTCTTACCTTGGCCGGTCCGGCTGTGGTAGTAAAAAAAATAAAGGGAATACTTTTCCTTCTTAGTTCCCCATCGTCGTGTAATTTTTTCCTGAATTCAATACCATTCATGCCCGGTATGTTAATATCACATAAAATAAGGAAAGGTTGTTGTTCAGTAGTTTTTAAATATGCATAAACTTTGTTCGGGTCAGTAAAGCATATCAATTCATTTTTTATATTTTCGTTTTTCAACCCAATTTTGACCAACTCACATTCGTCAACATCATCATCCACCAATAGGATGGGACCATTTTTTGACATAGTGTGTTTTCTTTTAATTAAACTAAATAGAAAAAAATAACTAAAGAATCGGGCAACATTCAATATAACAAACAGAATACCATTATTTTCTCCCCAATTAAATTGAGATTTCATACCCGGTTTCGAAACAGTTGTGTAAACCATTACCCAAATTTTACCCGCTCTGAAGGCATTATATCTTGTTTAATTCTGGCAATATAATTGAACGTTATTCGGGTCATAAAAATTTAACGCTTGAAATGGGTCCTTTACTGGTCAGGTCTGGAGGCAGGATAAACATCCATGAAATTGCCTGACATGCCGCCGGATTCATTTTGGTAAACCCTAAATAAAAAACAATGAAAAAGTTATTAACTATGTTGTTGGCAGTTTCATTATTTGCATGTAATAACGAGGAAGGCACGGAATCAACCCACTCTGATTCAATAACAACTATGCCTGAAAGAGACAACACTATGAACATGGATACTGGTATGCACATGAACGATACCATGCATATGAACGACACGATGTATAGAAGGAATTAATGTCATAGATATCACAAACCAGAACTCGGAAATAGATTGTACGATTTCCCGGAAAGGATATTTAAAGCATTTTAAATTCCTGTATTCATCTTAAGCTGAGAATATTATTATTGATGCATACGTTTTCATCGGGGAAAATTTTAAATAGGTATCGATCATCTTAAAAATTACTCCTGATCTTTATATTTCTTATCACAACTTTTTTTATTAACCCAGGGATGGTAACCGATTATTTTCAAGGTTTCAATAATTTCTACCTGCTAACTAACTCTACATAGAAAATAGAACCGGCTTCTTGTAGAATCAAATCCCCAGATATTTTTTTAATTTTTCATTTCAGGCATTTAATTCCTTTAAATTCAAAAATGCCTGACAGTTTTAAACACAATAACAGGTGGCATACTTTTTTATGCTAATGAGGTGTGATAGCAACTGCTTTAAAAGCCAATACAGGAGTAATGTCTTTCTCCGAGTCCACATTAATCTACCAGCTTCAATTAAGAAATGAAAGGGCTTTCAACTTTTTATATGATTCTTATTCGGCTGCCCTCTTTGGCTTAATAAAAAGAATGATAAAGTGTGAACTGACTTCAGAAGAAATTCTACAAAATGTTTTTCTTAAGTCCTGGTTGAATATAGAAAAATATTCCAGTGAAAAAGGTAGTCTTTTTACCTGGATGTATTCAATAACACGGCATGAGATTATTGATTATTTGCGAAGCAAAGAAGTTAAGAAAAGAGGGCTTACAGTTTTCGTAACGGAAATTGAATCAAAAGAAACTAGTTGCACGTACCGTCACATAAACAGCTTTGATCTATTAAGATCTCTTTCTTTGTTAGATCCCAAAGAACGGATAATCATAGAACTGTTCAGTTCAGGATTTACCTGTAAAGAAATAGGGCAGATGGTCTGCCAACCCGAAGGATCAGTAAAAACAAAAATGAGGAGTATTTATAAAACACTCAGATCATTGCTCGCCTGATACCAGGATTACAATAAATTAACAATCATTAATTAAATCAATGAAACATGTCCTTTAAATATTTAGTAACCGTAATTGCCTTCTCAATTTTACTCCAGGCCTGCAACAATGAATCTCAAACCACAACAGAAAACAGCGATAGTGCTACAATGAACGATAATAGTAAAATAAAAACAATGGAATTAATACCACAAAAATCAAAGCCAGATTGGGCGCCTTCAATAGATGATGAAATGGCCGTAGTAATTGAAAAACTTGAAAGCTATGAAACTCCTCCTTTGGAATCCATGACAGCGCAGGAAGCCCGTAAACAACCAACTCCCACTACTGCTGTAATGGATGTTATGAAGGAACATAATATTACGATGCCTGTTTCCAGGGTGGACACTATGGGAAAAGACATACCAGTGAAAGGAGGTACCATACCTGCCCGGATATATACACCGCAAACCGGGGATAGCACGTTCCCGGTTATCGTATATTATCAAGGCGGCGGATGGGTCATTGCCGATTTGGATGTTTATGATGCATCGGCAAGAGGGCTTTCCGAACAAACAGGTTCCATAGTAGTGTCGGTACATTATCGTCAGGGACCTGAACATAAATTTCCCACGGCGCATAATGATGCCTTTGCTGCCTACGAATGGGTAATCAAAAATGCAGCGTCTTTCAAAGGAAATCCTAAAATGATTGCCGTAGCCGGGGAAAGCGCCGGTGGAAATCTTGCATGCAATGTTAGCATTATGGCCAGGGATAAATCGCTGACCATGCCGGTACACCAGTTACTGGTATACCCGGTAGCCAATAATGATATGAACTCAGAATCATATCAAAAATATGCAACAGCTAAACCATTATCCAAACCATTAATAGAATGGATGATTAAGAATTATCTGCCCAATACGGCAGCGGCAGAAGATCCTCGCATTGCACTGGTAAAGGCAAATTTGAAAGGCCTTCCCTCAACAACAATAATTGCTGCCGAAATTGATCTATTACAAACCGAAGGAAAATTGCTTGCTGAAAAATTAAAGGATGCAGGTGTTGATGTTGACTATAAACTTTATAATGGCGTAACACACGAATTCTTTGGTATGGCAACCGTGGTGCCTGATGCAAAAGACGCTCAGGCACTGGCAGCAAAAAATTTAAAAAAAGGATTTAATAAATAAACCAGCTCCTTCATATTCTTTAAGCAATAAAATATAGAGAAAGTTTTTTAGTACCGCTCGTTTTTAATTCTTTGGATATTGAGCTTATTAATCAAACTCAATATGATGTAATCGATTAACAAGTCTGATTTCAAAAACTATTGACCTTTATAAAACAAAACTATGGCAACAAAAAAGTCCAAAAAACCAGCTCCTGAAAATAACCGGGAGAGTGAAAAAATTATCAATTTAGCTCCTCATACTGAAGACGGTGCTAATGAATTAATGACTACTAACCAGGGTGTAAAAATAAATGATGATCAAAATTCATTGAAGGCTGGTGAAAGAGGTGGTACCCTGTTAGAAGATTTTATTTTACGTGAAAAGATTACGCATTTTGACCATGAACGCATACCGGAACGTATTGTTCATGCCCGTGGTTCCGGAGCACATGGTGTTTTCAAAGTATATAAATCCATGAGTTCATTAACCACAGCCAGCTTTCTGCAGGACCCCGCTGAGGAAACGCCGGTATTTGTTCGCTTTTCTACTGTTGCTGGTTCCCGTGGCTCTACAGATTTACCAAGGGATGTACGTGGATTCGCTGTAAAATTTTATACGCAGGAAGGCAATTTTGACCTGGTAGGAAATAACATGCCCGTATTTTTTATCCAGGACGCTATTAAATTTCCGGATCTGGTTCATGCAGTAAAACCTGAACCGCATAATGAAATACCGCAGGCCGCATCAGCCCATGATACATTCTGGGATTTTATTTCCCTGATGCCCGAATCAACACATATGGTGATGTGGTTAATGAGCGACAGAGCCCTGCCCCGAAGCCTTCGTATGATGGAAGGATTTGGCGTTCATACTTTCCGGTTTATAAACAAGAAGGGGGAATCGAATTTTGTAAAATTTCATTGGAAGCCCCTACTTGGAGTGCATTCCGTAGCATGGGATGAGGCGCAAAATATTTCAGGTAAGGATCCCGATTACCACAGAAGAGATCTTTGGGAGGCTATTGAAAAAGGGGCTTTTCCCGAATTTGAATTGGGAGTACAGGTAGTACCCGAAGCAGATGAACATAAATTTGAATTTGATTTACTTGATCCGACCAAATTAATACCTGAAGAATTAGTACCGGTACAAAAAATAGGCAAAATGACGCTTAACCGGAATCCCGATAATTTTTTCGCAGAAACAGAGCAGGTCGCTTTTCATGTGGGTCACATAGTACCGGGTATTGATTTTACCAATGATCCCTTGTTACAGGGGCGGTTATTTTCATATACCGATACACAACTGATCAGATTAGGCGGGCCCAATTTTCACGAGATACCTATCAACCGGCCTGTAGTTCCAATTCATAATAATCAGCGGGATGGTTTTATGCGGCAGCAAATTAATAAAAGTCGTGTTAGTTATCATCCCAATTCATTGGGTGGTGGTTGTCCCTTCCAGGCGAAAATGTCGGAGGGAGGTTTTAGTTCTTACGCAGAAAAAATAGATGCAAAGAAAATCAGGGAAAGAAGCCGGAGTTTTTTTGATCATTTCAGCCAGGCAAAATTATTTTTTAACAGCCAGTCAGATCCGGAAAAAAATCACATAGTGGATGCCTTTTCTTTTGAATTGGGAAAAGTACAGACTGAAGCCATTCGTTCACGCATGCTTGGTATTATATCACAAGTAGATAAAGGCCTGGCGGCGCAGGTTGCATATAATCTGGGTTTACATGTGCCGCAAAAACCAGAGCAACCCATGAATCATAGTATTCCTGCCGATGGGGACGCAGCAGATTATCAACCTGTACATGTTGAAAGCAGTTTGTTGAAATCTGAAGCATTGAGTATGGCCAACACAAATAAAGATTCTATACGAACAAGAATGATTGCTATACTTGCAGCTGATGGCGCAGACGAAAATTCTTTACTTCAAATGAAGGAGACATTGGAAAATGAAGGAGCCACAGTCCATATCATTGCTCCGAAACTGGGTATGCTGACTACAGAGGAAAACAGTACTCTTCCGGTTAATCAAAGTTTTTTAACTGCAGCCTCTGTTTTCTACGACGCAGTATATGTGCCCGGCGGTACCAACAGTGTAGCGACACTGGCTGCCGATCCTGACGCTATTCATTTTTTGAATGAAACATTTAAACATTGCAAAGCAATTGCTGCTGATGAATCCGCAAAACAGGTTTTGGAAGCCACCTATTTTTATAAAAAATTACCTACTGATACTTCCAATGATACTGTATTGGCGGAAGGAATAGCCATTCACGATAATATCAATAAGCTTACAACCCAGTTCAGCGCAGCAATTGCAAAGCACCGGTTTTGGGATAGAGAGAAACCACGTAAAGTTCCGGCTTAATAATAGCTGAACTAAAAAACAACCCTCTGTCCTGTACAACAAGTACCTGGCAGAGGGTTTATAATTTAAGAATAAATGATCTTGTTATTTTACCAGGTCACTGATCTCAATTTTTTCAAGGTCAATATCTGCAGGACCTGTAAGAACTTTACCATCATAACTATACCTGGCTCCATGACATGGACAGTCCCATGATGTTTCGGCAGCATTCCATTTTACTTCACACTTCAAATGCGTACAAACAGGACTGATAGCATGCAATTCGCCATCATCCGATTTATATAATGCAAGCTTTTTATTTTCAAAAAGCACCACTTTTGCTTCTCCGGGCGCAAGGTCTGCGAGTTGTTGTAAATCCTCACGGGAAAATAATTTTCCAACAAATTGCCTGGCCACATCAGCATTATGCTTAATAAAATTAATAAAGCCAGCCACAGGTTTTATCCTGTTAGGATCGAACACTTTACTATACTCGCTTTTTTTCTTTAAAAATATTTCTTTAAAAATAAGTGCGGCCACGCTGCTATATACCATGCCATTGCCACCAAAGCCGGTGGCCACATAAATATTATAAGGATGACCGGGTAAATGACCAATATAGGGTAGTCCATCTGCCGGTTCAAAATATTGCGACGACCATTTATACCCGATCTTATCTATATTAAAGTGAGAACGTATATGACTTTCCAATTCTAAAAAATGATGATTGGTATTTTCACCGTGTGCAGTCTTGTGATCTTTACCTCCGGCTATCAGGTAATTCCGGCCCTTAACTTTTTGTGTCCGGTAATAATGGTATGGATCCTCCATGTCATAACTAAGTCCTGCAGGATAATTGTTATCAGTCAATGTGAGAGCCATGGCATAACTACGGTAAGGCACACAACGAAGATGCAGCAAGTTAACGCCGGGAGGAATATGTGTGGCGTATATCAGGTCGCGGCCTTTAAAAATACCGATATTG
>JBPPMM010000406.1:0-3584 GCA_051306075.1 Chitinophagaceae bacterium
AAAAACAAAAACGCTATAAGAAAATATCTTATAGCGTTCAACTGATTTATTTTTTCCAATTTTCATTTTCATCCGGTAACAGAATGAAATCTTAATTATAATACAAATTAAAATTAAATTGTTCTGAAAGGAACATCAGAGCAACACGACGATTATAAAATGTGGCGTCTGAATTGAAAAGCTCAGTGGATAGTGGCAATCAAAGTCACCATAAAAATTATAATAAGAAAGCTGACCGTAGCTCAATTGCTACTATTTTACCTGGCAAAAAAAAAAGCTATGCTGCAGAATATATAAAACGAAGTTTACGCAAAAACAAAAACGCTATAAGAAAATATCTTATAGCGTTCAACTGATTTATTTTTTCCAATTATTTTCTTATTTCCAAAAGCTGTTCCGGTGTCACCATGGTAATCAAATGTTCCGGCACATTCATTTCTTCCAGGGTAATGGTTGTTGGATATTCAAAGGAAGTGTTATCACAACTTTCTGAATTCCAGCCGCCATTAACTTCCCCGTTTTTGTTGATCCAGTTAGCCCGGTTGCCTTTTACAAAAATATCTGAGCATCCGGCACCAGCCTGGGCCCAAACATATAGCGGGTTATTGGTGAATGGCTGTTGCTTTGCAAAAATTTTGTTGTTTATAAGCGTTATATGTTTACCTCCTGCTGAAGCTATACCATACTGACCCGGATCAAGCAAGGTATTATTCTCAACAACCTGGTAGCCTCCACCATAATCGCCGGTCATTATACCACCACCGGAAGTGGAAGGACCACCTCCCCGGAATATATTATTCCTGATAGAAATCGGACTTTCAGCAGTGCCTGAACTATTGAACATGGAAATCAAATCTTCCGGATTACTTTCTCCCGGAAAATTCTCTCCTTTGTTATTTTCTATGCTATTCCCTTCTCCTGATACTCCATTGAATTGTACAAACTGCCCGCGACCACCATAACTCCGCTGGCTTACATTGACAAACTGGTTGTTTTTAACTATGATTGATTGCGATTGCATAGCATACACTCCCGTGGTAACGCCGTTGAATAAACAATTTTCTATCCTGATGCCGGATGAAATTTCAATGTTGATCGCTTCTTCCTTTGCTTTATTGAAAAAACAATTCCTGATAATGATGTTATGGCCACCTTTAATATTCAACGCAATACCTTCTGCGTTTTCAAACTGCAGATTTTCGATTACTACATTTGATTCGTTAGTTATACTTATAGGTTCTGATTTAGTCAATAGTAAGTAATCTATTACCAGTGAGTCAGGATTCAATTCCGAATATTCAGTTGAATTACCTGATACAGGTAAGTCCAGGTCCGTAATATCTTCTGACTGGGATCTTTTATACTCAAGATCCTTGGAGCAAGAGACCAGCAAAGACAAAGAAGTAACTAAAGCAAACACGGAGTGCCTGCCGGCAAATAAGGATTTCAGACCCATATAGTATTGAATTTTGGCCTTTGTTTCCAACAACTGTGCCGTTATGTATTAACCCTAATCAATTCAAAAATTTAAAAACATTTAAATCATTATGGACCAAACTCTTTAGGCTAAATACATGCTATTCTTAGAATTAAATATGTGGAACATTTTTCCCCAAAGGTTTAGCTTGGGGAATTTTATGCATGGATGTTTTTATATATAAACTATTACATATAAATCAGAACTAAGTATCAATGAGCATCCCTGCCGTTAGCTGATGCAAATGATTGAATTCTGTATAGTTTTTGGCACTGAATTTTGCAATGGCAAATGCAGTAATACTGATCAGTTAATTAAGATGATGACTTATCCAGGAAAGAGAAAAAGGTGAGATTAATAAAACATCTATTCTATTATAATAAAAAATAAATCGTGCGGCGAATAATGTCCAGAACAGGATAAGTAGAGAAGAATTACTTTATAGATTTGATGGTAATGGCACATTAACTTTTGTAATGGTTCCTTTGCCCTGGGTGCTTGATATTTCATAATTACCACCCATCATTGCAGTTCTTTCCCGCATCCCTACAATACCTAAGGTTTTTTTAAGAGCAATTTTTTCCGGGTCAAATCCAATTCCATCATCTTGTATAGTTAACAAAATGTTCCCATTATTTTTTTCGAGGCTCACATCTATATTTTTTGCCTTTGCATATCTTGCAATATTGGTTAATGATTCCTGCACTATACGAAAAAGCCCTGTCTTTGAAACAATGGGTAATAACAATTCTTCATTTATTCCTTTATAGTGCACCGCGATACCAGCTCTTTTTTCAAAATCTGAAAGATGCCATTCAATTGCAGCTCCAAGTCCCAGGTCATCAAGAAGACTTGGCCTCAGGTCGGCAGCTATTTTACGAACAGTTTTTATTGTTTCATCTACCATGGCGTTTAATTCCACCAGTTTTTCGTTTGCCACGTCATTTTTAGAAAGGTTCAATCTTTTATTCAACCAGCTAATATCCATTTTCATTACTGTGAGTTGCTGACCTAACTGATCATGTATTTCACGGGAGATGATCAACCGCTCTTCCTCCCTGACCTCTTGTAAATGAGATGCAAGCCTGCGAATTTCCTCATATGAATGTTGTAATTTTTCTTCTTCCTTTTTCCTGATTGTTATATCGCGGATAAAAGCACAAAAAAATTCATCACTGCCCTTATTGACAGGAACAATGGCCAGCTCAACAGGAAATTCTTCCCCTGAAAAGTGAAGAGCAGAAATCTCAAATACTTTATTTAAAATAGGGCCTTCCCCTGTTTGCAAATAATGGTTAAATCCATGCCTGTGTGCCTCCCGGTAACTTTCGGGAATAATCGTTTCTTCCAGCCTTTTCCCAATAATTTCATCTTCCTTCCAACCAAACATTTTTTCAGCCTGGGAATTCCAGATAGTAATAATTCCCGATGGATTGATGCATACAATGGCATCAAGTGCCGCGTTCATAATCAGTCGTCGCACATCCTCGCTATGTTTTACTGCCGCTTCAAATCGTTTTCTGTGCAAAGCAGAATTTATAGCAGCAGGCAATCTCGCCAATCTGTCTTTTAATATGTAATCATCAGCCCCCAGGCGAATAATATTCGCTGCGAATTCTTCTGAAACGGTTCCTGTTACCAGGATAAAAGGGATGTTCAGCGAACGTTGCTGCAGTATTTCAAGGGCTTCCTTTGCATTAAACCTGGGCAAGGCATTATCGGCAAGAATAAGATCAGGAGAAAATTCATCAAGGGCAGTACAATAGGCCTCCTTGTTCACGGCAACATTAAAAATACACTCCTTGTTTTCCACCAAAGCCCATTGAATAATTTCTGCATCAATTGGATCATCTTCCAACATTAATATTCTCAAAGGATCTGCCATGATTATTTTTTTTTGTTGTGATAATTTTACTTTTTCTTTCAGTAAACCATTCAACTCATCACATCAAATTATTTTCTGCAGGAGAAGTTAAATAAAAAATTCTTCTTAGGAATAGAAAAAATGAAAGCTGATCATTTTCCTTTCACCTGGCAAGGGTAATAGTTTGGAGACAAGTATTGTTTTTTAGATTTCAAGAAAATAAGAATGGTTTCTGGTAATTAG
>JBPPMM010000407.1:0-3117 GCA_051306075.1 Chitinophagaceae bacterium
ACCCTGAATTCACCGCCAAATGATGCTGTCAGAGATTTAATTTTCTGAACATATTTTGTAAAATCCCTGGTGAAGTTGAGGTTATTGGTATTTTGAATAAAATGAGTTCCCCCATTTTTAAAAGTAGTTTGAGCGTTTTTTCCCATAGCAAACTGTGATGCGTTGTTACTATTGGAAATGGTGCTACGAACAGCACTGCTGCCATATACGCTGCTGATATCCCAATCCCAGCCATTGTTTGTTTTTCCATCTATACCTCCAGCCAGGGAATAATCTAACCACTTACTCAGAACGTATGCCTGGAAACCATCGGGGTACAATTCTGTGTTTACAGTTGTGGTATCTTTTGGAAAACGGTAAACGGGATTTGTTCTGTCGTCACCAATACGGTAATTCATTGTTCCCGTCCAGAACAGGTTTGTTTTTGTGTTGAGTGGATAACCTCCATTTAGCACAAAGCTGGTATTTTGAATTTCTGAATTACCAATCCGCCGGAAGTTATACCTGTCAAATCCTCTTTCTGCTATCTTTTGATTATCGAGTGCCCTGATACTGTCCCTGTAATTTTGTGATACACCCGAAGCGGGAATATTATAATACACGGTACTGTCATATATTCCATTTCGCTGAGTAGGGTTGCTGTGCGCAAGCGCAGCAGTGAAGTTTAAAAACCCTTTTTTATTTAATTGAAAACCGTGATTGATCTGCAGCAAAACAGCTTCCCCATCTCCTTTATAATATTGTCCAAGATGGAGATTGACAGAGGTGATGCCCGTTGTTTTTTTTAATTGAAGATTGATTACTCCTGCAATGGCATCAGAGCCGTATTGTGCTGAGGCGCCATCGCGGAGTATTTCTATTTTTTCAATGGCTGCAGAAGGAATCGCATTCAAGTCGGTGCATACTGTTCCGTATCCCAAAATGCCGTTTGTAAATATGGATGAAGTAGTATGGCGTCTGCGGCTATTCAATAAAACAAGCGTTTCGTCGGACCCTAATCCTCGAAGACCTGCGGGGTTGGTAACTGTTGCAGGACTTAATGTCTGGATTGGTGAATTAAATGAAGGAACTATATTAACAAGTTGGCTTGTAATTCCTGTTTCGCCAGCGGGAAGTTGTGATCCCCGAATCACCTCTACCGGTACAGGAGTGTTCATGTTATTTCTTTGTATTGAAGAACGGGAACCCAATACAACTACTTCTCCCAACTGTTCCGCTCTTATCAAACCTATTGTAACCGTTTTTGTTTCATTGGCCACTATAATAATTTCCTGTTCAAATTTTCTATATCCCGCATGAGTAACAACCAGTAAGTAGGTACCGGGATTTATTTTAATAGAAAACTCACCTTTTGAATTAGTGACAAAAATGTTGCTGGCCACAGAAACCGTAGCGGAGGGCAATACTGTTTCTTCTTCTTTTACCAGTCCTTTTAAAATACAGCTCTGGGCAAGGGAGGCTGAAGCATATAGTGTAATAAAAATAAACCATAGCGGTTTTACCACTTTTCTCAAAGGAGCTAAATGTTGAATTATTCTCTTTAACAAATACAGCATAATTCATGTTTTTACATGAGGCTGATGAGAACCTTCTTCTATATTTTTTTCAAAGTTTGGAATTTTATTAAATCAGGAAGCAGCCGATGAACTCAGGATTTTATTCACCATAAACTTATATGACCGTCCTATAGGAATTTCCTTTTTTCCAATCTCTACCCAGTCGGCATTGAAACTTTCAATTTTATTAATAGCAACAATAAATGACTTGTGTATTCTTACAAATTCATTTCCTGGCAGCATTTCCTCCAATGATGTAAGCAAGTGTTTTGTGATGATTGTTTTGGCAGCAGTGATAATCTTAATATAATCATTCAACCCTTCTATGAATAATATTTCATTGAACAATACTTTTACCATTTTACGATTTGAACGGAAATACAAAAACGGAGGAATAGACTCTGCATGATTTTCAGATGACACTGCTAAATCAGTATTGCCCTGGAGGTTTACCTGTAAAACTTTATTTACCCCCTTTAAGAATCGTTCAAAGTTGATGGGCTTCAGTAAAAAATCAACTGCATCCAGTTCAAAACCTTCTACGGCATATTTCCGGTAAGCAGTAGTGAAAATAACTTTTGGTGGATTCTTAAGGGTGCGCAGAAAATTGGTACCCAGCAAATGCGGCATCTGTATGTCAAGAAAAAGAAGATCAACCCTGTTGTCTTTTAAAAAGGTAATTGCTTCCACTGCATTGGAGCAGGTGCCGCAAAGATCCAATGCTTCTACGCCATTAATATGTTTTTTCAGGATTTCCCTGGCAGGAAGTTCGTCATCTATCACCAGGCATCTTATTTTTTTAGATTCCGGCATAGCTCAAAACAGTTTTAGTGGTTTCAACAGTGCCCTGGCTTTCCGGTATTGGTTCTTCTAATTTAAGATTTAAATGGATCATTAACATTTCCTGCTCAGCATTTATTTTTAATTCATGTCGGCCGGGATAAAGTAATTGAAGGCGTTTTTGAACATTGGCAAGAGACTCTTCAGTATGCAGGGAACCATCGGGTAATCCTGCTGGCATTCCATTTATTAGTTTCATGGATAAATGTTTGCCATCAACAGTTATATCCAGGTTTACCCAGGCTTTTTCTACAAATTCATTGTTGCTGAAGGAAAAACTATTGTCAATAAAAGGCAACAATAATAAAGGACTGATCATTTGTCCATTTAGGTTTCCGTTTATTTGAAAAGTCATTTCTAATCTATCGCCTTGTCTTATTTTTTCAAGCGACATATATTCTTTCAACATCAATATCTCTTTTTCAAGTTTCACTTTTGATGCATCACATTCGTAGAGCATATAGCTTAACAGGTCAGATAGTTTTATCAACATTTCAGGAGCTTTTGGCGAAGCCAGCCTGGTCTCAGATGTGATATAATTAAGTGTGCTAAAAAGAAATGCCGGGTGGATCTGCGCTTTCAATAATTCAAACTCTGCATTTATCTTTTCTCTTTCTAACTGCTCTTTTTCTTTTTGCTTTACCCACCATCGCTTCAGAAATGTAATGGCAACAGCAATAAGGGTTACTTTTATGGCATTTACCAGGCCGGCATCAACGCC
>JBPPMM010000493.1:0-2085 GCA_051306075.1 Chitinophagaceae bacterium
ATAGTTTGTAAAAATTTACAGGCGGCTATTAATAAAAATCCGGAAGCCCTTTACTGGTCGGTTAGTCAGAATGATAATGTGAAATACTGCCGTTGTTCTAATTGTGCGGCCCTGGATAAAAAATACGCTGCTTTTGCTCCTGAAGATAAAATGTATTCCACCCATGGAGGTTCAAAATACCCGGCGCTGGGTATGGGCTCCATATTAACTTTTGTAAATAAAGTAGCCGAACGATTTCCGGATAAAATCATTTCCACCCTTGCCTATCAATACAGCCGGGTGCCGCCAAAGGATATAATCCCTGCAAAGAATGTAAATATTATGTTGTGCAGTATTGAAAGTTCCAGGAACACGACTATGGAAAAAGGAGATACTTCTTTTAGCAACGATCTGAAAGGCTGGGGAAAGATCACTAATAATATCATTGTATGGGATTATGTAATCCGGTTTTCAAACCTGTTTGCTCCCTTTCCCAACCTCCGCATACTGCAACCCAATCTTCAGTTTATGCATAACAACAGCGTATCTGCCATTTTTGAACAAGGCAACCGGGAAATTGGTGGTGAGATGGCGGAATTAAGGGCTTACCTGATTGATAAATTACTCTGGAATCCCAATGTAAATGTGGACGAAGTGATGAATGATTTTCTTACAGGATATTATGGCAAGGCTGCGCAACAGGTTAAGGAATATATCAACCTGTTACACGATAATAATATGGAGGCAGCCGGCTATAAACTTTCCATTTTTGGAAAACCGGTTATGGAAAAAGAAAGTTTTCTTTCCGATTCCCTGCTTACCGTTTATAACGCCTTGTTTGATGAAGCGGAAAAAAAGGTATCAGATTCTCCGGAAATTTTGCAACGGGTTAAGACGGCCCGCTTGCCGGTATATTATGCTATGCTTGAAATTGCAAAAGATGAAAAAACAGGAAAGCGGGGTGCCTTCATTGCTCTGGATAACCAAAACAAAATTCCCAATCCGGCCATCGTTACTATTTTGTATGATTTCGTTTACCAGTGTGTACGTACCAATGTTACCAGGGTAACGGAATGGAAAACAACACCGCTGGAATATCTTGCCGAATATAAAAAGTTTCTTGAAGGAAATACAGAATGATAGACTTGGTAAGAAAATTATTTCATGGTAAAAGAGGATCATTGTTCCTGCCCGGAGTTTTAAAGCAGGCAATGTTTGGTATATGCTTGCGAACCGGCATAACATAAAAAAAGTATTGAAATTTGCTTTAGGTACGCAAAGCCCAATACCCCATGGCCTGGGCACAGAATCCCAGATGGAGACAATGGGCGGAACGGTTAGCTAGAGGAGACTACGGGCGGGAAAAATCGAATTTAAGAACATAACTTCTTACTCATAAGTTTAAGTAATGCTGATAATCTTTCTAGCTCAAGAAAATTAGTTTCAAATTCTTCTTCCAGTAGTAACTTTAAAAAACTGATGTCATCTTTTAATGAACCTATGGTTAACTCGGGATCGCTATTCTTTCCCGACGAGTCTCCTCACGCATGAGTTAATAAATTTCTGGAATCTCCGAACAGGGGACTCGTCGCTTTAACGAATCGCTTCTTACTCTCCGATTTTAAAGTTCATAAATTCCCGGTGATCTCTTCCTTTCTAAATTCCTTTTTTCCCATTGATATAAAATGAAGCTGAACTATGTAAATATTGAATTGGATCATCCGCCAGCTTCCACTTTCCTGAACAAGAATTGTTGTGAATATAATTCAGCTTTTGCATAATAAATTTCTCTGGTCTGCATTCTTTTACATCAAATGCGTCTTTCCATACTTCATGTTGCTTTCCACGACTTTTATCTTTTGCCCGCACATCATTCTGTAACCTGCCAATTATTTCACCGTTGCCTGCCTGTTTCAGCCTATCTACTATTTCGTAAGCCATAAACCGTTTTGCGTTACCGATTATTGTATTCAGTGATTGACCACCTCCGGCGTAGTATAGCAATAAATGCAAATGATTCGGCAGAATAACATAACCTGCTACTACATGTCCTTTTTCTTTGAGAATATCAAACCATTTATATACAAAGTTATACCCGTCGGTCAA
>JBPPMM010000522.1:0-3523 GCA_051306075.1 Chitinophagaceae bacterium
GTTCATGTAGACCATTTCAAAGCCACCATAATTATTAATGGCTTTTATCCTACGTCCGGTTACCTTTGTTTAAATTAATTTTTCTTCAACCGATATCAGCAAATAGCCTGAAATAATAACGCTGAATTAATTCTTCTTAATAGATTTTTATGAATCGGCAATTATCATCCAGATTACGTTTGCAAACGAAGATTATTGGGTTAATCATCTTTTTTTTCTTTATCAGGATTGAAATCTCATCGGCACAAAAGGCGCTAATTTCCAAAAAAGAATTTTTCGCTGGTACCCGGGTAATTGAAATGACACTGGTAGCTGATTATAAAAAATTAATCAGGGAAAAGCTAAAGAAAGTTTTCGACCAAAATTATCAACCTGCCACCATCACCTGTGTTTTTCCCGGCAACATTAAAGTGACAGAGGAAGTTGAGATCAGGGCCCGGGGTATTTACAGGAGAGAAGAGTGTCATATGCCGCCTTTGATGGTCAATTTCAAGACCTCCCGATCGGGTACGTTAAAAAATTTAGGCAGGCTAAAATTAGTCTGGCCCTGTGGTAATGGTGAATATGACGAGCAATTAATATTAAAAGAATTCCTGGCTTATAAAATTTTTAACCTGCTTACAGAAAAAAGTTTTCGTGTTCGGCTTATAAGTATGAAATACCAGGACAATAACGATAAAATGAAACCTCAATCATTTTATGCCTTTTTCATTGAAGATGTAGATGACATGGCAAAGAGAAATAAATGCATTGAGGTAGAACCGGTAAGACCTCATACTGAATCCACCAACCGAAAACAAGCCACACTGGTATCCTTATTCGAATATATGATTGGCAATTCAGACTGGGCCATTCCTATCTATCATAATGTAAAATTGATCCGGAATAAAAAAGATAGCTTATCAGCACCCTTTGTAGTTCCCTACGACCTGGATTATTCCGGCCTGGTGAATGCCCGATACGCCATTCCTCCTGAAAGCCTTCCAATCACTTCGGTTAGACAAAGATTCTACCTGGGTTTTCCAAGAACTATGGAAGAGTTGCAATCTGCATTAGATATTTTCCGGAATAAAAGAAAGGAGATGTATGCTCTCATCCAAAACTTTGACCCCCTTTCAGCTCAGAACAAAAAAGAAATGATCAAATACCTCGATGAATTCTTTGAGGCAACTGAAAAAGAAAGATATGTTAAGGATCTGTTTATAAACAATGCCAGGAGGGAATAAATTTGTTTGGTTTACTTCGATGACCTACATTAAAAAACCAGCTAATATTTTAGTTGTGCAATATGTCAATTTAAACACCTTGAAATGGCAATAAAAAGCGCAGGCCTTCTTTTATATCGTAAACAGAATAATAAAATGGAAATATTATTGGTACATCCCGGAGGACCTTTCTGGGCAAAAAAAGATGAAGGCGCCTGGTCTATTCCCAAGGGAGAAATGGTACCAGGTGAAGATCCGTTAGACGCCGCTATCAGGGAAGTAGAAGAAGAAACTGGAATAAAAGTAGCTGGTGATTTTATAGAACTGACTCCTGTAAAACAAAAAAGTGGTAAATGGGTATATGCATGGGCATTGCAGAAAGATATTGATGCTGCCATTATAAAGAGTAACCATTTTGAATTAGAATGGCCCCCCAAATCAGGAATAAAAAAATCATTTCCAGAGATAGATAAAGCTGCCTGGTTTGAACCTGAAGAAGCAAAAATGAAAATTATTAATGGGCAGATCGCCCTGATAACAGAATTGGAAATTCTCTTTAACAGTAAACAAGATCACCCATGATCTTTATAGAAAGGTTTGAATTCTTGTGATTTATTTTTTAACATTTATATGGTGTGGAATGAAGCCCTAAATATTTTTTTCTTTGTTTTTCATACTGCATTTACACTCTTTAATATGGTGGGCTGGATTTTTCCCGGAACAAGAAAGCTGCATTTAATTACTATAGCACTTACAGCTTTCTCGTGGTTTATATTGGGGATATGGTATGGCTGGGGATATTGCCTTTGCACTGACTGGCATTGGAATATCAGAGAGAACATGGGGTTTGACGATCAGTCCAGATCCTATATTCATTTTCTCGTCTATCACATAACGGGAATAAACTTTAACCCCCGTCTTGTTGAAAATTTAACCTTGATTATTTTTTTATTGAGTGCTGCATTAAGCATTTGGTTAAACATAAAAGACCGCAATAAGAATAAATTGAATAATTAAGTTCCGAATTTCAAAACAACATCTCATTCTAATTGCTGCAAACATTTTCCCCTTTCTGCTATCCTTCGTGATTACTAAAATTAAATGTTATTGCTTTTCAAACCGACCCGTCATTTTTTGAATTTTTATTCTGTACATCACATACTTTATCCGGGTGCTGTCATCTAATTCCCCTACCACCTCATGTTCATGAGCATGGACGGTACTACTCGTATTCAGGGAATATACCCGGCCAAAAAGGACATCTCTTGCCTTAACGGCTTCTTCATCTCTTAATTCTTCAAACTCTCCATATACAATTACACTCTGCCAGTTCCGCATATCCGTCATCATATCCACTTCAAAACATACTTTTGGATTCATGCGAAGCATTTTCAATTTCGTGCCTTCATTGGTTTGCCCATAAATGTATTTACCATCGTATGTATAAGTTACAGGTACGATATAAGGTTGTTTACCATCTGTGCAAGCCAGCCGGCCCACAGCCTGGCTGGTAAGGATACTTTTCATTTTATCATCATTCAGTTGACCTAACATATTTCAAAATTTTTTTGTTTACCGAATATAAAGGGTGCAATAACCAAAATTGGTGACTACTATCAGCTGAGGTTGTGATAATTCTCAATAAATTGGACTAATGAACACTCTGCTATCTTAATTCATATAATTCAACGCCGCGTACTTAATCATTCCGAAACATTGCGTTCCTGCATTTTATGATGATAATGTTTCAGGTTAACGGCAAACAGAAGTACAGCTATCAGTAAGCCAACAGCCATTAAGTACAAAATAAAAAACATATAATCGTTTTGTATAGTTAAGGGAATGTAGCCTGTTTTTTTCTTTCCAGGTTTGGCAAAAGGAGCTTTCTCTGCACCAGCCGGCTTACTTTCAGATTTGATATAATGGACAATACTTTTGATATGCTCATTGGTCAGATCAGGGTGATCCGGCATCGCCACCTTATTGAATTGTTGAAACAATAATACCGCATCCTTATCACCCGCTTTAACCATCGATTGCGACGAATGAATAAACTGGGTGATCCATTCCGGCGACCGGCGTTGCTCCACACCTGCCAACGCGGGTCCAGTCATCACCTTGTTAACACTATGGCAGGCAGCACATCGGCTGATAAAAATAGCCCTACCCTCTTCTATTGGATCAGCAGAAGCAAATGTCGTCATACCTAACAGAGCTGTTAAACCCAACAATAATTTCTTAATCTTCATGCTTCAATTTTTTTATATCTGTTATCAGCTGTTCAGTTTCTATATCACTGGTTCTGTCTCTTATACACA
>JBPPMM010000374.1:0-10860 GCA_051306075.1 Chitinophagaceae bacterium
TTCCAACAATTTACAGCCCTGAATATAAATTGGTGACGGAAGAGTTAGTTAATAAATGCCATGAACAAAACATAAAAGTAATACCCTGGACGGTAAATGATAAATCAGCAATTGACAGATTAAGAGCAATAGGTGTAGATGGAATTATAACAGACTTTCCTGACCTGTTCGACAAAAATCATTAACCGGTTACAGGCTTACCTGAATGTTTTTTGATCCCCAACCATTCTTCTGCATTTTTGTGTAATAGTTTCTTTTCAATCTTCTTACTCAATTTCATTTTTTCAATCAATTTTCCCGGATGATGTTCTCCTAATGGAAATGGATAATCACTTCCTAAACAAATGGCATTATCTCCCATGGTTTCAATCAAAAAATTCAAAGCGCTTTTGTCGTGTACCAAACTGTCAACCCAAAATTTACCCAAATATTCACGGGGATTAATTGCATTGTCAACAGCAACCAGGTCGGGGCGCACTTCAAAGCCATGTTCAATCCGCCCGATGGTAAATGGAAAAGATCCACCACCGTGGGCAAATGCTATTCGTAGCTTTGGAAATTTTCGGAATACCCCACCAAATATCATTGAGCAAATAGCTCTTGCAGTTTCTGCAGGCATTCCAACCAGCCAGGGTAACCAATATTTTTGCATCTGGTTTTCTCCCATCATCTCCCATGGATGAATGAATAAAGCACAACCCAATTCCTCCGCAGCCTGGTAAAAAGGAAAATATTTTTCTTCGGATAAATTTTCGTCATTGATATTACTTCCGATTTCAAGTCCCGGGAAGTTTAACTCTTTTACGCATCGTTCCATTTCTTTGATGGCTAAATCAACATCCTGTAAGGGAACAGTACCCAGGCCAACAAACCGGGCAGGTTTTTTTTCTACCGTTTCCGCAATATGATCGTTAAAAAATATTGAAGTTTCAAGCCCGTCTTCCGGTTTTGCCCAATAATTAAACAATACGGGAATAGTTGATAATACCTGCATCGTTATTTCCGTATCATCCATCTCTTTGATACGAATATCCGCTCTAAAACAATTTTCCTCAATTTTTCGGAAGAACTTTTCTCCCCTTATCATGCAGGCTTCGCAATTGCGGTGTTCCAGGTGAATAAAATCCCCATACCCGAATTTCTTTGTCCAATGAGGCATATGCTCTGGCATAATGTGGGTATGGATATCTATTTTCATTATTAGTTTGTAATTGTTCAAGAAATAAAAAAAGGGAAAGAACTATTTTCAGGTTCCTTTTGGGGCCAAAGGTTTTTCCATGAGAGTTCCGCATTTTGAACATGTTCGTAAATCAATACTTCCCCAGAATTTTTCCATCACAGGTGGCAATTGTTTTACTATATCTTTTACAAACAAAACATCTTCGTGCAACAAATTGCCACAGTTTTCACAATACCACATAAACGCATCTTTCTCTTCCTCCTCATTTTCCCTGATTTTCTCGATAACCAATCCTACCGTATTAGGCCCACGCTGTGGTGAGTGAGGTGTTTTGGGAGGCAATAAGAAAATATCTCCTTCATTGATGGGTATTGACCTGGGTTTGCCGTCATCGATAATTTTTAAGATGATATTACCCTCCACCTGGTAGTATAGTTCCTCACTTTCGTTATAATGATAATCTTTCCGGGCATTGGGTCCACCAACCACCATAACAATAAAATTTTCTGCATCCTTGTAAATACATTGGTTTCCCACTGGTGGTTTTAATAAGTCCCGGTTTTCATCAATCCATTTTTTTAAATTGAAGGGAGTGTGTATTGCCATAAGAGAAAGAGTTTAGCTGTTAATAAGTATCATTCTTTATGAAGCGCTTTATTTTCTTCAGATCGATTTCCGGAATGGAAATTGAGACGACCTCATACAATTCATGCGCCGAAAAATTACAACTTTTTACCGTAGGTTTGACAATATGAATTTATCGCTTGAAGGGAAGAATGCTGTCATCTGTGGAAGCACACAAGGAATTGGCTTAGCCATTGCTGAGGAACTTGCCCTGTTGGGAGCTAACTGCACATTGATAGC
The DNA here is from genome assembly GCA_051306075.1 of Chitinophagaceae bacterium. Taxonomy (GTDB): domain Bacteria; phylum Bacteroidota; class Bacteroidia; order Chitinophagales; family Chitinophagaceae; genus Terrimonas_B. Next base: position 2,045 of record JBPPMM010000374.1, read on the forward strand.
CCGCAACGAAAAAAGCCTGAAGGAAGCTGAGCAAATACTTGATATTGCTTTGCGGCAGCAACACAACTATCTGGTTGCAGATTTTAATAATCCCGAAGAAGTAAAAAAGGTCATTGAAGGCCATGTGGCCGGGCAATCGGTTCATATTTTGATCAATAATACGGGAGGTCCTCCTTCAGGTCCAATTACTGATGCAAGCGAGGCGGAATTTTTAAATGCATTCAACCAACACCTGGTTTGCAATCATATCTTAACTAAAGCGGTGATCCCTTCTATGAAAAAAGAAGGATTTGGCCGTATCATTAATATTATTTCAACATCAGTAAAAATTCCTTTAAAAAACCTGGGGGTCTCTAATACCATTCGTGGTGCAGTAGCATCATGGGCCAAAACGATGGCGAATGAATTAGGTGAGTTTAATATTACGGTAAATAATGTGTTACCCGGGTTTACTAATACACAAAGGCTTTCTTCATTGATCAGCCAGATAGCAAAGAAAGGGAATGTGCTGGCAGAGGTGATAACGGATAATATGACCGGGGAAGTGCCAATGAAAAGATTTGCAGAACCATCAGAAATAGCATCAGTAGCAGTTTTTCTTGCCACACCTGCTGCATCTTATGTAAATGGAGTAAGCATACCTGTTGATGGTGGACGAACGGGTTCTATTTGATATATGTAAAAGAATTTCGCCTTATACTATGAAACAAACTTTCCCATTTTAATCTTTGAAAATGGATCTAAGAATACCAGAGTATTTACAGAATTATATCGGTGGATCATTTCATGCTCCATTGTCTGGTAATTATGTTGAAAATATAAACCCGGCCATTGGTGAAACAATCTGCCTGATACCCGAAAGCAATGAAAGAGATGTGAACGAAGCTGTCCATTCAGCCAGCATGGCTTTTAAAAAATGGAAGCTCGTGTCAACTGAAGAACGCTTCCGGATATTAAATAAAATTGCAGAGCTTATTGATGAAAACCTGGATGCTTTATCCCTGGCTGAAACAACTGATAATGGTAAACCACTCTGGCTAAGTAAAAAAACTGATATTCCAAGAGCTTCTGCCAACTTTCGATTTTTTGCAACAGGTATTATGCATTTTGCTTCTGACAGCCATTATATGGAAGAAAAGGCTATAAATTATACGTTGAGACAGTCCGTTGGTGTAGTAGCCTGTATTTCTCCCTGGAATCTGCCTTTATATTTATTTACATGGAAAATTGCGCCTGCAATAGCAGCGGGCAATTGTGTAATAGCAAAGCCTTCTGAAATCACACCTGTAACTGCGTACCTGCTTGCGCTGATTTGCCGGGAAGCCGGCTTACCGGATGGAGTGCTTAATATCATTCATGGAACAGGTGCAGTAACCGGGGAAGCAATTATCAGGCATCCTGAAATAAAAGCCATATCATTCACAGGCAGTACAAGAGCCGGTGAAAGAATTGCATCCGTAGCAGGCCCCATGTTCAAAAAGCTTTCTCTTGAAATGGGTGGCAAAAATCCAAACATCATTTTTGATGATTGCAATTGGGAAAAAATGATGAGTACTACCATCGAATCTTCCTTCAGCAACCAGGGCCAGATATGTTTATGTGGAAGCCGTATCCTGGTTGAAGAATCCATATATGAAAAGTTTAAAACAGAATTTATAGAAAGAACAATGGCCTTAACCGTTGGTGATCCGATGGCTGAGAAAAACAGGCAGGGTGCAATTGTAAGTAAAGTTCACTTTGAAAAAATTTTGCGATGCATTGATACAGCCCGCCAGGAAGGAGGGAAGATATTGTGTGGAGGCCATATGGTGAAATTGGAAGGCAGGTGTGAAAATGGTTTTTTTATATTGCCAGCTATTATCGAAGGCCTGGGCCCTGATTGTGAAACAAACCAGCAGGAAATATTCGGGCCTGTTGTTACTCTGCAGCCATTTACCAATGAAACAATGGCTCTTGAACTGGCCAATGCAAGTAGCTATGGATTAGCTGCAACTATTTGGACGCAGGATATTTCGAAAGCTAATCGGTTAGCCGCTAAAGTGGAATCGGGAATTATCTGGATCAACTGTTGGTTACTTCGCGATCTCAGAACACCATTTGGAGGTATGAAGAATAGTGGAATAGGCCGGGAGGGTGGCTGGGAAGCCCTGCGGTTTTTTACAGAAGCTAAGAATGTATGTATACAGATATAAAATATAATGACTGATATAATTATTACCGAAAATGCTGCTGTTCCTTTAGGGGCTTATCCTCATGCAAGGAGAGTGGGAAACTTATTATTTCTTTCAGGCATTGGTCCCAGGAATCCCGTAGACAATTCTATTCCGGGATTAGAACTCGACGGGAAAGGCAACATTATAAAATATGATATAGAAGCCGAATGCCATTCTGTATTTGCCAATGTAAAAGCTGTTTTGGAAGCCAGCAACAGCAGCTGGGAAAAAATAGTAGATGTTACCGTATTTCTGACTAATATGAAAACTGATTTCCCGGTTTACAATAAGATCTATGGAGAATATTTTAAAGAAGTGCAAGCTTGCCGCACTACAGTAGAAGTAAAAAGTTTGCCTGCGCCTATTGCTATCGAGTTGAAGGTAATTGCCACAATAGATTAAAGATTGTTATCTAACCTTTATATAACATAGCAGCAATAGAGAAATAATGATTGAGCTAAGTATGGAATTTGAAAACACATTGCAGTTTGCTCAAAAGGCTGATAAAGCAGATCCCTTAAAAAACTTTAGGGAGAAATTTTTTATTCCGCAGATCCACGGAAAAGATGCGATTTATTTTACAGGAAATTCGCTTGGCCTCCAGCCCAAAACAGTTAAAGAATATGTAAACCAGGAACTGGATGATTGGGCCCGCCTGGGTGTTGAAGGTCATTTTCATGCTAAAAATCCATGGCTTACTTATCATGAAATTTTTCCAAAACAAATATCGGAGATTATCGGGTGCAGAGAAGACGAAGTTGTTGTAATGAACCAGCTTACGGTAAACCTTCATTTGATGATGGTAAGTTTTTACCAGCCGGATAAGCAACGGTACAAAATTATTTGTGAGGGAAAAGCTTTTCCCTCTGATCAGTATGCTTTTGAATCACAAGTACGATATCATGGATTTGATCCGGACGATGCAATAATTGAAATAAATCCACGGGAAGGAGAATATAATTTAAAAACAGAAGATATTATTTCCATCATTCATGAGCATAAAGATGATGCTGCTCTTGTTTTATTGGGTGGCGTTAATTATTATACAGGTCAGCTTTTTGACATGAAAGCAATTACAAAAGCTGCTCATGACATCGGGGTGTACGCCGGGTTTGACCTGGCGCATGCAGTTGGCAATGTAGAATTGAAAATGCATGATTGGGATGTGGATTTCGCAAGTTGGTGTTCATACAAATATTTAAATTCAGGTCCGGGTTCTGTATCGGGTATCTATATTCACGAACGACATATAAAAAATAAAAACTTGCCACGGTTTGCGGGTTGGTGGGGACATAATAAGGAGGAAAGATTTAAAATGAAAAAAGGATTTGACCCCATACCGACCGCCGAAGGATGGCAATTAAGTAATGCTCCCGTGCTGAGTATGGCTGCTCATAAGGCATCACTCGATATCTTTGAAGAAGCGGGTATGCAGAACCTCCTGCTTAAATCAAGGTCTCTTTCTGGTTTTCTGCATTACATTCTTAATGATATAAATCAAAAACAAAAATCAAAATTGATAAATATAATTACACCGGCAAATGAAGAAGAAAGAGGATGCCAGGTTTCCATGCTGTTGTTAAAAGATGGAAAAGAAATTTTTAATGAATTGGGAAGGCAGGGGGTTATTGCAGACTGGAGAGAACCCAATGTGATCCGGGTAGCCCCGGTACCTTTGTATAATTCTTTTGCGGAGCTGTGGAGATTTGGAAATATCATTGATACAATTTTTAATTAAAGGGTTATGAAAAAAATTCAACTTTATCAATTGAATCTCCGGAAATGAATACAAAAGAAATAACGATAATAGGCGCCGGCCTGGTAGGGACTTTGCTTTCCATTTATTTGGTTAAAAGAGGATATAAGGTTCGCATTTTTGAAAAAAGAAGGGATATGCGGAAAGAGAATTTGAACGCAGGTCGTTCTATAAATCTTGCCTTAAGCGACCGCGGCTTACTGGCCTTGGAAAAAGTAGGATTGGCTGAAGAAATAAAGGCGATAGCTATACCGATGACCGGCCGCTATATTCATAATATAGACGGCACGACTGGTTTTCAACCCTATGGTAAAGAAGGGCAGTATATAAACTCAGTTTCCAGGGCTACACTTAATATGATGTTGCTGGATTCTGCTGAAAAGAAAGGCATAGAGATTTTTTTTAATCACAAGTGTGAACAAATTGACTGGGAGAAAAACACGATCATCTTCAGCAATGATGATAACTCCACATTAGTTAAACATAATTTCGGATTACTCTTTGGGGCCGACGGTGCATTTTCCGATGTTCGGTTGCAACATCAGTTGCAGCATGCTAAATTCGATTATCATCAATACTATATCAATTGCGGCTATAAAGAATTAACTATACCAGCTACTGCTTCAGGGGATTTTGCTATGAAAATAAATGCGCTTCATATATGGCCGAGAAGAGACTACATGCTCATTGCTTTACCCAATTTGGATAAAACGTTCACCTGTACCTTATTCTTCCCTTTCGATGGGGCTGCTTCATTGTCCGGGTTAGATACACAGGAAAAAGTAAAAATATTTTTTGAACGAACATTTCCGGATGCAGCCGCTTTAATGCCTGGTTATATAAATGATTTTTTAAATAATCCTGCGTCTTCATTGGTTACTATAAAATGTTATCCGTGGGTAAGAGAAGATAAATTTTCATTAATCGGAGATGCAGCTCATGCTATCGTTCCTTTCTTTGGCCAGGGGATGAATTGTGGATTTGAAGACTGCCGCATTCTTGATGAATTAGCAAATGAGTACGAAGATGATTGGGCAACCGTGCTTGAAAAATTTCAATCCGAAAGGAAACCAGATGCAGATGCGATCGCCGACCTGGCTATTGGCAATTTTACAGAAATGAGAGAACGCACCGCTGATCCAAAGTTTTTATTGCAAAAGAAAATCGAAGCCTGGCTTCATGAAAAACATCCGGAAAAATGGATCCCTGCCTATTCACAAGTAACGTTTCATCCGGACATTCATTTCAAAGACGCCTTTCACAATGCGATGAGGCAGGAAGCGATCATGCGGCAGGTAATGACGATACAGAATATTGAAGAGAAATGGCGAAGCGAAGAGGTGGAAAACCTGATAATGAGTAAACTCTAAATAATTACCTTCGCGGCCATGACACGCCAGCAACTCATTGAGCAAATATTTTTAAAACAATCCTATCTCTGTGTTGGTTTAGATACCGACATTACTAAAATACCTAAACATCTTTTATCGGGGCCTGATCCTATTTTTTCATTCAACAAAGCGATTATTGATGCCACAAAAGATCTGTGCGTAGCGTATAAAATAAATACGGCTTTTTATGAAGCATTGGGAATTAAAGGATGGGAAGCCATGGAAAAAACAGTTCGTTATATCGGCGATAAGCATTTTAAGATCGCCGACGCTAAACGGGGTGATATCGGGAACACATCTGATCAATATGCGAAGGCATTTTTTGAAACCCTTCCATTTGATTCAGTTACTGTAGCTCCGTATATGGGTGAAGATAGTATAAGACCTTTCCTTCAGTACGAAGGTAAATGGGCTATTGTATTAGGTCTCACATCCAACCCGGGAGCAAAGGACTTTGAGTTAAAGCGTATAGAACAGGAAGGCAATAACCTTCAAAGCCCGTTTCTTTACGAAAAGGTATTGCATACCGTATCGTTGTGGGGTACTAAAGAAAATATAATGTTTGTGATCGGGGCTACGCAATCCAGCGAGTTTATTAATATCCGGAAATTAACTCCGGATCATTTTTACCTGGTGCCGGGTATAGGAGCACAAGGGGGAGACCTGAAAGAAATTTCTGAAAAGGCAATGAATAAAGATGTGGGCTTGCTTGTGAACGCCAGCCGGGCAATAATTTATGCTTCGGGGGAAGAAAATTTTGCCGGCGAGGCAAGAAATATTGCAATGCAATATCAGGATGAGATGAAACAATATTTAAGTATATAGTGAATGCTCATAACTTCTGTAACGATTCAAGTATTATTGGCATTTTATCATCGGCTACGGGAAGCTCCGTGTTATTTTCTAGAAAAAGGATTCCGCCGTCTTTACGTAATATTTTTTTTGCAAAATTTATATTTACGACAAAGCTTCTGTGTATTCTTATAAAGTTGTTTAGCCCGGTAAGTATAAATTCAAAATGTTTAAGATTCTTACTTACCAGCATACTTTTATTTGTTGTAAAGAATATCTGTGTATAACTTCCTTCGGCTTTAAAATAACAGATGTCTTTCAGGTTCAGTATCTCATAGCCATAGGTAACAGGCACCACAATTTTTCTACTTGCTTCTTGCTGAAAATTATGTTTTAATACAGGTAACATTTCAATTCCTGATGAAGCTTGTTTTCGTAATATTTTTTCAATTGCTGCCTGCAATTTTTCTTCTTGTATGGGTTTCATTAAATAATCAACTGCACTCATTTCAAATGCCCTTACAGCGTATTCATTGGAGGCAGTGGTGAAGATGATATGAAACGTAATTTCTTCCGGATTAAAAAAATCAAGTAATTGTATGCCGCTGTAAACGGGAAGCTCAATATCAAGAAATACTATATCAGGGGCATTCTTTTTTATGCTTTTGACACCTGCAGGCAAGTCGCTGCATTTTTCCAGTATCTTAATTGAGGGATTAATCTCATGCAACATCTCTTCCAGCAGTTTCGCAGCATGTTGTTCATCTTCTATAATAATCGCCCTAACCATAAAAGTTTTATAATTGGGATAATTGATGTAAGGTTGATACTGACATAACAGGAAAACTGATAATGACTGTTGTCCCTGTTGCCATACCCCCGGCATTTTTTTTGTCAATAATTTCCAGCTTAGTTTTTTTTTCATGCAACTTGTTGATCAAGTCAATTCTTTTCTCATTGGCTTCATTGGCAAATGAATGGTGATCAGTCCGTTTCTTGTTGATCTCAATGCTTTTCTCCCTTCCAATACCGTTGTCATCAATTACGATCTCTATATACTGTTGATCTGTTGACTTATTAATTCGGATTACAAGCCTTTTTTCACCTGCCAGGTGAAGCAATCCATGTTTAATGGAATTCTCTGCGTATGGTTGTATGAGCATTGGCGGCACAAAAATATCTTCTGTATCCAGGTACGGATCCGTCTCAATGACGGCATAAAAAGCATCGCCAAATCTCGCTTTTTCAATATCAATATAAAGCTGAAGCACATGTATTTCTTCTTCCAGTGTTATTTTTTGTTTGCTACTATTGTCCAGAATCTTTCTAATCAGCTCGCTGAATTTTCCAAGATAATTGCTAGCGCTTCTTTTATCGTTTGCATAAACATAACTCTGTATTGTATTTAATGCATTAAAAATGAAATGAGGATTCATCTGGGAACGGAGCGCAGAAAATGTAATATCATTTACCTTACGCTGATGGTCAACTTCCTAACTGCTTCTCTACTTTTTCTCTTGCAAGCTCAGTTTTGAGACGAATACCCTGCACACGGTTTCTGAAAATTAAAAAGGAACTAATTATTCCGAGTAGAATAATAGCAATAATAGTGATCAACCATTGCTGTCTCAATCTAAGCCTGTTTAATTCTTTCTCCTGGATAAGACCCACCAGTTCTTTTTTTTGAATATCATTAACGTAACCGAGTGAATCCTTTTGTTTACGATATTCCTATTCCAGTTCGTTTCTGGTTATTTCCTTATCTCTCTCCAGGTTATTGACACTGTCTTTGTATAATATATGGTACTTGTAATTATTAAGCGATTCATGGAAGTTCCCGATTTTATTCTGTGCTTCTGATAAACCGTAATAGGTGTTTTGCAGGGCGTCATGGTCATTTATGGATTTCAGAAGTGGAATGGCGAGCTTGAAATATTGAACTGCTTTATTAAGATATAACTTTTGATTTAAATTATCTGGCTGCTGGTTAATTTTTGTCCTGGCATCTGTAGAAGTAGCCATTGCCAAATACACTTTACCTTTTAAGCCCAGGTATCTTCCTGTATAGCCTTTTGCTCCATTTGTTGGAACTTTATTAAAGAGATTTAATGCATCTTGAATGTATTTCAGGGCAAGGTCATAGTTACCCATGAGCAAATAAATTTGACCAATATCGCCTATTCTTTTGGCTATATCGTTTTTAATACCAATTTCAGTTGTTATTTTCAAAGCGAGATTTTGGAACCTGAGCGCTTCAGAAAAATTATTTTGTTTGGCATGTATAAAACCAATCGAACCCAGTCTGTAAGCTATACCTCCTTTATCTCCTGACTTTTCTGCCATCTCAAGTGATTTTGTATAATACGACATTGCCTGGTTATATCTTTTTAATGTTTCGTATACATTGCCAATATTGGCAAGGCATCCATAGATAGAGGATGTATCACGCATTTCTTCATTTATTCTTAATGCTTTGGCATAAAAGTCCAACGCTTTGGTATAGTTATATAAAGAAACGTAAATAGTGGCCATACTGTGAAATCCTTTTGCCATCCCCTTTTTGTCATTAATAGCTTCATTTATCTTTAGGGCTTTCATGAAAAATGACTGCGCTGTGAGAAAATCGTTTTTGGCCCAGTAATTTGCTCCAATAGAATTGAATGC
>JBPPMM010000570.1:0-2425 GCA_051306075.1 Chitinophagaceae bacterium
TCATTTTTTACAGGAGATATTGAAGCGGATTCCCAGAAAACAGTACCATCTTTCTTTTTATTATTAAACTCCCCCTTCCATTCCTCACCAGCGCAGATCGTATTCCACAAATTTTCATAAAATTCTTCCGGCTGAGCACCTGAATTTAAAATTGATGGTTTCAATCCTTTAACTTCATTGAAAGAATATCCCGTTACTTCAACAAACTTTGGATTTACATATTCAATAGCTCCTGATACATCTGTTATTATAATTGATACAGGGCTCTGTTCAATTGCGTTTGTAAGTTTTCTTAATTCATGTTCCTGTGTCTTTAAATCAGATACATCAACCAGTATGCCTCTAAGTCCGACAGGTTGATTATCATTTAAAATAGGGGTGGTAAATACAATTACAGGAAATTTACTCCCATCTTTTCTTACTGCCATATACTCATTAGAATCAATTTCATCCCCTTTGAAAATTTTAAACATATTTCGTAATGCTCTGTTTCTGTCGCCGGGAGCTATCATATCAAGGACATTGAGACCTTTTTCAGCATCCTCTTCCGTAAACATGAATGACTTATAGCTGGCGCTGTTTACAAATGTTATTTTTCCGGTGGTATCAATTTCAAAAACTGTTTGCGGAAGAAGATCGGCAAAGTTCCTGAGTCTTAATTCATTTTCCCTGCTTGTTTTCTCAGCCAGTACTTTATCTGTAATATTAAGAATATTTCCGAGCACCGCTCTTTTTTTATTATATAAAATTTCTTTAATAGAAAGATTAACAGAGATTAAATCTCCCCCCTTGTTTACAAAATTATAAATTCCGTCCTCAATATAGTCGATGGCAGCTGAATCTTTTTTAATAAGGGATGAGATTAGGAAATCCTCTTCAGGGTGTACAAGATCAATAATATTTTTATTAACAAGTTCTTCTTTGGAGTATCCGGTCATAAATTCGAAAGCAGGATTAATAAAAATTATTTTCGAATCTTCCAATACAAAAACACCGTCGTGCATATTTTCAATCAGGTTCCGGTGGTTTACTTCCGACTCCTGCAGTGCTTCTTCAATTCTTTTAGTTTCTGAAATATCTCTGCACATTATTAAAAGATGCATTTCTTTCTTTACAGAGATGATCTCAGCAGATAATAAAAAAGTTTTTTCCTCCCCTTTTTTATTCATCAGCACAGTTTCAAAATCTTTTACTTTCGCCTTCTCTCTTAAAATTTGCATCAGGGCTTTTCTATCATCTTTATTTTTCCACAGATTAAGCTCAAATGATGTTTTACCTATCAGTTCATCCCGCTTGTACCCTGTTGATTCAATAAATCCTTCGTTTACATCAACAATTCTCCCTTCAGCTAAAGTTGAAATTGAGAGAAGCTCGGGACTCCTGTTGAAAGCTTTTGAAAACAGTTCTTTGGATAATTTAAGCTCGCCCTGCATATCTTTTATTTTATCAACCTGGTCTGTAATTGTTGAGAAATGCTGCTTTATCATTAAATAAAGGAAAGCTGCTGTAACTATTACAAACATCAGCCCTTTATATGACTGAAAACGTGTTAAAGTGGCAGTATCCGTAACAAAAAGTTCAAGAACAGCATCAGAGGATACAATATAAACAAATGAAATAGCCATATAAATCATAACTATCCTTAGTACCGAAAGGTTCATTAAAGAAGTAATATTTACCTGTTTTTCTGACATAATTCAAAAAAGATTAATTTTTCGGCAGGCTGTGTATTTTTGGACTAATTTGTATTTTAATTATATAATTTTTCTTTTTTCCGTAGCTGTCTAATGATATATTTTATCACATCTTTAATTTAGTAATTATATGACTAATAAAGAATATATCAATTATATAAAAATTCGAGGATCTTTATGAAAAATGAACCTGATGAATCGTGGGATAGTTATAAGTTAAGAATGTATAACCGGTTGGAAAGAGGGCTTGCCTGGTCCGCTATAGTAATTGGTGTGGTAATTATTATTTTATTTTCTGTTTATGAAGCAGTTGATGTTTTTCTCAGGGATACCTCAACTCCAAAATTGCTCAAATACGGAATAGCGGCATTTGTTACCGGACTGGTAATTCTGCTTTTTTCAATTATCCGCGAAAAACTATTCATACACAAAAAAGATCCATATAAGGAGGTTGACCGTTGATTGTAGTTTCATCTTCAGTAATACCCGGTAAAGAAATAACTAAAACTTTCGGCATAGTTAAAGGCAATACTGTAAGAGCACGTAATATCGGAAGGGATATTGTTGCAGCCTTTAAGAATCTTGTCGGTGGCGAAATAGAAGAATATACAAAACTTCTTGCCGAGGCGAGGGAACAGGCTGTTGACAGAATGATTGCCTCGGCGCGTGATTTAGGTGCTAACGCAATTGTGGACTGCAGATTTTCCACCAGCTATATTATGCAGAACGCT
>JBPPMM010000034.1:0-2778 GCA_051306075.1 Chitinophagaceae bacterium
ACAGGTTTATAACATCGTCTGGTGATCCGTCAACATGGAATTTGGGAATAGCTAATGGTGCGCCAACAATTAACTTTGGTGTCCCTGTTGGATATACGGTGGACTTTGCAGGGACGACAATATCAGGGAACCCGGATGCGGGGGTATATGAATACGTAGCTTATTAAAGAAAAAGTATAAAAAATAGTATATGAAAAAGAACCGATTATTATTAGTACCGATAATTTTTTTATCAGTCTCGTTGATTGCATTGGTTATCTCGTTTTCCTGCAATAACAATAATCCAAAAACTGAAACAACTTTGGTGGATACATCAATTCAAAGAAAGGAAACACCCCCATTAGGAGTGCATGGTATGGAAGGTGAGCAACCATCAGAACCAATGGCAAGGTCAGGGGAAGCATTAAGGGGTGTGCCGCCAAGAGGTGTGGCAAGATTTGTTTTAGAAAACAAAGACACTTTAATTATAACGACAACAAAAAAAGCTATTTCCTATATTCAATCGGATACAACTATTAAAAAATATAATCCGGGCGGAACTCCAACTAATAAACCTCCAACCTCAAACGCAGGGGCAGATAAGATAATAACCTTACCAACAAACAATACTTCCCTGACAGGAAGCGGTACAGATACGGATGGCACAATAGCAACCTACGCATGGACTAAGGTAAGCGGTGGGGCGGCAACAATAGCATCACCAGCAGCAGCCACAACAGCAATAAGCGGATTAGTACAAGGGGCATATACTTTCAGATTGACGGTAAAGGACAATGGTGGGCTAACAGCAACAGACGATGTAATAGTTACGGTTAATCCGGCTGCAACGGTGAACAAACCACCAGTAGCCAATGCAGGAGCAGATAAGGTAATTACATTACCCACCAATTCTACAACATTAGTAGGTAGCGGAACAGACCCCGATGGCACAATAGCTTCTCATTCGTGGACAAAAGTATCAGGTGGTGCAGCTACAATTAAAACAGTAGGAGCAGCCACAACGGTAGTAGAAGGATTAGTGGAAGGGGCTTATGTTTTCAGATTAACGGTAAAAGACAACGGTGGTTCATCTGCCTCCGATGATGTTAATGTAACTGTTAATCCTGCCCCCACGTCATCAACATCATATTTATCATTGCCATTATCAGGGCCATTGGATTTATCTGGTAAATCAAATGTAATAGTAGAGAACAAAAGATTTTCAAACATCAATGGAATTGCAATAAAAATGTATTCAGGGGCAAACAATATAACCATCCGTAACTGCTTTTTTGACGGGGCGACAATGGAGTTGGTTGAACTTGAAAACGCAACAAACATTACCATAGAAAACTGTTTATTTGCAAGAGGATGGGCCGGGGTGTATGCTGTAGGTTCTAAAAATGTCAAGATAATCAACTGCCAATTTGTAAACATGAAGATCAAATATGTTAATGGTAAGTTTGCAGGACGTGGTGTATTTGTTCAAATGAACTCATGTGATGGTGGTGAAGTAACAAATTGCAGGGGTGAAAACTTTGATGGAGAAAGCGACCCAGAAGATTTAGTTAGCTGTTATGGCGGTTCAAGTAATATTGTTATCAAAGGGAATATGTTTAGAGGTGGGCCAAACGGTGGGCCATCTACATCTGGCGGCGGTATAATCGTAGGTGATACGGGAGGTAATAACTGCCTTGTTGAGAACAATACATTGCTTAGGCCAGGTCAATATGGACTTGCAGTAGCAGGCGGCAAGTTCAATAAAATATTAAACAATAAAGTGTGGAGCGACAAAACATTAGTAAGCAACAACCCATTGTATGTAGCTAACTATTCAGGGGCTATTGGATGCAGCGATATAACAGTATCAGGCAACAGGGTAAACTGGATAGATAAAAGTGGTAATAGGAACAACGGATGGAATAGCGGCGACTGTGCTAATACAAATTATGACCCTGCCAACAATGCAACAATATCATTAGAAGAGATGGGAGTGCCTGCACATTTGATTACGTTTGTCACACCAGCAGAATTACTAACGATTCGTAAATAAAAAAGGAGAGTAAAATGAAATGGAGAAAAAGAAACCAGGGCCAACACCAGTTAAAATAATTGAAACTGAAAAGGCAATTCCCGTTATCGTTGAAGAAGGGAATAAAATGGTAGATAGGTTGATTGATAAAGACCCGGAGCGGATATTATCACCGAACACAACGGAAGAAGAAGATAGGGTTGCATTGGGGCAAAGGAATATAAATTTGATTTGGGAAAGAACGCAAAGTAGAATAGCTCTTATATCTGTAATTTCAAGTCAGACTGTAAATGCCGTGGTTATTGCAGCTATGCTGATTAGGGATGGTGTACCAGACCCGGCAAGGATAGCAGTTGTAACGGCTTCAGTGGCGGCAATGAATTTGACGGTAGGTATAATAATTGGCTTTTATTTTAGTAGAACGAACCATTCAGCCATAGGTGGAACCGGGAAAAAAACATTATCAAGTAATGCAGGAACAAGATAAAAATAACTAATTAAGGGTTTGCTCTTATTTTATATGTAGATTAAAATTCGTAATATACCTTTTGAAAATCTATAAACAAAAATTTATGGATATTCAAAATCAAATCATGGAAGATATTAAGGCCGTTAGAAAGGAAACGACACTTGAAAAGCATATACAGACGATCATGCTTTCAATAATAACCTTCGCAATGATTGGTGGTTTTACTAAAATTAATAATATAAATGAAAACCTTATACGGTTAGAGGAACGGGAAAAGGTTAAGGCTGAAATGTTTTCA
>JBPPMM010000672.1:0-4358 GCA_051306075.1 Chitinophagaceae bacterium
TTCAGGTCGTTGCTAAAAGAAGTATCACCTTTTTCCATAGTGGTGTTCCTGGCACTTTCAATACTGCACAACATAATATTTACATTCTTTGCAGGGATAATATCCTTTGGCGGCACCCGGCTGTATTGATAGGCAAGAGTGGATATGATCTTATCCGGAAATCGTTCGGCTACCTTATTTACAAAAGTTAATATGGAGCCCATGCCCAGCGCCGGATATTTTGATCCGCCATGGGTGGAATACATTTTATCTTCAGGAGCAAAAGCGGCGTATTTATTATCCAGTGCAGCACAATCGGGACAACGGCAGTATTTCACATTGTCGTTCTGACTAACCGACCAGTAAAGGGCTTCCGGATTTTTATTAATAGCCGCCTGTAAATTTTTACAAACTATTTCCAGTACATCAGGATTGGTGAGACAAAGTTGTGACTCGGGTTGAATACCTGCACCATCCCATGAAGGCACAACACCCGCATGACGTTTACCATCATAAAAACTAAAATATTCAGGATGAGATTCGCCGAATTCTTTTGGACTTAACAACGTTTCGAAAGTATGGACCCAATAGCCCCATTCACTTTTACCAGGACCAACGTGAGAGTCTAATTTATGCCAGAGCTGGTATTCAGGATCTCTTGCATCCAGGTAAAAATTTTCACGGTAACTAAATGCGGGCAACTGCATATCATGTATTGAGCTTACCGTAATTGTTTTCTTTTTGGGAACCACCGTTGCCGCTGCTGAATATTTCCTGCAACCCATATACTTCTCCAGGAAAGTATATACGCTATACAATGTTCCTTTACCTGTGCCACCCGTAATAAGAAGACTATTTTCATATGATTTAATAAATACTCCATCTTTATCCAGCTTTTCTTTTGGCACTTCATTCAATTCAGGTCTTTTTACATTACCTATTAAAATTTCACCCTTTTCCTGTTTACTATTATCCGTAGCAATGGATAAAACTGCCCCTGAAATTCTTTGAATATAATCCTGTAAAACTTTAGCCGCCTGTATTTCAACTACAGTTGCTTTTTCAGGAATGATAATGCGGCTTTTGGGATGCCCTTTTTTAACCAGTGTAAATTGCTGGGCGTTTAACTGAATGCTTAAAATAAAAAAGAAGACGGTGAGGCATAAAATATTTTTTCTCATGATTATTTATTGGGGCTTACCGGGGTTTAAAAGAATGCTTTTAAAATTAAAGAAAATATTCTCAACATCGTTTGCTGAAAATGTTTATTCCAATTTAATTTTTTTTATAAGTGTATTGCAAATGGCAGATGAGTTATCCGGGATGATCTCCACAGATGGAAGGTAAAAGTAATATATCAAAATCATAGATATAAACCTGGATACAAAAGGGGAAAATAATAAATATGATCGATAAAAGATCCTGTACGAAATAAGAGCAGCTATTGAAAATTAATTCATCAACGGATTTACTTCTCCATCATCTATTTTATCATTTCCGTAATCCTTTACTACATTATACAATGTATCTCTTTCAACGGGAACCCTGTTAGCTTGTTTTATCAGGGTGACCAGTTGGGTAGTGGTCATGGAAGGATTCTGCTCCTCCGATCCGGCCATTGAATATATTTTGGTGGTATCATCGATAGTGCCGTCAATATCATTGACTCCAAACGATAAAGCCAGCTGGGCATTTTCTCTTCCCAGCATGGGCCAGTATGCTTTCAGGTGAGGGAAATTGTCCAGATAAATTCTTGCTACTGCATACATTCTCATGTCTTCTACAATGGTACTTTCCGGTACATGGCTCATATCATTTCCCTTATTTCGAAACTTAAGGGGAATAAACGTATTAAATCCGCCGGTCTTGTCCTGCAGGTCTCTTAATCTTTTCATATGATCAATACGGTGCCAGTATTTTTCTATATGCCCATAGAGTATGGTGGCATTAGAATGCATACCCAGGTTATGAGCTGCTTCATGAATTTCCAGCCATCCGTTTGCATCTACTTTGTCAGCACAAATTTGTTCTCTTATTTCGGGATGAAAAATTTCGGCACCTCCTCCAGGTAAGGAATCTAATCCGGCTTCCTGCAAGATGTTCATCCCTTCCGCGGTATTCAATCTGGCTTTGCGGAACATATAGTCCAACTCCACCGGTGTAAATCCTTTGATGTGTAAACCCGGGCGATACGACTTTATTTTCTGAAGCACATCAACAAAGAATGCCATCGTTAATTTAGGATGTACACCGCCTACAATATGAACTTCTGTTACAGGTTGTTCATCGTAACTTTTTACGATATCCAGCATTTGATCTGTTGATAGTTCCCATCCTTCTTCTTTATGTGCATACAGTCTGCTATAGGAACAAAAATTACAACTGAAAACACATATATTAGTTGGTTCAATATGAAAATTGCGGTTGAAAAATGTTTTATTACCATGCAAACGTTCTCTAATATAATTGGCAAGCGAACCCAGGAAGGGGAGGCTTGCTTTTTCAAAAAGCAGCAAGCCTTCTTCATCAGTAATTCTTTGATCATTCCTGACTTTACCGGCAATGGATATTAATTTTTCATCTAAGCCCGAAGACCGCATTATTTTTTCAGATAATATTTCCGGCATGCTGGTGTTTATTTAAATCAGCAACAAAGTTAGGAGAGATAAGGTTGTAAATTTTTGCAGAATTGGCCTCCATAAAATCCCTTATCTTCCCTATTCATAACTATCGATGATCCAAAACAAACTGCAATGAATATCAAGTCCCGCCTGATCGTCATGAACTTTCTCGAATTTTTTGTATGGGGTGCCTGGTTGATTTCACTGGGAGCCTATATGATTGTTACTTTAAAATTTACTGGTGTACAAGTAGGAAGTATATATGGAACAATGGGAATAGCTTCCTTGTTCATGCCCGCATTACTTGGCATTGTGGCCGATCGCTGGATAAACGCTGAAAGAATATTAGGTTTATGCCATATAGCAGGCGCAGGTTTACTGTTGTGGGCATCAACCGTTACAGATTTTAAAATGATGTATGTGATCATGTTGTTTAACTCGATGGCCTTCATGCCAACTATAGCATTAAACAATACAGTATCCTATATCATTCTTGAAAACAAAGGTTTTAATATCATTAAAGATTTTCCTCCTATCAGAGTGTGGGGTACAGTTGGTTTTATTTGCGCCATGTGGATGGTGGATCTCTTTGGCTGGACCAAAAGTCCTTTGCAGTTATTCGTAAGCGCAGGTGCCGGATTGTTTTTGGGTTTATATGCATTTACTATGCCTGCTTGTAAACCAGTTAAAACAGGAGAAAAGAAAAGTCTTGCTTCTTCTTTGGGATTGGATGCATTTGTTTTATTTAAAAGAAAAAAGATGGCAATATTTTTTCTTTTTGCTATGTTTTTGGGGGCCGCTTTACAAATTACCAACTTATTCGGGGGCACATTCCTTGATGATTTCACAACAACGTACCCCGATTCTTTTGGCGTAAAGCATCCCAATCTTTTATTATCTATTTCGCAGATATCTGAAACATTGTTTATTCTCACTATTCCCTTCTTCCTGCACCGGTTTGGGATCAAGAAAGTAATGCTGATGAGCATCTTTGCATGGGTGCTGCGGTTTGGTTTATTTGGCATAGGCAATCCGGGGGATGGATTATTCCTGCTGGTCCTTTCAATGATCATTTATGGAATGGCTTTCGACTTCTTTAATATCTCGGGTTCTTTATTTGTAGAAATGGAAGCCGATATAAAGATAAGAGCCAGTGCCCAGGGACTGTTTATGTTAATGACAAACGGATTAGGCGCTTTCTTCGGTGGAATGATAAGCGGCTGGGTTGTTGATTATTTTACAACAAATGGCATAAGAGACTGGCAAAATATATGGTTTAGCTTCGCAGGCTATGCATTGGTGTTGGGGATACTTTTCCCATTAGTATTTAAGTACAAACATGACCCGGCGGCATTGGTGAATATTCATCATTAATCAACAACCTGGTCAATTTCAACGATCCTTACTTACCCCACCTGAAGGTGGAAATATCGAAGCCGGCCAGGTCCAGAACCCTGTCAACTACAGTGGCGGCAACTTCTTCAATAGTTTTGGGTTTGCTGTAAAAGGAAGGCGTAGCCGGACAAATGATTCCTCCGGCGAGAGTAACAGTTTCCATATTGCGGATATGGACAAGGTTATATGGGGTATCACGAACAACACAAATTAATTTTCTTCTTTCTTTTAAAACAACGTCAGCAGCTCTTGTGATAAGGTCATTTGAAATACCATTAGCTATACGGCCCAATGTTCCCATGGAGCAGGGAATGATGATCATTGTATCGTATTGACCGGAGCCTGAGGCAAAAGGTGCATTAA
>JBPPMM010000685.1:0-6835 GCA_051306075.1 Chitinophagaceae bacterium
GTATTAAGTGCCTTAAATTACTTTAAAATCAATCCAATGAAAGAGTTTTTAAAAGATTTATCAAAAATGAATAAGAATTTACCTATCAATCCTGATGATGAATTGGTTAAAACTCCAGTACTAGGTAAATTATATCATTTAAGCTGGGCTTCTAAAAGAGGTATGGTAGGGAAATTACATTCAATTGTGGGAGATAAAGCCAATATGGTAACACCAAAAACAAATAAAATGTTAACCACAAATTTAAATGATTTAAGAGAAACTAATGCTTCTATTATAAATAAAGCTAAAAAAAGATATAATGAGAGAAATTGATAAATATTGGTATAAAGAACATGTAGTAAATCTTATTGTTACACATAAATGTAGCTTTAGATGTCTTGATACACTTATTAGTCTTGGTTGTTTTCAACCACAAAAAGTAAAAGGAGAAAAAGATAGGGTGTTTAAATTTGTATTATCATACAAAAAAAGACCTTGTACATTTGAATACTATACTATAATGGATGTAGTACGTAAACTTAATAGTAGAGCTTGGACATGTTTTTACAATAAACCAGAACTAATGTTATTACCAAAAACAAAAAAAGACCTTTGTATAGGAGATACATTCTCTAATACACAAGGATATTTAACCACAGTAGTGGGTTTCTTTAGTTCAGGAAATTCAGTAAAGCTTGAGAGTATAACAGGAACTAAGTGGTTTGATGACACACAAAATGTAATTGCAAGATTACATAATAACCATTACACAAATTTTAAACGAACAAATAAAACAATTAAAACAATTGAAAAAGATGACACGCAAAGAACGATTGAGCCAAACAACGGAACAAAAGAACTTAAAACAGCTATCAAATCGTATAGCCCAAGAAAAATTGCAATTGCAAGCCAACTTGTTGGAAACCCAATCGCAAATCGCATTAAAAGAGGAAGAGTTGGAGAATTTAAAATCTGCCAAATCTCTATCCTTTGTTGATATTGTAAAATGCCAAGATGAAATTGAAGGCTATCAAAAAGGTCTAATTGCATTGATGTCATTAGAAAAAGAATTATTTTAATCATACATATTGCCAACTCTATACAGTTAATAAGGTCCCGGATGCTAACTGGGTTAAAGTAGGTCTGCTGCCTGCATTGCCTTAATTAACTGTAAAATTTCTAATAAAATAGTTATGAAACAAGAAGTACAGGTAAATATATTACCTACTAAGGATAAATCTCATTTACAATTAAGAACTAATAAAAGTGGTTCTATTAAATTAATATATTATAAGCATTCATTAGGTTGTATTAGTAGAGTAAATCAACATCTCTATTTCACAACAGATGAAGAGATTAAAGAAGACGATTGGGGAATAGGTTTTGCAGTTGGTATTAAAAAACAAGATGGTACTAGAGTGGGCAGAGGTCATTTTTTATTTAAACATGATGGTACATCTATAGGCAAGCTTAACGCAATATGTGAAGGAAGTAGAAAAATAGTAGCAACTACTGATAAATCTTTAAAATTACCTTGTACTTGTTTAGGTATGCAAGATAAAGTAAAATGTAATTGGATGTGTAAAACCCATCGAGATTATATGTTACCACAAATACCTCAACAGTTCATAGAAGAATATATTAAACAAGGTGGAATTAATAAGGTGATAGTTGAGTATGAAAAAAAATCTTATTCCAATAGATTTAATAGTGTTGATGAAACTGGTATAAAGAAAACTTGGGG
This sequence comes from Chitinophagaceae bacterium, assembly GCA_051306075.1. GTDB lineage: Bacteria > Bacteroidota > Bacteroidia > Chitinophagales > Chitinophagaceae > Terrimonas_B. The sequence goes on from JBPPMM010000685.1 coordinate 1,727, forward strand.
AACAGATTTACAAATTAAAACAGACTCAAACAATTGTGTTATTGTTCATCTTATAGAAGAGAAAATGTATTCTAAAAAAGAAGTAGAGATATTAATTAAAGAATATGCATTAAAAGAACATCTTAGAAGTAATGACTCCAGATTATTAAATAATTGGATAAAAGAAAATTTATGAAATTAAAAAGATTAACATGGACAAAAAGAGTGATAAGAATAATTTGTGTTCTTACACCCTTAATAGCAATATATCATTGGTCACCAATGCATATAGAGCATGGCGGTAAAGCTTTATTGATGGGTTTCTCAATTATAAGCTGGCAAATTGGAAGATTTATAGGAATAATGTTAACAACAGATTATGACATATAAATTAATTAAAGAATATCCTGGTAGTCCTAAAGTAGGATTTAAAACCCCTCGCTACTATTGTAGTAGTGATTTAAGTGCTTTTCCAGAATTTTGGGAAAAAGTTGTTGAAAAAGATTATGAAATATTGGCTTTTAGAAGAGGTAAAAGCTCTGCTTATGCTGGTACACAATTTAATTTAACACCAAATGGTTTATATAATCCTAGTTTTAAAGAATCTAATTTATCTTTAGAACATTGTTTAAAAGGAGAATTTGAAATATGGAAAGTTAAAAGATTATCAGATGGCGAAATATTTACTATTAGAGATAAAGTAAAAGGAGAATCTTGCCATATCTATACAATAAATTCTTTATCATTTGAAGAACGTTATAATAATCGATTGATGATTAATAAAGTAGATATGCATTTAGATGATGCTAAACCTATTAAAAAAGAAAAACCATTATTCACAACAAAAGATGGTATAGATATATTTGAAGGTGATGAAGTTTGGGGTGTAGAAGTATATAGTTTTAAACCATTTTCAGATATGGTTAAAAAAGGAAATCTTTTTCATACAGAAAAATGGACATATGGTAAATTCTCAACAAAAGAAAAAGCTGAAGAATATATTTTATTAAATAACCCTTGTTTATCTTTTAATGATATATTAAAATATCTTAATCAATTTGACAAGAATTATGGATTTGAAATAAAAAATTTTCCTGACTTATTAAAATTAGTAAAATCAAAATTAAATAAATAACAAATTAAACCCCAAATTAAATTATGAAAAACCTATTTTTAATGGTATCCTTAATTGGATTACTGGTACTCTCCTGTAATAAGGATGAATGCACACAGGATTGTTATCTCCAAGAGGTATATAATCCAGCATTAAAGACAAGTATCGCTAAAACAAGTGGAACTTATCAAATTTGCCACTATGATGCAACAACAAACAGTTATTTTACATTAATACTAGATGAAAATGGCCTGCAAGGACATCAAAATCATACTAATGATAATTTAACAGGGCCTTGTGGTACTCTAGGAATTGAAGATTACAATGTATTTGGACCTATTACAGCATGGCAAATACCTTGTGGATATTCAGAAGAGACTATCTTTATAGATAGTAAAGAATATTATATAACATATTAAATTAAAAAAAACAGTCAGATAACGTGTGAGCGATGCCTCCATGCCCTTGAACATTATAACTGTATTCAGCAATTATTGGTTAGGGTCTGAAAAGATGGGTTGGGCTAATCAGTGCTGACTGTTTTTTAACAAATTAGGGTATGTAGTGAAGCTACAAGTGTGATTTAAGTATCCGTACTGCAGATTAAGATAAAGGATAATCTCTGTAGTGTAGTATCCTTGAAAGACCCGAAGCATACCCTTTTTAACAAATTAAATTAAATAAAGATGAAAAAATTATTATTATTATTAACTATGGTTTTAGCCTTGAACCTATCAAGCGCACAAGTTTATATTGAAGGAGGTGCAGATTTGCATCAAACTTCAGGTGTAACACCTTATGTTATAGGTGCTGGATATGAATCCCAAAATGGGATTGATTTAAATGCAACTTATAAAAGTAGGTTTGATTCCAATACCAGTTCATTAGCTTTAGGAATAAGTAAAGTATGGGATAATGACATAGCTGGAGTATCTTTAGGTCTTATATTTGGATATAATGATATTGAATATTTGTTTCAAAATAGTCATATTATGGGAAATAATTGGTTTTATTCTCCTGAAGTTTCTTTTAGAGCAACGGAGATAGCAACTTAAATTAAATTATGGGAAAACTAATGATAAGATTGCAAAAGCAATTAAAAACAGAATACAAAAAAGATGCTGAAGATTGTATAGAAATATATAATAAGCTAAAAGAAATAAATGATGGTCATGTTTGGAGTGGTACATGACAACAATTAACTAATGTTATATTCGAAGGTTTCCCAAGGGATGAAAGAAGATATATACCTAATAAAATGGGATATATATTTTTAAAAGGAATAAAAGTATAAATTGAATAATATACTAAATGATGAGAGAATATGAAGAAGAAGGTATATATTTTATAGGCAAAGAGAATTCTTCACTAGAAGAATGTATAACTTACTTATCTAGCCAGGAAGTTCTTGGTTTAGATATAGAGACCACTTTTAAATACAATGGTATTTATAGTGGAGAGGGATTAGACCCGCATTTATCCAACATTGTGATGGTGCAAATAGGCACAATAGAGCGTCAGTATGTAATAGACGCACGATATGTTGATATCTATCCCCTTAAGGCTATATTAGAGAACAATAATATAGTTAAAGCGGGTCACAATATAAAATTTGAGTATAAACATTTGTTAGGTCATGGCATACGTTTACAGAATGTATACGATTCCATGGTGGTTGAACAAATACTATACACAGGTTTTAGAAATATGTCCTTTGGACTTAAAGACTTAGCCAAACGCTACTTGAATATAGTAGTTGATAAAGGTACCAGACTTGAATTCCTTAGAATTAAAGATAATGCTTTTACTAAAACTCAAATAAAATATGGGGCATATGACACAGTTCTGCCCTTGAAAATACGTGAGTTACAATTAGTACAAGTTGATAAGAAAGGAGTAGAAAATACTGTTTCATTGGAAATGTTATTTCTTTTAGTTGTCGGAGACATCGAGTATAAAGGAATGCATTTTGACACTTCTGTTTGGGAGAAAACATATGAACAAAATCGTATAAGGTATGAAAGCCTTGAAAAAGAATTAAATGAATTTGTCTTAGCTAAATATCCAACTAGCATGTTTATAGATAAACAATTAGATTTATTCTCATCTGAGATTAAATGTAATATACAGTGGACTAGTTCAACACAAGTAGTTAAATTCTTCAGATTTTTAAATATGTGCCCATTAGAGGTTTCTAAAACCACTAAGAAACTTTCTTATACTGTTAATGCAAATATTTTGCGTGCATCACTCAATACATTCAATGCTACATTGCCTGAAGACTTGAAGTGGTTAATACAAACTTATCTTAATTTTAAAGAAGCAGAGCAATCTGTTACTACATTTGGAACTGATTTCTTTAAGAACATTAATCCTATTACAAAACGATTACATAGTAATTATAGACAGATTTTAAATACTGGAAGAATTAGCTCTTCTGGACCAAATCTGCAAAACATTCCTAGTGATAACTCATTTAGGAGTGCGTTTACAGCACCATCATCTTGGAAGATTGTAAATGCTGACTATTCTGGTCAGGAACAAATAATACTTGCTAATAAGTCTAATGATAAGGATTTGCAATACTTTTACAAACAGAATCTTGGAGATATGCATAAACAAATAACTGTGCATATAAAATTGGGTGAATTCATGGAAACTCCAGAAATGGACAATCATGAGCTAAGTTTGCAGCTAAATGCTGCTTAAAAGTGCAACGACTAGATATTGAAACTAGAAATAGAATATAATATATCCACGAGCGCCCAACATAGTATAATTAAAATTGTTATAAAATAACTACTAAAATATTTGGAAATGTCGCTACAATTTTGTATATTGTAGCTATGAAAAAAATATGTAGTAAGTGTAACGTAGAAAAAGATATTAAAGACTTTGTAAAAAACTACGTCACTAAAAACGATGGTTCTCCAGTAGGAGACGGTTACAGAGCAAATTGTAGACAATGTGAAAATAAACGCAGAAAAAAATCATATGATAACAATCCAGTTACTCGTATGATGATGAATGTAAAAGCTAGATGTAGAGCAACTAATTTGGAATTTAATTTAGATTATGATGATATAATTATTCCAAAAATATGCCCTATATTAGAAGTGCCTTTTGAATTAGGTACTAAAACTAATTATGCGTTTTCCCCCACAGTAGATAGAATAGATTCTAATAAAGGATATGTTAAAGATAATATAAAAGTTATCAGCATGTTAGCTAATAAGATGAAAAATAATGCTACTAAAGAACAATGTTTAAAATTTGCAAAAAATATAACAAAATACTATGATGATATAGTCTGAACTATATGGTAACATATAGAAATAGTAATTAAAAAAGCTATGATAACAACAAGAGTTACATTGCATCTAAGATTTTTTCAGAACTAGAGAATGTAAGTTTAGATGATATAAAGAAATACCATCCACAAAAAAGACAAATAGCTAAAGCTGCAGGCTTTGCAATAAACTATGGTGGAAATGGTTATACTATAGCAAAAAATCTAGGCATTCCTGAAAGTCAGGGAGAAGAAGTATATCAGGCATATTTTAGGGCGTTTCCTAACCTTAAAAAATATTTTACACAAGTTCAGAATGAGGCGTTATTGAGAGGGTATATACTTATAGACCCCATAACTGGCCGTAAGAACTGGTTTTGCTCTCCAAAGAGTGAAAAAGATGTAAATAAAATTAAGAGAAATGCCCTTAATTACCCTATACATTTAATGGGGCTTACTATAGTAATATAGTAATAAACATTGTGTGAATTGCTGGAAAGCTTTAAAATGCTAATCAGCAGCCAAGATTAACTGGGAAGTTAATAAGGTTCAGAGACTAATACATACCTTCTAGAACAGAAGATGGAGTAACACGAGCGCACAATATCTATTATAATTTTAATTATTATAAATTATCCGATGAAATATTTGGATAATTCAATAATATTTTGTATATTTGTATAAATTAATAAATTTATATTATGAAAAAATGTACAAAATGTAACAA
>JBPPMM010000686.1:0-3470 GCA_051306075.1 Chitinophagaceae bacterium
ATATTCGGATCGGTAGAAGTATCCTACAACCGATATTTGTATATAACAGCCACTGCCAGGAAGGATTGGTTTTCTGTATTAAATCCAAATGATACTAGTATAGTTTATCCTTCAGTGGGGGGTAGTTTTGTATTCTCAGACGCGTTCACAGGATTGCCATCCTGGCTAAGCTTTGGAAAAATGAGGTTGTCATGGGCGCAGGTAGGTAATGCGAGCTCAGTTGGGCCCTACCAAACTGTATTGACTTACGCAGCAGGAAATACACATGTGGGGGCACCGTTGGGAGGGTTTACATCCGGCAGCAATTATCCGAATGCTAACCTGATACCTTACACATCAACGGAGTATGAGGCCGGGTTGGATGTAAGATTCTTCAATAACAGGTTAGGATTAGATCTTACTTATTATGATCAAAAAACGACGGATGATATCCTGAATGCAGGTATTTCCAGAGCCTCAGGATTTACTTCAACTACTGTAAACATTGGTAAGATTTCAAACAAGGGTGTTGAAATATTGCTAACCGGTACACCAGTCAAAGGAGCAGTAACCTGGGATATTTCACTAAACTTTGCGAAGAACAAAAGCAGGGTTATTTCCTTGATTGAAGGCCAGACATTCGTAAATGGCGAAGAGCCAAGAACAAGAACTTCACTTATCAGGCATATAGTAGGTCATCCCTATGGAATGATCACAGGTCAAACGCAATTACGTGACCCAAGTGGTCAACTGGTATATGATAGCAGCGGTTCTCCTCAACCGGATCAAAATTATACTATAATAGGAAGTGGTGTTCCTGATTTTACAGGTGGCTTAAATAACTCACTAACCTGGAAAAATTTAAATCTAACCTTCCTGATCGATTTCAAATCAGGAGGAGATATTTACTCGGGAACAAATGTCAGGATGACCCAGGCAGGTTTCCATAAGCAAACCCTTCAGGGACGTGCAGGGGAAGCCCCGCTTGTTGTTACGGGGGTTACTAAAGATGGCACCGGCTTTAAGCCATTTACTAAAACGCTCACACCTGGAGAAGCTCAAAATTACTGGAGCCAACTTGGCAACAGGGCCCAGGAAAGGTTTGTATATGACGCCTCTTTCATCAAATTAAGACAAGTAACTCTTGGTTATAACATACCAAAACGACTCATAGAAAAAACACCCATCTTAAATTTGATGGTATCATTTGTTGCACGTAACCTGGCAATCTTGCATAAAAAAGTAGATAATATTGATCCGGAGTCCACTTATACAAGCTCAAATTCGCAGGGCCTTGATTATTTCGGTTTCCCTTCAACAAGAACATTTGGATTTAATCTCAGGGCAACATTCTAACCTTTAAATGATTATTGTATGAACCATATACGAAAAATAATTTTTGCCTGCTTTATAGGCGCATTATTTGTTACGGGATGTAACAAGAAAGAGCTTCAGGATCTCAATATAAATCCTCAGGCACTCAGCAATATCGATCTCAACTTCCTGTTTACTTCAGCCCAGCTGGGTGCAGCTTCAGGTGGGTCGGCCGGTGATAATCGCTATATTGACTGGAGAACAAACATTGGAATGGCTTCATTTGCTATTCAACATCTTGCCAATGCGGGTGGTGGTATAGCTCCGGGCGATAAATACACGCATAACTTCGAAACTTCCAATGCACCTTTTGAATTTCTTTACGGAGACCAACTAAAAAACATTGGTGAGATTCTCAAACAATCCGGAACCGGAGGATTTGCAGATGGCAAAAACAAGAATATGCGGCAAGCTGCAAGAATTCTACGGGTATTCCTTTTTCATCGCTTAACAGATTATTACGGGAGTGTTCCATATTTTGAAACCATGCAGGCAGACAAAGGACTCTTTTTCCCAAAGTATGATAAGCAAAAAGATATATATGCAGCCTTATTTAAAGAGCTGGAAGAGGCTACAGCAGCATTTGGAGCGGCTGATCCCTCCGATGGGTTTGGAGCTGCTGACCTCTATTATAAAGGGGATATCACTAAATGGAAAAGATGGGGTTTTTCATTAATGCTCCGGCTTGGAATGCGTCTTTCAATGGTAGATGCTGCTACAGCCAATACTTATGTATCAAAAGCAGTTGCGGGTGGTGTTTTTCAAAGTAATGATGATAATGTTTTGGTTCCGATGGCGGAGGCCCCAAGCTTGTGGACAAACCAAAATGGAATATCCCGTGCATTTTATCCAGGAGATGGTGGGCAACCAACCTTCCTCAGCAAAACGTTGGTTGACTTTTTAAAAGGAACTAATGCTGGCTCCACCGCAGATGATGATCCCAGGCTTATGATCATCAGTGGTGGTATTGGTAACTGGAATGCTTCAGGCTCAAGCGCAACATGGGTACCAATTAACACCGACCCCCTGGCTCAAAAAGGTATGCCAAATGGGAAAGATCAAACTATGCTGGAAATAATTGAAGGAGTTAGTCCTCTGAATACAAATTCGACCTATTCAAAAATTAATACGCTTTTATTACAAAGAAACGAGCCTTATATGTTGATGAATTATGGCGAAGTGCAACTCCTTTTGGCTGAAGCTGCGCAGAGAGGTATCGGAGGGTTGACCCCAGCAGCAGCACCTGGTTATTATGCTGCGGGTGTAAAGGCATCCATGCAGATGTACACGGTATATGATCCATCTTTAGTCGTAACCGATGCCCAGGTTGCTGCTTATCTTGCTACTTATCCTTATGGTGTAGCCAAACCAGCGTTGACGATGATCCAGGAGCAACTGTGGGTTAATCACTTTCTTAATTGGTGGGAGGCCTGGTCCGATTGGAGAAGAACCGGACTTCCGGTATTGGTGCCAACAAATTATCCTGGCAACGAAACAAATGGAACAATTCCTCAACGGCTTCGTTATCCTAATGCTGAAGTAGCGGGTAATCCTAATTTTGGTGCAGGTTCTACCAAGCCGGATGCTTATACAACAAAAGTTTGGTGGGCCGGTGGACCGGAATAATTAATATCATAATTTACCAGAAATAGCAAAAGTAAAGCCCCTGAATTTTCGGGGGCTTTTTCGTTCCATGCCTTTATATTTTTTTCCTGAGATTTATTTTTTTATTTTTCTGAATAATAAAACATTTTCATTGTTTCTACCTATTAAAAGATGCTTTGAATCTTTTGATTGAATAATTCCGGCATCACGGACTTCTCCTTCCACTTTTATTCCACAATCAGCGGGAGACAGGTAAGTATACATCCTGTTCCCTTTTCCTTTCAGAAAAACGCCTTTGCTGGCATTGTGCCGCCCCGCCTGTGGCTTAAGTTCATAAAAATTTCCGCCCAACCAGATGTCTTTTATGCCATCTCCATCAAGATCGTCAGCAATAATTCCAAAAACGGGAGAGAATTGTGCTTCCTTTGGCAATGCTGACAATTCAAAGCTTCCATTGTTGTTCCATAAAATAGCAGTTTGCAAATTATTTACTTCATATTTCATGGAACTAC
>JBPPMM010000721.1:0-6138 GCA_051306075.1 Chitinophagaceae bacterium
GTAGGAAGGAAAGAACTGATCAAACCCTTATACTTGTTTATTCGCAATACCGGGCCATCCATGAGTCCCTTTAATGCATGGGTGCTCACCAAAAGCCTGGAAACCCTTTTTATACGGATGGAAAAACATGCGGCAAATGCCTTGTTCCTTGCCGAAGCATTACAAAATCATTTAAAACTCAGTTGGGTAAAGTATCCTTTCTTATCCCTGCATCCCCAATACGAAATAGCAAAGAAGCAGATGACAAACGGGGGAGGCATACTTACTTTTGAAATAAAAGGCGGAGTGGATGTCGGAAGAAAATTTTTAAATGAATTGCAGATGCTTTCCATGACCAATAATCTTTGCGACAGCCGAAGCATAGCTTCTCCTCCTGCTTCTACTACGCATTCAAAGTTGACAGATGAGGAGCGGGTTGCCGTTGGTATTACACCCGGCCTGATCCGCATATCCGTAGGTTTGGAACACCGGGATGATATTCTTAATGATATACTACAGGCATTGGAAAAATGTTGATTCAAATACTGCAAGCTGCTAAATAGTATTTAACTTTCTGTTTCATCAACGATTGCTTATGAACAGGAATAAACTTTTTCAGTGGTCCGTAGTAGCGGCACTTGCCGGTTTTATTTTTGGATTTGATACCGTTGTCATTTCCGGCGCCAATCAGCCCATAAAAGAATTATGGCAAACCTCTCCTTTGTTTCATGGATTCTTTATTATGTCTATGGCATTATGGGGAACCGTCGCCGGCGCCCTTTTTGGAGGAATACCAACAGAAAAATTTGGCAGAAAAAAAACATTGTTCTGGATCGGAATTTTATTTGCCGTATCTGCATTTGGCTCGGCCTTAGCTCCGGATCCTTACACTTTTTCATTCTTTCGTTTTATTGGTGGCATTGGTATCGGCGTTTCATCAGTGGCAGCGCCGGTTTATATTTCCGAAATTTCAACACCTGCTACAAGGGGCCGTCTCAGTGCCATGTACCAGTTTAATATAGTATTCGGCATTCTTATCGCTTTTTTATCCAATTATTTTCTCGACGGTGTTGGTGGTGAAAACGACTGGCGATGGATGCTGGGTGTGCTCGCCGTTCCTGCCCTTATTTATACCGTAATGGTGATGGGCGTCCCGGAAAGCCCCCGCTGGTTGATTACTAAAAAGAATGACCTGGTAAAGGCAAAGGAAATTTTAAACCTGATCGGCGTTGAGAACGCAGATAACGAAATTTCGTCTATCATCATCAGCAATCAACATGAAGCGGCAATAAATAAGTCGTCTGATTTTTTCAGTGTTAAGCATAATAAAATTATCTGGCTGGCTTTTATGATTGCCTTCTTTAACCAGCTTTCCGGAATTAACTTTATACTTTATTATGCCCCGGAAATTTTGTCATTAAGTGGTTTGGGTGCCAGCGATTCCTTACTTAATTCAATTGCAATCGGAGGCACCAACCTGCTCTTTACCTTTGTTGGTCTTTACCTGATTGACCGTCTGGGCAGAAAAACATTGCTTGTTATCGGTTCTCTTGGATATATATTAAGTCTGTCCATGGTGGCCTGGTCATTTTATTCACAGGCAAGCCCAACATTTTTGATGACATTCTTATTGCTTTTTATTGCCGCCCATGCCATTGGCCAGGGTGCTGTGATATGGGTATTTTTATCAGAAATTTTTCCCAATAAGATCCGGGCAAAAGGACAATCTTTTGGCGCCAGCGTACACTGGATTTTTGCGGGTATCATTACGCTGATCACTCCTGTTTTTCTCGATGATAAAAAGGGTCTCTTAAAAGATGCTCCGTGGATCATCTTTGCTTTCTTTGCGGGCATGATGCTGCTGCAATTGATTTGGGTATTGACCAAAATGCCGGAGACAAAAAATATTTCGCTGGAAGACCTGGAGAAAAAATTAGTGGGGTGATCAGATGAAAACAATTATTTCTGTTTTCCTTTTTTCCATTTCGTTAATTGCTGAAGGGAGGCTTTCAGGTCCTTATGCAAATCAGCCTGCAGCGTTATTTTTTTGCTGTCGGGTTTAATAAAACTGAGTTGGTATGCATGCAAAGCCAGCCGGTTTAATATGGGCCGTTCCTCCGGTTCGTTTTTAGATAGCTTATATTTTCGCTTAAATGATGATAGTAACAAAGGCTTTCCGTCGCCATATATTTCATCGCAAACGATCGGGTATCCTGCATCTTTCATATGAACCCGTATCTGGTGCGTACGTCCTGTATGAATCCGGAATTGCATCCAGGAATAAATATCAAAACTTTCCAGCAATTCAAAATCGGTCAATGATTGTTTGCCGCGTTGGTTAATGATCATCGTCCCTCTTTTTACCATGTTCTCTGCTATGGGGAGATCAATGCTTCCTTTTGTGATCGTTGGGGAACCCATGACGAGTCCCACATATATTTTTTCAGTTTGTCTTTCTTCAAATTGTATGGACAGGGTTCGGTGGGCCGTTTCATTTTTGGCAAAAACAATCAGCCCGCTTGTATCCCTGTCAAGCCGGTGAACGGTAAATATCCTGCCATATTTTTCCAGCAATAAACCCTTTAATGAAACTTCTTTTCCTTCCCGGTCCGGGATAGACAGCAGGCCTGAAGGTTTATTCAATGCAACAAAATCATCGTCTTCATAAATGATCAATTCAGAAAGCTTCATTATTTATTTATTGTTTTCATTTTGTTGAATTCCCGTCGGTATGCTGGTATTGAAAAATCGTTAAACCGTAACGGCAGTCGGGTAAAGTTACAAAGGCAGGTGATAGGAATTATATAAGACTAATACCGGCAAAAAAATTTCCTTCAATCTCTGTTTTATAAAAATGCTGTGGCAGTAACCTGAAAGCATCAAATAGCCGGTAAAAAGAAATTACGCTTAATGTTTTTCAATTTAGGGTTTTGCAACATTGACCCCTTGTTAGCGGAGTAATTTTATTTTCCTGGTGCATGGCAAATATTAGTTTCTTACAAACTTTACACTCCTTATTAATCCATCCTTTACTTCATAGATTGAAATGTACTTTGTTTGAATTTTATTTTCCGAAACTATTTCGTGATTAATAACATAATTCCCGTTGAACATCTGGCTAATAATTTCAACCTTAATTGATTTGGCAATAAATTTTGGTTTAAAAATTGAAGTTAAATTGTCTGTTCCGGTTCCTAATAACGAATTTGGATAGGTGTAAATTTCAACGTCAGGAGAATATAGTTTTATAAATTCTGTAAAGTTGTGCTGATTGTAAAAGGCCATTCTTTTATTTACAATGCTTAGTGGGGTTGGAGTTAAATTTTGTTCCTGTGCCGTTACAAAAATAAAGGATAGGGAAAATAATATTGATGTTGTAAGTGCCTTCATTGTTATATTTTAGAAGGTGAAATATTCTTTGTTTATATAAAGGTCAGATATTATTCCCACTAACGAACCGGACTTTTGCTGTGCTGGTATTCTGTGTTTCATCAGCCGGAACAGAAGTCGATTGAAAAACTGAAGTTGAAGTTAATTTACTAAAGCTCAATATTAGATGTTCAACCCAAACTACCAGCAGGTTCCGTTCAACTAAAAGTTCATCGTTAGCACTTCGTGCCCGACGAACTCGTAGTGGTTTTAGCCAGTGCTTTTGTTGTTCTATTTTAATTCTTTGTCAGGTTTGCTAATTAGCTTCATTAAATTGTCATCCCATTTACCTTCAACTTTTACCTGAGCCAAAGCTCCAAATGCAAAAGCCTCTATCAAATTATGATTGAGATAAGCATAAGTTCCGGGTTGTCTGAATTGGTAAATGATGGCAACGGCAGAGCCGCCAACAACTGACCATGATTCATAATTTGTTGCAGGTCTATCATTAAAAGAGCCACCCAACCATACAAGATCTGCATGTCCGCCAATTAAATGAATACGGGTATCTCTGTTCGCCTGGGAAGTGATGAATAAAACTTTGTCACCAACATTTGCTATAAGTGCATTCTTTCCCGTTAGCGAACCTGTTACACCGTTGAATACAATATGTGATGGAGTTAGTGTTTTAAACACATCAGCCATATCTCCAAAGGCATCATCAGGTTTAGCATACTCCTTATATTTCCCATTCTTGTCTTTGGGTGCATAGTAGTCTTATTCGGCTATGTAATATGCTTTGTCGTAGTGCAATGAATTTCCATTCTCATCTTTGAGTCCTTCGCGGGGCAGCACCATGATGGCTCCGTTCATGCCGGAAGTTACATGCAATGGAACCATAACTCCGCCCGGAGCACAGTGATATACAAACACACCTGACTTAATAGCTTTGAACCGTATGGTGACCTGTTCTCCTGGATTTACCAAAGATAAATCTCCTCCTCCCATGGCACCTGTCGCTGCATGATAGTCAATATTATGTGATAATGTATTTGTTGATGGATTTATAAGGGTAAGCTGAACATAATCATTTTGATGAACCACAATCATTGGCCCTGGAACTGAACCATTAAAAGTTAAAGCCCATATTTTTACACCAGGGGCTATTTCCAATTTTTTTTCCTCAACAGTCAAAATAATCTCAACTACAACAGGGTCACCTGACACGACTTGTTCATATTTAGGCAAGAACGGTGGTGCGACTAGTTCCTGATTTATGTGTTTTAAATTGTCAGGATTTTCCTTGCCTGAATTTTCAAATACAGAAACTGTCTGTGACTGTCCATTCCCTTTTTGATTTGAAGATGTTGGCTGATTACATGAATATAAAATGCAAAATAAAATGGGAATGATTAGTGTTTTCATAATATTAATTCATTTAGTGATTGTCTTTTTAGCATTGGCTGTAACGTTTTTCGGCTTGGCGATGTGACGGTATTTGAAAATCGGCAGCCCGTAACTGTTGCTGAATAAAGTTACAAAAGATGATGATGAGAACTACAGCTTGGCTTTATTCGTCGGCTGGAACTGAAGCCAAATAGCAAACAAAAAGTTGAGAATATATTCTTCGCTCCGCCATATTGCCAAACCGCTTTTTAGCGGTTCGTTCTTTTTTGTTGGCTTCTGTTATTCTATGCCATTCTTGCATTAGCTCCTGTCATAATAGTTATGAAATAGTTTGAGGCGTAAACACCGAGTAAAACAAACAAAATGTCTTGCGGTTTTTCGTTGTATGTGATATCATAATTATAGTGAAACTTATTCCAATTAAATTTTGGGTCAAATTGAATTATTTTTTCTTTGTCACTATTTTCAACTATGTATTTGGGATGAAACATACTTTTTGCTTTTAAAACATATACTTGACCGTCTTGAAAAGTAAACACAATATGTCCAGACCAATTCATTTTTAAGTTTGCTATTTCATTTCCATTTTTTGTTACTGTAATGCTTGTTTGAAAAAGTCCAACGGGTTTAATTTCATATACCTCTGAATTTGTCAGTTTGATTTCAGCATGTAGAAAAAACAAATTTTCGTAAATTAGTTCGCCCAACTGTTGACCGTTTTCAATGAGTTGAAAAGTCTTTTTATCTGTCGATTTTGCTTCCATTTGATTTTGGTTTATTAGATTAAATTTTCAATTTGGCAGGTTCGTTCTACAATGACCGTTAAGTTTTAAATTTACGCTACTCATTCAACTTTTTTATTGATTTTCAAACTATATTATTTCCCTTTCCCAAAATGTTTGAGGTCCCTTACTTCTTTTCACTGTTCGCCCATTGGAGTGTATGCCCTGCTTATTAATTACCAGCATCATCTTGAAGAGCCGTATGAATCGGGAGGTTCACGTGCGGTTCTGTGAGGAGCAAGGGTGAAATCCCTTGCTTACCCGACTGGTGGTAGTTGTTTTTAGTCGGTTGGTTGTTGTGCTGGAAATTTTGTAAAGTCCATATAAAAAACTTCCCAGGTGTGTCCGTCAAAATCTTCAATTGTTCGTTGTTGCATAAAACCATAATCTCTCATTTCGTTTGGTTCTGTGCCACCTGCTTTTATTGCTTCATTCGTTATTCTGTTTACTTCATCAACGCTATCTACCGACAATGAAAAAAGTCCTGCCAAACCTGCTTTTGTATCTGCAAGTGGTTTAGTAGCAAAGGATGTGAATTTTTCGTGTGTCATAATCATTACGAAAATGGTTTCACTCCAAACCATACATTTTCCTGCGTCGT
>JBPPMM010000040.1:0-3022 GCA_051306075.1 Chitinophagaceae bacterium
TTAATGACCAGTTGTTTTATTTTTTCAATCATGCCGCTCATTCGGTTATCAATCAGTTCAAGCCCGATGGAGGAGAGTCCGGCACTTAATAAATCAATTTGTTCCTGTGATATTTTTTCAGTCAAATGAATCTCGCCTGTAATCACCCTGGTAAATGGAACAGATTTTTTTATCAAAACATCTTCAACTGCCAGGATACAGCGATGGCAAACCATATTTTTTACAAGAATCACTTCGGGCATTGTATGGAAATTTTAAATAAAATGGGCCAATCATTTAAAACCTTTCATTGAATTGGCTTTCCTTGGGGACCTTCTTAGTGGGCATCATACATTTTAAGACAATCCGGAGAACAAAAATAAATACCGGGTTCACTGGCATGCGGGATTGCCTTTTGGATATCAAGTATCAGCATCCGGCAAACAGGGTCGATAAAAAATGTCTTTCTGTCTTCAATGGATAGCTCAAATACTTGTTTTTCCTTGCTGATATTTTTAAAAAGATGATTGCCTTTGGATTTCAATATAAATTCTGATTGGGTTGATAATGCATTTACATATTCTTCAGAGCACCAGTAGGTTCCTGCATTTGCTTTGGCAGCGATCCTGGATGTTAGATTGATAGCAGACCCAAAATAACTATTGGCTCTCATTAAGACTTTACCATAATGAAGGCCTCCGTGTACCTGGAGAAAATTTTCTTCATTGAATGTATTCTTCCCGATCATAAGTGCTGTAGCCAGTAAAAAATCGGGTGATGAGGAAACCACCATAATTTCATCCCCGGTGCGTTCATGGAGCTTGCTGTCTCCCACCAGGGAATTTTCAACTATCCCGATGTACTTGTCAATCAGATCCGCAGCAGCTATAGACCCGTGAGTTTCTGTAAGGGCAGTGTATCCTGACAAATCTGCAATCAGAATAGCGATATTTTTTTCCATAATAGAATTTGTTTATACTGAATAGAGCTTTGGCTGATTAATTATAGTCTAACATTAATTTTACGAGACGCTGAAATTTACCGCCATATTGATTAGAAATTCTTTCCAGGCACCTGTCTATAATATATTGATGTTTTTCGTTGTCATACCTGATTATCCTTGTGTCTTTCATCAGTGACTGATCCGGCCTGGTAAATGACCCCGGCATTAATATATGCACTTCATCGAATTTCTTATTGGCAATATTACATGTGGGATAAATTGTCAATCCATATTTTGATGTAATAAAATTACCATTTGTAATAAAGGATTCAATTGAGGACGGAATAGTTCGGGTATAGGTATCTAAAAGACCTGCCAGCTCAAATTCATTCATATTATCTTTCAGAAGAACTCCGATTTTAAAATTTTTCCTGAAAAGAACTTTTGATACGCCTGTAATTATTGCAGATCTGTCGACTACCAGGCTTTCATGGGTCTTTTTTATTTCCGGGTGAGGATATCGAATAACATTAAGAACCTTTTGCATCGTTTCTCTGCCAAATACCTGCCCGATAACGGTAAGACTTCCCTCCGTGGCATTAGAAACGCCTGCTGTACTGAATAAATTTCCGTCTTGCGTAACACTAACATTTTTAACCCAGGCCGGCTTTGTATATTGGTTTTTTATACCGGCAAGATCGGAAGAATGGGTGGTTAATAGCTTACCATCATAAAGACCAGTTGCCGCGGCAGTTGCTGATCCATCACATATGGAAAGAATAATATTAGCACCAGTGTAGTGACCTTTTATCCAGTTAACCGTGGTCGTTTTCTGCGGTTTGCCCACATCAACAGATTGGTTTGGGATAACCATTACATCAGGATGAATTTTTAATGAATCCACTTCAGAAAAGGTAAAATGTGGAAGAATGAAAAGACCTTTTGACAGCACAACGGGGTATTTTTTTTCTGCTACCACATAAACATTTGCTTTCTCAGTGGCATTAAATAAATAAAACGGAGCCATCAGGTCGAAAATCTCAGTACCATCGTTATCTGCGATTATCATGATTGTCTTTTTTGAGCGGTCAAAAACCGGAGATTTCCAGTTAAAATCCACACGGCCTTTATAAGAATGAACCTTTCCAAGTTCCCGAACCGGCTGAAGACAAAAATAAAGTATGCTGCAAATTGCGACAAGAGTTGACAGGATAACGACGAGTATTTTTTTAAATTTTTTCATTGCAATTAAATATGAAGTAAATAATAACACAAAGATGTTGCGAATAAAAAAGTGGCTGAAGACAAGAAGGCGTCAAAAAAGGACATATGGGTTAAAGCAAAAATTTAAGGTGCCCGGGCTGGAGTTTTTGCGAAAGAGCAAAGTTTTTTTAATGAAACTAGGTCAGGTCAGGTTTCGATAGGTCAGGCTAAAAAAGACAGGCTTCTGCTCTGCCGCCTGAAGAACATATCTTCGATCTTATACAAATTCGTTACAAACAAAAATGGCCGATAAAAAATATACCTGGTATAAAATTGCCGATCATGCTGACGAATTGCATTTCGCTTCTAATAATATTGCGGTAATTGAAATAAATGGAAAGAAGATCTGTATCGGAAAGCATAAAGAAAATATTTTTGCCTTTGCCTTTAAATGTCCGCATGCCGGAGGCATCCTGGCCGACGGCTATATTGATGCCCTGGGACATGTAGTTTGTCCTGTACACCGCTATAAATATGATATGAAAAATGGCCGCAATATAAGCGGTGAAGGATATTATCTGAAAAACTGGCCGGTGGAAATGAGGGAAAACGGGGTATTTGTGGGGATGGAAGAAGGGGGCGGCATATTGAGCTGGTTAAAATGAGCATTCTGTTTTTCTGGTATTGAATTTTCCCTATTTTTGCTGCCCCAATTAAAAATCACCTGCCTGGTGATTGATAATAGATATCGGGAGAATATTTTGAAAATATTCCTGCTTAGCTCAGTTGGTTAGAGCATCTGACTGTTAATCAGAGGGTCGCTGGTTCAAGTCCAGCAGCAGGAGCAAGAACAGTAAAGGGTTTCATCAAATGGAACCCTTTACTGTTTCTGATATT
>JBPPMM010000098.1:0-5516 GCA_051306075.1 Chitinophagaceae bacterium
TTATTACAGGACGATCAGAGATCACCACACAAAACCATGGTTTTGGTGTAGATCCGGGGGCTGTAAAAAAAGCGGCTCATATCGAAATAACACATCTCAATCTTAACGATCAATCTATAGAAGGATTAAGGGTAAAGGGCAAGCCAGCCTTTTCAGTTCAATATCACCCTGAAGCTACGCCGGGTCCCCATGATAGCCGGTATCTGTTTGATGATTTTATTCAAATGATAAGGGAGCAAAGGAATTAAATTTAAAGCCATTCAGTTTTGAATGGTTTTTTTACTTCCGGAAATATTAAATGGCAGTCGGGTATTTGAAAAACGGGTATCCATGAAATTGAATTGAAAGGAGCTCAGAATTAAAGATGGATGATATGGCGGATGCCACCTTAGAGGTAATAGTTAATTGGGGAATGCAGTAAATTCGCTTGTATGATAAAAATAGCTATTATCAATGGGCCTAATCTCAATTTGCTTGGCAAACGGGAGCCTGGTATTTATGGCAATCAGTCCTTTGATGACTTTTATGAAGAATTAAAAGCGGCTTATCCTCGTGTTTCCTTTTCTTATTATCAGAGTAATATTGAAGGTGAATTAATTAATGAACTACAAAGGACAGGCTTTGACCATGAGGGCATTATTCTGAATCCCGGTGGGTATACGCATACCTCTATAGCCATTGGCGATGCAATTGCAGCTATTAAAACTCCGGTTATCGAGGTTCACATTTCCAATGTACATGCAAGGGAAGATTTTAGGAAAATTTCCCATGTTTCCGGAAAGGCAACAGGAAGTATTATAGGTTTGGGAACAAAAGGATACCGGTTGGCAGTTGAATATTTACTTTCTGTGAACTCACAGTAGCAAACTTCTCAAATTAAGATCCAGGGAGCCCGGCATTCACATTTTTTTTTGTTGGGTGCAGCAATACCATAATTTATTTTGCCTCTGCATGTGAATTGCTTCAATAATTATTGTTTGAAGAACTAAGTTTAATACGAATGGTTGTTCTTTTAAGCGGATTTCGAATTAATGATTTATTTTTTATTCTATAAAATTTGTAATTTGAAATTTTGTAAATAATTGTTAAAAAGTTTATTATTGGGGTTGAGTTAATCTGTACCTTCAGCAAGTTTTTTATTACTTCACACACTTAAAGATTGTTCTGCTTATGTTAAACAAAACTAATCCTGCAAAGGCAGTGATTTGCCTCTTGCTATGCGTCCTTTTCTCGGGCGTATTATCAGCACAAAAACAAGTAACTGGAAAAATTACTGAATCAGATGCCCAACCAATTAGCGGGGCTTCTGTACAAGTTAAAGGAACTACTGTAGGTACAACAACTGATACGGATGGCTCCTTTTCCATTTCTGTTCCATCGGGAAAAAATATCCTGGTGGTTTCTTTTGTTGGTTTCAAAAACAAAGAAATTTCTATTGGTTCTCAAACAAACATCCCGGTTACATTAGAAGCTGATGTTTCCGGATTAACAGAAGTTATCGTAACCGGTTATAGCGGCCAGCAAAGAAAAAATATTGTTGGTGCGGTTGCTACCGTAAAGGGGGAACAACTGGCAGCGGTTCAAACAGGCAACGTTGAGCAACAATTCCAGGGCAGGGTTCCCGGCTTAACAGTTATTACATCTGGTCAGCCAGGTACTACCAGCCAGGTAAGGATTCGTGGATTCGGTTCTTTTACCGGAAATGATCCTTTGTATATTGTTGATGGTATCCCTACAACAAATATTGATTTCCTGAATGGTAATGACATTGAGTCAACTACCATTTTAAAGGATGCCTCTTCTGCCTCTATATATGGAGCAAGAGCTTCTGCGGGTGTTATTTTGGTTACAACAAAAAAAGGCAGATCTGGTGGTTTAAAGGTTACATATGATATGAGTTATGGGCTTACTAACCCGGGCAAGGGTATAGATTTGCTTACACCTCAGCAACAGGCCGATTTAACCTGGGTAGCTTTAAAAGCGGCCAACCAGCCACTTACCCATCCGCAATATGGTACAGGTGCTTCTCCTGTTTTACCCGATTATTTAAAAGTGGGAGCAGAGAATGGACTTTCAGGCTTATCACCCACAGATCCAAGATTGGATCCTGCTAAATTCAACGTGAATTTTGATAAAGGACCGATTTACCAGGTCATTAGAGCTAATAAGGCAGGAACTGACTGGTATGATGCGCTTACAGAAACTAATCCTCTGCAAAATCACACTTTAGGTTTCAGGGGCGGAAATGACAATGCTAAATATTATGCTGGCATCAGTTATTATGATGAACGTGGAACGGTTATCAATACAAATGTTCAGCGCTATAGCCTAAGACTGAATAGTGAGTTTAAAGTAAAAGAAACTGTCCGTTTTGGGCAAAACTTCCAGTTCACTTTCAGGGAAAATCCAAATATCGGATTTGGACCCGCATCAGAAAATGCCATATTGTTTGCGCTAACCATTAACCCTCTCTTACCGGTATACGATGAAGGTGGTGGTTTCGCCGGCACAACTGCCCTGGGATTTAATAATTCCACAAATACCGTTGCTCAGCGGGTTCGTTCAAAAGGTAACAGGGGATTTAGTTCCGGTATTTTCGGAAACCTCTATGCTGACGTAGACTTTCTTCAACATTTTACTTTCAGAACCAGTTTTGGCGGAAGTTTTGGATTTTTCCAAAATCGATTCCTGAATTACAGAACCTATGAGAATTCTGAAAATGTTGGTAGCTACACTTTTGGTGAAGCCGGCGGTAATTTCGGTGGATGGACCTGGACCAATACGGTTAAATACAGTCAGGTGTTTGGTAACCACAATGTGAATTTCATTGGAGGAATAGAATCTATAGCCGATTCGTATGCAAGGTTTTTTAGTGGGCAAGGCCTGAATCCATTTACCATCAACCCCAGCTATTTGACCATTACCAATACAGATGCAAGCGGCCGGGCAGTTAATAGCGGTGGCAATCCATTGGTGAAACTGTTTTCACAATTTGGAAAAGTAGACTATACCTATGATGACAGGTATTTATTTAGTGGTACTTTAAGAAGAGATGGTGCTTCCGTATTTGGAGAAAATGACCAATATGGAATTTTCCCGGCTGTTTCTGCTGGCTGGCGCATTACGGAGGAAGATTTCTTAAACGACATTTCATGGCTAAATGAATTAAAAATTCGTGGAGGTTGGGGTAAAATGGGTAATGCCCGTATTAGCCCCAATAATCAGAAAAATACTGCAGGATCGGGCTCAGCTTTGGGTTATGACATAGGTGGTAATAATACAAGTACTTCTTCAGGCCTTGCACTTACAGGTTTGGGTAATCCCGATGCAAGATGGGAAGAAAATACAACCATTAATATTGGATTTGACGGAACCCTGATAAAAAATAAATTAGATATCATTTTTGACTGGTACACCCGTAAAACAAAAGATTTACTTTTCCGGGATAATTTACCAGCAACCGTTGGAAGCGCAACCCGTCCATTTGTGAATATCGGTTCCATGAAAAATAGTGGTGTTGACCTGATGGTTACCTACAAAGGCAGAGCGAGTAATTTCCGTTATGAGGCGGATTTCATTATAACAAAATATAAAAATGAAATAACCAAAGTTTCTGATGGTACCGATTTCTTTGATGTTGGCTTTACTAACAGAATAGGTGGTGGTGTTGTTCGGAATGTAAAAGGTCAGCCGATCTCTACTTTCTTTGGCTACCAGGTACTTGGTCTTTTCCAGGATGCCTCTGATGTATCAAAATCTGCAACACAGGATGGTGCCGCTCCGGGTCGTTTCAAATATGCCGATATTAATACAGATGGGAAAATAGACGATAAGGACAGAACATTTATTGGTAATCCCAATCCTGATTTTACTTATGGCTTTAATGCAAGATTTGTTTATGGCAATTTTGACCTGGAAGGCTTGTTCTACGGAGTTGCAGGCGGCGAGGTAATGAATTTTACAAAATGGTTCCTTGATTTTTATCCTTCATTTGCCGGCATTGGTAAATCTACAAGGGTTTTAAATGCATGGACTCCCACCAACACTAATACAGATGTGCCCAAATTTGAAAACGTATCTAACTTTAGTACTAACGGAGTATTGAATTCCTATTATATAGAAAAAGGAAGTTATTTTAGAATGAGAAGTCTTAAGTTAGGTTATACATTCCCCACTGCTACTTTAAGGAAATTTCACCTGGATAAGTTGAGATTCTTCCTCCAGGGTACTAATCTTTTTACAATTACGAAATATACTGGAACAGATCCGGCTGTAAGTGGTGTAGATACCAATTTTGGTGTTGACGTTGGTAACTATCCGGTAAACAGGCAGGTATTATTTGGTCTTAGCATTGGTTTGTAAAAATCTTAAATTGCAATACGTTTAATTGATAAAAAATATGATTATGACAAATAAAAAATTCAGGTTACTATCACTTTTTGCACTTACAGCGGGCTTAGTGCTGGTGGTAATTGCTTGTAATAAAAAATTCCTTAACCAGGATACTACGGGTCTTTTAACTGAGCAACAAGCCCAAAGTAAAAAAGGTGCCCAGCAATTTCTTATTGGCACTTATGCTGCTTTGAAGGGATCGGGCTGGGAAGGTGGCGGTTCAAACTGGGTATATGGAAGTATTGTTGGTGGCGAAGCCAACAAAGGATCTGATGCAGGTGATCAGGCGAATATTGTTCCTATTCAGCAGTATGCTGCCCTGCCTACCAACAATTATTTTAACATTAAATGGAGCGCCTTATACGAAGGAGTTGCCCGTGCTAATAGCACCATCCGGATTGCTACTAACCTGACAGCTGCAGATATACCTGATGCAGAAAAAAATCAGATCATAGCTGAGGCCAGGTTTTTGAGAGGTTTCTACCATTTCGAAGCAAAGAAAATGTGGAACAAAATTCCATATGTTGATGAGACTATTAATTCCTTGAATTCAAAAGTGCCTAATTCTGCAGATGCTTGGGCTAAAATTCTGGAGGACTTAAATATTGCCAGAACTAATCTTGCCGTTAAGCCTGGAGCAGTGGGAAGAGTGAATAAATGGGCCGCTGAGGTTATGTATGCAAAAGCACTTATGTTCCAGGGTAAATATGCAGAAGCAAGACCTATTCTTACCGATATTATTAATAACGGAAGAACTTCTGGTGATATAAAATATGCTTTGGCCCCTGCTTTTCATGATCTCTTCAATGCAGACAGGGAGAACGATCCCCTGGTAAGGGCAGAAACTATTTTCGCATACGAGGCTTCTGTTAATGATGGCTCCGGTGGTTTAAATGCTAATTACGACCAGGTATTGAATTTTCCTTACAATGGGGGACCTGGTACCTGCTGCGGTTTCTTTCAACCTTCGTTTGAATTTGTAAATTCATTTAGAACAAGTGCTACCGGATTACCCTTGTTGGACGGTTCTTACAATGTTGGCGCCAACCAGGTAAAAACGGATCAGGGCCTTGAATCAACAGATGCATTTACTCCTGATGGAGGAAATCTGGATCCAAGATTAG
>JBPPMM010000103.1:0-3245 GCA_051306075.1 Chitinophagaceae bacterium
TTTTATCAAAAATAAATAAGAGTTTTTTCCTAAAATTGTTTCCCCCTGTTCAAATATTCCGACCAATCACTACTGCCAGCCGTGTACCGCTCAAAACCATTAGAATCTTGTAATTAAAAAAATAGTTTTTACGAAAAGCGAACAAAATATTATAAACCTTCTAAACCTAAAACAATGAAAAAACAATTTATTTCCTTTATCTGCGCCGGCATAGTATCTATGTTAACCAGCAACCTTTCTTTCGCACAGGATGAAAGTTTTAAAGAATTGCCTCCTATAACCATTAGTGCTTCCACGTCCAATGTCAGCGCCAAAGTAAACAAATCTTTTAACCAGTATTTTAAAGGGGCTTCCTATCAGCGCTGGTACCAGCTTGATAAAAATTTCCTGGTGAAATTTATCCAGAATGAACAGGAAAACAGGGCCTTGTTTACAAAAAACGGTTCCCTGATTTACCACATCAGTTATGGCACTGAAAAGCATCTGCCTTCTAATGTAAGAAGTCTTGTAAAAAGCAATTACTATGACCAGAACATAACGAGGGTTTTAAAAGTAAACCAGGACAGAAGAAATATCTGGGTGATCAGTATGGAAGACGCCAAAGATATTGTGATGGTAAGAGTAGAGGATATGGAACTGGAAGAAACCCAGAGGATGCATAAATCAAATTAAAAATCGTTTGGCAAGCATTCGCAGAATAACCGGCCTCCCATTCCTGGGAGGCTTCTTTTTATAAATAAATCTTCGCCAGTACAGCCCCTGCCAGTTTGACCCCAATTAATAACCAGCTGCTCTTTGAGCGAGTAAAGTATCAGGTTACTCACCGGAAAATTTCATTACGATGCCATACCTTCCATAGAGTTTATCTTTCAAAATGAATTTGGCGATTAAGATTTTAATTGGAAAGCCAAAGTTTCAATTTACTCATCCCCTCTCACTTAGAATGAGTAAACAAATACATCAAAGGCCGAGGGTGGTTACCGTATAATGACCAACGGCTACTTTGGCGTTTCCTGCAACAAAAAAGAAATAATGTTGAATAAGCCACGCCTAACAGAATCTAATACCGCTTATAACAGTAAATAATCCAACCAGTTTTATTGCGGCATAAACCATCAAAATCTTACACGTAGTCCGTTGGACTAATTAATCAATCAAGATGGTATAGCTCAATCTTCCAAATGCTCAATTACCCTGATCAATTATCAGTCTCTCTTGCTGTCCAATAAATCTGGCTGGTAACCGGCCTTATGCTGATATAGGTTTGATACAGTATTCAATTTTAAAGCTTTCAAACTAAAAACTTACAATTATGAAAAAAATTATGATCATGGCTATTTCAATTTTATTGCTGGCCGCATGTACGAAAGAATCGAGGTCTGAAAATAAGGATCAGACTAAGGAACTATCTGACAAGAATTCAAAAATTGCTTCAAAAGGAAAAAGGGTTACCAGGCCCATATCGAATTCCCTGCAAAGTGATCCTGATCCGAATCCAACAACAGCATGTGGTGGCGCCATTTTCTATGGCACTATGTCACATCTTGGCAAAGTTCATGGCAAAACCGTAAATAAAACCTGCACCTTTATAGACGCTAGTACTTTAGCCATTACATCAGACGATATAACCATAGCTGCCAATGGAGACGAATTATGGACTGAGGGATCCATTGTAGTCCACTTTCCTACCGACGGTTCTACTATCGCAACCATTACAGGAGGCTCAACGATTGTTGGCGGTACCGGTAGATTTGCAGGTGCAACTGGATATTTTATCTATGAAAATATGGTCTATGACCTGGTAACAGGTCATGAGTCTCACACGAGTCACGGCGAAATTACTTATTGATTCCTTTTCTTCTCCGATGAGTCTCCTCCGGTAGTTTTTTTTAAGCAATATAAAATTCTACGGAGGAACTCGCCGGTCAATGAGTATAGACCTGGATAATATTATCGGTCTGAACAGGCAGCGGTCTACGATGAAAGTAAAAAAATACTTCTAAAGTAATTTCTAAAGCTGCTGTCTTCATATCAATAATATTTTAAAATGAAATTAAAATAGATTTAAGCCTCATTGAAAATCCAGACTTACTCCGCAAACATGCTCCGCTGAAATAATATTCTCATCACATAGGATAAATTCCGGAACTTTTTCTTTTCCTTATCAGGGATACCTATTTTCAAAAAACCGTATCAGGCACCCTTTATTCATTTTTATTTTTGGATCCATAGCGGGTATCCGGTAAATGCCAGGAGCGTAACTTACACAGTGAAAAAGATAACTGGAAGCAATAGAAAGAAAAAGAACGGAGTTTATTTTTCCTTTATTGCTGAATCAATAAACCCAATTTTAAACCTGACTAATTGAGAGTGCTGAAAATCTTAACGCCACTTATTTTAACATTGGCTTCCACACTGATCAGGAGTCAGGCGGTAACTATAACATCTGTGCCTATTTCCGTAGATCGATCCTTTACAAATATTGTAGGCATGTGCCAGGATAATAAAGGTTTCCTATGGCTTGCTGATAATTATAATGGTCTTTTAAGATACGATGGTAGTAATTTGATATCGTACAAATCAAATCCACGAAATCCGAATTCACTAATATCAGACAACCTGGAATGTCTTTATGCCGGATCAAAAGGAAATATCTGGATTGGAAGTTATCAAAATGGACTAGACCGGTTTGAGCCAGAGCCGGAAACTTTTACTCACTTCCGTCATAATAGTACTGACCCTTCCAGTTTGTGCAGTAATAGGATTGGAGCGTTATTGGAAGATCAAAATGGCACACTTTGGGTGGGCACCGATAAAGGGCTTGATACGCTTAACCGACAAACAGGAAAGTTCACACACATTGAAAATAATTCAGAAGCTGGACTTGCATTAAGCCGTGAGCAAATAAGAGTTTTATACGAAGACAAATCCGGAACAATATGGATTGGATGTGGAAACCCTTTTACCGCTCAAGATCCCCTTTTGCATGGTTTGTATAAGGTTGATAAAGCTACAGGGAAAATTACACGATATCAGCACAATGAGAAAGATAAAACATCTCTGACTGACAACAGGGTCAGGGCGATATTTGAAGACAGCCGGGGCGTTTTTTGGATTGGTACTGCCGGTGATGGTCTGCATATAATGGACAGAGAAAAAGGAATCTTTCAGCGTTGCCTTAATGACCCGAAAAATTCCCAAAAACTAAGCCGACCGCCATTTATAACCTGTCTCTTATACACATC
>JBPPMM010000002.1:0-3787 GCA_051306075.1 Chitinophagaceae bacterium
GCATGGTTGCCGTTTCCTTTATCCGCCAGCTTCTGCATTTTATTATCCTTATAATTTCCCATGCCATAACCCAATACAGTAAGAAACACACCGCTTTTTCTTTCCTGCTCTATTAACCGTTCCATATCATCGTCGCTGCTGGCCCCGATATTAAAATCACCATCGGTGCAAAGAATAACCCTGTTGTTTCCTGGTTTTACAAAATATTCTTTTGCCGTTTTATAAGCCAGCTTAATACCAGCTCCGCCGGCTGTAGATCCACCTGCTTCCAGGTTATCAATTGCATTTTTAATCGTCATCTTATCATTTCCGCTGGTGGGTTTCAACACCAATCCTGCTGCGCCTGCATAAACCACAATGGATACTTTATCCTGTTCCCTTAATTGATCCACCAGCATTTTCATTGATGCTTTTACCAAAGGCAGGCGATTGGCTCCCTGCATAGAACCTGAAACATCAATAAGGAAAACAAGATTGGAAGATGGTAAACCGGACAAAGGAATTTTTTTTCCCTGCAACCCGATCAGTACGAGCTTATGATCTTTATTCCATGGCGCAACCGATATTTCCGTATTGATAGAAAAAGGATGGTCATTATCCGGTTGGGGATAATTGTAATGAAAATAATTGATCATCTCTTCAATACGCACCGCACCGGCTGGTGGCAATTGACCCTGGTTTAAATACCGGCGTACGTTACTATAGGAAGCTGCATCCACATCAATTGAAAAAGTAGATAAAGGATTGTCTGCAACTTTTAAAAAACGGTTCTCGGTTATATGATCATAATCTTCTGTATTGAAATCCTCCGCTTCCCTGTCATGCCTGGCGGCTTTCTGATTTCCTTTTACACTTGATATTCCCCGGAGCCTGATACTCGTTTGTGCACCCTGATTTCCGGCATCCACAACTGCAGCCTTGCCTTGTAATATCCCCGGTGAAATAGATCCATACGAATGTTCTGAGGAGATGACCGTAACCGATCCGGTCATATCTTTTTTAGTTTTTTGGTTATACCCGGTCACCAACACTTCCTGCAATGCATGCACCGCCGGTTTCATCGTTACATGGATGGTTGATTTACCATTGATCAATATTTCCTTAGATTCATAACCAACTGCGGAAAAAACCAATGTGGCATTCCTGTCACTTACGTTGACCTGGTAAGTACCGTCGGTTGCAGATAAAGTTGCGATGTTTGTTCCTTTCACCTCCACATGTACAGAGGCCATCGCATTTCCTTTTTCATCGGTGATCTTTCCACTGACCGTATGCAATTGAAAAGTCCGGAATGCCAATAGAATCAGCGCAACCGGGATGAGCATAAAAAGTATTTGTTTCATATTTGGTGTTTAATGAACAGATGCACCATTTTTATTAATTGCATAAAAAGTTTATTTTTTTTGGTTTATTGATTAAGGAATGGAGAATTTCCGGATGTCGAAATACGTTTGCTTGCAGGCCCATATCAATCCGGATTAACCCCGGATTCATTTTCATTTATATCATCAAATGGCTGCTCACAGCAGGTTACGTACTTAAAACCTTAAATCTATTCACTCTTTTATTGACAGCCGGAACCCGGGTACTATGCTTTACTTTACATTTTAGATTTCCCATTCTGCTTTTTACCTTTTACATTTATCGCATGGAATTATCAATTACCCTCATTATTGTAATCATAACTGTTCTTGTATCTATAGGTGCTTTCAATAATCAAAAAATGATGGAGGACCTCATTTTCTATCCTCCAGCGGTAAGTCAGAAAAACCAGTGGTACCGGTTTTTTAGCTGCGGACTGATACATGCGGACTGGGCACATCTTATCTTCAATATGCTGGCCCTTTATCTTTTTGGAAGAACGGTGGAATTACAATTTGCAGAAATATTTGAGGATAAAGGGAAACCTTTATATGTGTTGATGTATGTAGTGGCACTGGCAGTTTCCATACTTCCAACTTATTTTAAAAACAAAAACAATTACCAGTACCGCAGTCTCGGGGCGTCTGGGGCAGTGAGTGCTGTTATATTTGCCGGATTATTGATAGCTCCCTATACAGAAGTTTATATTTTCTTTATTCCCATACCTATACCGGGTTTTATATTTGCACCTCTTTACCTGATCATATCTGCCGTATTGGATAAAAAAGGCGCAGGGAATATCAATCACTCGGCGCATATCTGGGGAGCTCTTTTCGGGTTGGCTTTCGTGATCGTTTTGGGAAAACTAATCGCCGGTTTTGACGCTATCACTTATTGCATAGAAGGCATAAAATTATATATGAAGGCTAAAGGCTGGACCTGATCTGTAAAACCTTTTTTGTAGTGCCGGTTATTTTGAACCGGTCATCAATACGATGGTTGACTATCCAGATAATTTTTTTATTCATCTCCACCACCCAAACTTTTTCTTTATCCGTCTTAGAAAGTTTCTGATCAATAAAAAAACGGGAAAGTTTTTTTTTCTTTTTCATTCCAAGCGGATAGAAATAATCTCCGTGTTTCCATTTTCGAAGCAGCAAAGGAAACTTTATGGCAGCCGCATCAAGCATTGCAACCGATTTGGAATTATCGGGCTTCACTGATGCAGCTGTTGTTGTTTCCATTTGAATATGACCGCCGGCATAAGGCCAGTCGCCTGTTTCATCAATCACCACCAGTTTTGATTCTTCTTTATTGGCAGGGGCGATGATCAGCCATTTTCGGTTGCGGATGATTCTGTGTGTAGAAGATTGCACATATTTCCCCGATTCACTTTCAAGCAGGGCAATCACTTCTCCCGTTTGTGTGGCATGAAATCCATAGTCTTTGATGATCTCATAAACTATTGAATTGAGGGGTGATGATTTCATCAATTTTAAAACAGGAATATGAATTTCGTTTTCTTTAAATTCCATCAGTTTCTTCTTATGTCCTTCAATTGCCTGGGTGTAAAGAATTTCCACATCCCTGAACCTGCTAACATTCGCAAGAATATTATCGTTGACCTCCGGAAATGTTTTTTCGATAAAAGGGATGACCTGGTTCCTGAAATAATTTCGGGTGTAATCGTCCTGCTGGTTTGTATAATCCGAAACATATTGCAATTCACATTCTTCCAGGAACGCCTGGATTTCATTGCGCCTTGCAAATAATAATGGCCTTATAATAAAATCACGTTTGGCTTCTATACCTCTTAAGCCCCGGATACCGGTACCCCGGAAGAAATTCATCATAACGGTTTCAATATTATCTCCGGCATGGTGTGCAGTCAAAATATATTGGTAACCGCTTTTCTTTATTATATCCTCAAACCATTCGTAACGCAGTTCTCTGGCAATAACCTGTGTTGCCATTTTTTTTTCTCTGGCAATATTTTTAGTATCGAACCTGACCACATGAAAATTTACTTTGTACTTATCAGCCAGTTCACTTACAAATTTTTCATCTCTGTTGCTATCCCCGTCCCTTAGTTGAAAATTGCAATGGGCAATAGCAAAATCATATCCGCTTTGTTTACATATTTCACATAACACCACGGAATCAATGCCGCCGCTAACTGCCACAAGCAATTTATCTTTTGCTGTAAAAAGATTTTGGCTATTTATAAATTCTTTGAAGGTGTCTATCAGGTTCATAAGTTGTTGTAAGTATTAGGCGTTGATATCCCGCCAGGAATAAGACCAG
The DNA here is from genome assembly GCA_051306075.1 of Chitinophagaceae bacterium. Taxonomy (GTDB): domain Bacteria; phylum Bacteroidota; class Bacteroidia; order Chitinophagales; family Chitinophagaceae; genus Terrimonas_B. Next base: position 3,667 of record JBPPMM010000002.1, read on the forward strand.
TTTGGTTTATCGCTAAAATGGAATTTCAATATTTTAAAACGTTAGTTCTTCATAAGCTCCTCTTAATTCTCCCAATGCATGGTTCTCCCCTGCTTTCTGCGCCTGCTCCATTCCCTTCTCA
>JBPPMM010000161.1:0-4563 GCA_051306075.1 Chitinophagaceae bacterium
GTCATGACGTCTTCCCATTTTATGTTCTTGACAAAAGTAGAGAGCCCAAGTTATTATAAAGCGTTTGACTGAACTCAACGGGAGGTAAATTAACCAATGAACTATGAATTCTAAAACTATTATATTCCAGTTATCAATGTTATCATGACACTCGCATCCACAAAATCATCGTCCTACGGACTACTTTGGCAAAATATTTACAATGACACGCTGGTATCTGGTAAGTTCAGGTGATCCGTCATCGGTCACTGCAAGTATAAGATGCATTGATTTTGATGTTTTCACATCCGGTGCAACAAATGACGCTATTTGTTTGTCTGCGTCTTCCAATTTTAATTCATCTGCATTAAGGGTGCCAACTTCCTTATAAAGTATCCACTGATATTTTAAATTGTTAGTATCCGGATCGGTAGATCCGGCACCACTTAATTTGACTTTCTCCCCTGATTTTACCGAAAACTGATTGGGATGTGCAAGTTTAGCAATTGGCGGGTGATTGGCTTTGGAATATTCAGGGGTATTGCTCCAATCTATCCTCGAAGCAAAATCATGTTGAAAGGCCTCCCGCCATCTCCAGATAGTCGCATGGTTACTGGTATGATATTGTTGGGTAATATCACTCCAGACTTCATCCTGGGTATCTGTCCAGATAGGTCTGGTCTCAGGTTCATACATATATTTTTTAAAAGGGGGAATGTACAACTCATAGCGACCACCCCAACTACCATAATCAGGACGTTCCGGATTGTTCAATCCATTAATAACAAGTCCCAGGAAAGCTGGGGTGTCTCCTTCCATCAGATATTCGGTATGTGGATATTCCTTTCCAAGCGGACCATGATCGTGGCGGATATGTTCATCAAGCCAGGGGTTATCAACAACGGTGAAATCGGGACCACTAAATCTTCCAAGGTATTTATCCCCTGAGATACCAGACCAGGTGGCGTAGTGATATTGTCCTCCCCCGTTTTCATGATACCCGGGACTAACAACATAAAAAATATTTGGAAACATCCTTCTGATCCAGGGCCCTGCGTCATCCTGATCCGAAATAGTGTAAACCCTGATTTTATCAATGACCTTGTTAAGCTCTGAAACCGTAAGAATCCGTTCCATTTTCCAGAGCGCCTGGGCTAAAACATTTACACCTCCCCAGGCCTGAATATAGAGTGGACGTGGGTCATCCTTTTTAAGGCAGTGTATTAACCATTCCGAACCTTCAGAATCCTGACCTTCACCTACGCCTGTCATACCAAATCTTGGCACCCCTTTTTTAATAATACCCTTCATATACCCGTGTGTCGGATATCCTTTTTCATGTATTTCCAGATTATCCCGCACGTTGCCATAAGCATCTATAATTTCATGAATTCTCCACGCTGCCGTTTTATCCCTTAGCCAGCAAGAGGTAGTAGCTACAATTCCTTCCACATCCCAATGATTGGAATAGGTCATAAAACGTACAAGACTTTGAGCATCATCGGGTTCATTCTCAATATCTGTAAGTACAAATACCCGTAATTTCTCTGAATCCAGCTGGGCATTGGTAACTAATGAAAAGCAGAAAAACAAAGTTAAAATGAAAGAGGCAACAGGATTTTTCATAGAGTTTATTAATTGGGTAATGCGGAGGAGCAGGATTTTGGCAAGATTAGCATTGATACTATTTAAGGGTAATTTTTTAAAGTATTTATTTTTTCGGCATCCTTCTATAAAAGTGCTGTAAGGAAGAATATATCAGGGGGATGATTGTAAGTATCACCAACCCAAGAAATATCAGTCCATAGTTATGCTGCACCCAGGGAATTTCACCGACCAAAAAACCAGTAAGTGTAAAGAGTACCACCCAAAGAACGGCACCTATAATTGTATATCTTACAAATGTCCTGTACTCCATATCAGCCATGCCCGCAACAAACGGAAAATAGGTCCTGATAATAGGAAAAAATCGGCTAAGAATCACAGCATTACTGCCTCGTATCTGCATAAAAATATGGGTCTGCTGATAAAATCGGCTGAACCAGGAATAATTTAGTTTTAAAAGTCTGTATCCGGTGAACTTACCAAGCAAATAATTGAGTAAATAGCCAAGGATGGCGGCTAATATGCAAAGAGGAACTACTATATAAAAATTGAGATCGGTGGAAGCAGCGATTACGCCAACCGAAAAAAGAAATCCATCTCCGGGAAGGAAAGGGCATAAGATAATCCCCGATTCAGCAAAGATTATTAGAAAAATGAGCATGTAGGAGAGTAGAATATTTGCTGCAACCTGCCGGGTCAAAAATTCATCCGTCTGCATGATAAGTTCGAGAAGGTCCATGAGGCCATATAATTTTGAAGCAATATGGGAATATTTTTCCTTGCCGAATCATAGTCCGATCACAATTTGTAATGTAATGCTGTGAGGCCAATGACCAACTCATAGAATTCATTATTTTTAGGATTTTCTGAACTTTAAATCCAGGCTCCAGTGAGGTAAATTTATCCCGTACTTTACCATTTTCATTAGTGAATTTTTCCGCAAGTTTAGTTACAATGATTCTATATGTTGCTTTCAATGATCCAATGAACTTATATTTAATCTGCAATATCAACCGAATTTACAAGCTACCTGGCGGTTACATGTGAAAACCAGTTGAAAAACTACAGAATTTTAACACTTACCTGAAAATCCTGTATCGAATTAAATCCTCACTATATTTCAAAAATAAAACAATTATAAGATGATAAGTCAAATGAATTTTAAAACAGTATTGTTATACGTTTTCATTTATAACCTTCTTATAATTGTTTCCTGCAATGAAAAGAAAAAGGATACCACAACAAATGAGAGTGTAAGGACGCCAAACATCATCTATATTCTAGCAGATGATTTGGGTTACGGGGATTTAAGCTGCTATGGTCAGAAAAATTTTGAAACCCCAAATATTGATAGGCTTGCATCCCAGGGATTGCGTTTTACCCAACACTACTCCGGTAGTACGGTCTGCGCACCTTCGCGTTCTGCTTTAATGACGGGAATGCATACAGGGCATACTGTTGTTCGGGGGAACAAGGAAATTCAACCGGAAGGACAATATCCCATTCCCGACTCTACTTATACGATTGCTGAGATGTTCCAAAAAAAGGGATATAGTACCGGTGCCTTTGGAAAATGGGGATTAGGTTTTCCAAAATCTGAAGGAGATCCAACAAACCAGGGATTCGATACTTTTTTTGGATATAATTGCCAGCGCATGGGTCATCATTATTACCCCCGCCATTTATGGTCGAATATGGATTCCATTATTCTAACAAAAAATGCTGGAAAGGAGAAGGAAATATACGCCCCCGCACTAATTCATGAGAAGACCCTGCAATTTATAGAGACGAATAAGGACAAGCCGTTCTTTTTATATGTTGCTTCCATAATTCCGCATGCTGAACTGGCTGCACCTGAAGAAACCCTGCTGAAATATAGAGGAAAGTATCTACCGGATAAAGTATATCAGGGGTTGGATGAAGGCCCGGAATACAGAAAGGGACAGTACGAATCTCAAATAGAAAGTCACGCGGCTTTTGTTGCCATGATTTCCATTTTAGATCAGCAGGTTGGAGAAATTATGAACAAGGTAAAGGAATTGGGATTAGAGAAAAATACTTTGATAATTTTTACTTCGGATAATGGACCTCATCAGGAGGGTGGTGCAGATCCGGATTACTTTGATAGCAATGGTGAACTTAAAGGTTATAAACGTGACCTGTACGAAGGTGGTATACGAGTGCCTATGATTGCAAGTTGGCCTGGTAAAATTAAACCGAATACAGAAACAGACCATATTTCAGCCTTTTGGGATGTTTTTCCCACATTAGGAAATATCATCGAAGGAGATATACCGACAGATATAGATGGGATCTCATTCTTGCCAATTCTAATTGATAAAAAGCAAGACCAGCGGGAGCATGAATACCTGTATTGGGAATTTCATGAAAAAGGGGGAAGGCAAGCAGTGCGGATGGGAAATTGGAAAGCTGTAAAGTATAATGTGCTAATGGATCCTAACGCGCCCATAGAACTCTATAATTTAACGGAAGACATTAAAGAGGAAAACAATGTGGCATTGGAAAACCCAGATGTAATACTTGAAATAAAAAAAATATTGAAAGAAGCCAGGACTTCTTCCGAAGTTTTTTCATTCGGTCAGGATACTTATTTGGATAGTGAGTGATACTTGAATAAATATCTTCCATAAGTTTAATGGACACTGTCCCGCAAGGTTTGTAATTTCTGATAGTGAGGGTTTGACTTCTGTTTATGGTCATGGCCTTATAGGACCTATTGAGGTAGGAGGGAAGGAGTATTCCGGCACAGTGCCAATGACCCCCTTTGGAGGAATGTTAACTGATGAAGTAATAGCATCAGTTTTAACTTATGTAAGAAATTCGTTTGGTAATAAGGCCGAACCCATATCCGCCGCAAACGTAAAAAATGTGAGGAATGATATTAAAAATAAGGAAGGATTCTACAAATTACCTAAACTCCTGAAAATATCTTCTATGGAAGATTAGAATTAAATTAAT